>JBEGTL010000173.1:0-14049 GCA_041179425.1 Pseudomonadota bacterium | reverse complement strand
AAACCCTGGCGGCTCCGTCAAAGACCGGCCTGCTCGCGAGATGGTCCGCGCGGCCATCGCGTCGGGCAAGCTGCTGCCCGGCGCCACCATCGTCGAGGCCACCAGCGGCAACACCGGCATCAGCTTGGCCATGCTGTCCGCCGCGCGAGGGCTGCGCTGCGTGCTGGTAATGCCCGAGGACGCGAGTGTCACCCGCAGGCTGCTGTTGTCCTCGTACGGCGCGGAGCTGGTGCTCACGCCGCCCGAGCTGGGCATGGCCGGCGCGGTCGCGCGGGCCGAGCAGATCGCGAGCGACACGCCCGGCAGCTTCATGCCCCGCCAGTTCGACAACCCCTTCAACCCGGCGGCCCATGCGGCCACGGCGCACGAGATCTGGAGCGACACGGCCGGGCACGTCGATGCGTTCGTGGCAGGGGTGGGCACGGGCGGTACGCTCACCGGGGTCACACGGGTGCTCAAGGCCCAAAACAAGGACCTGATCGCGGTGGCCGTCGAGCCGCGCCTGAGCGCCGTGCTGAGCGGCGGATCGCCAGGCTTACACGGCATCCCGGGCCTCGGCGCAGGGTTCGTGCCCAAGGTGTTCGACCGCTCGATCATCGATCAGGTGGTGATGGTGACCGACGTGGCGGCCGACCGCACCACACGCAGGCTCGCGCACGAGGAGGGCCTCTTGGTGGGGCCGTCGTCGGGTGCGAACGTGTACGCCGCGATCGAGCTGGCCAAGACCATGCGTGCCGATCAGCGCGTAGTGACGATTCTGTGCGACACGGGCGAGCGTTATCTCTGCTGATCTCAGGTTTTTGAGAGCGGTCCCCAAACCGAGTCGGCTATCGTAGCGGGCATGCACGACTGCGGGCAGGGGGCCCGAACGCGAGGCAAGCTGTCCCGCCGTGTCCGATCTGCGCGGAAGGCCCCGGGCGTTTGGGTGGCTATCGCGTTGTTCCTCGCGGTGTGTCTGGGGCAGAGCAGCGCGCTCGCGGAGTGTTCGGACGACAAGGGCGGACCGTGCGTGGACGACGCCATCCGCGATGAGCTCAACGCGCGCCGGAGCTACCGGGGCGTGCAAGAGCGCGTCTTTCAAAAGGCGCTGCGGCACGAGCTGAGCGCCTACGTTGGTGGCTACACCGCCGACCTTACTTCGGCGTCGTACCTGGTAGGCGGCGCCTACACGTTTCACCTGAGCGAGGACCTCGGCCTCGAAGCGAGCTTCGGCTACACGCGGGCAAAAGCCGAGCTGGTGCGCATCGTCGAGCATCGCTTCGCGACCGACCTGATCCGTGAAGACACGCCGGTGTTCGTGTACGGCGGGCATCTGCTGTGGACGCTCGCGTACGGCAAGCTGCGCTGGTTTCACAGCCGCATCAGTCGTTTCGACTTCTTTATGGCGCTCGGCGGCGGCATCACCGACAACCGCTCGGCGCGCAGCCTCACCTTCAGCGGCGGCTTTGGGCTCAAGTTCTACCCGAGCTCGTGGTTTGCGGTGCGGCTCGACGTGCGCGACCACCTGCTCAACCAAGAGCTGCTCGGGGAGTCGCGCATCGTGAACAACTTGGTCACCACGCTCGGCGTGTCGACGTTCCTTCCCTTCGGTCTGTAGTCCCGCTGGTGGCGGCGATGTGTTGGAGGCTCCGATGAAAGTGACTCGCGCGCTGCTCGCCTCGCTGGCTCTTGCCTGTGCGCTGCCCTGTGCCCTGCCTTCTGCGGCTGCACAAGACGCGGCGGCCGTGGACAAGCCCGTCGACAAACCCGCCGACAAGACGAGCGCGACCAGCAACGAGGGCGAGCGCAGCAAAGAGCTCGACCGCCTCGAGCAAGAGCTGGCGGCCGTGATGGACGAGCTGGTCGAAGCACGGGCTCGCGCAGGCGTAATTGCGCGCGGGCTGTTCCAGACCGAGCTGGGTGTCGACGTGGTGAGACGCGCCGACGATCAACGCCTCTCCCACCTCAGGCTCACACTCGATGGCGTGCCGGTCCACGACAGCGACGGCAGCGCCCTCGGTCACGATCGCGCGACGCTGTTCACGGGCTACGTCGCACCCGGTTTTCACGAGCTCGGCATCGAGCTGGTGGAGAATGCCAAGGAGGGCGCGAGCTTTGGCTACACGCGCAGCGAGCGCTACCGCATCGAAGTGAAGAAGGGTCGCAGCACGCGGGTGGAGCTGGTGCTGCGCGACGACTCCGACATGGCCGAGGAAGCGGCCGAGGGGGACCACGGCGAGTACCAGCTACAGACCAGCGTGCGGGTCTCCTCCAAGCCGTCCGCAAAGAAAGCGCGCGACTGATGGTGGCGCGGCCCCCAGGTTTTGCGCGCCACGCATGGCTCGCGGTCGCGCTGTGCGCACTGCCGCTTGGTTCGCGCGCAGACGCGCCGGCGGCTGAAGCGGTCCCTGTGGCGGGCACGCAAGGGCAACCAGCGCCCGTGCCAAAGCCCGGCGCGGTTTCTGAAAACGAAGACACCGCCGTTTCACTGCTGCGCGGTCACCTTGCGCTGCTCGAGCAAAAGCGGCTCGCACCGACGCCGGCAGAGAGCGTCGACGAGCTCGACGCACTGCTCCAAGAAGCGCACCAGCGCGCGCTGGCCGGCAGCAAAGACGAGGCGGCGATGTTGTTGCTCGAGGCCGTGGAAGGACCGCGTTTTCGCACCTTCGAGAGCTTCCCGTCGTTTGCTGCGGCAGACCTCGCCTTGGCTTCGCTGCTGCTCGATCAACGTGCCCTCTTGGCCGCACAGCGCAGCGTCGACCGGCTGCTCGCGCGCGGCCGTGACACGCCCACCTTCGGGCCCGCATACCGTCGCGCGGTCGACATCGCGCTCGCACGCGGCGACTACCAGGCATCGGCCGATTCACTCGGTGCGCGCGTCGAGGCGCCGCTATCAGAAGACGCCACCAACGAGCTGCACTACCTGCGCGGCCTCGCTGCCGATGCCGTGCACGACGACGCGACAGCACAGCGCGAGCTGGCGGCGATCACCCAAAAGAGCCGCTTCTACGGCAACGCGCAGTACCTGCTGGGCGCCACCGCAGCGCGCCAAAAGAAGTACGACGAGGCGAGCGCGCATTTTTGCGCGGTTCGCGACATCGCCACGGGTCCGAGTCGCACGCGCTACGAGAGTGGCCCGCGCTTCGCGACCGAAGACGCCGCGCAGCTGGGTCTGGGCCGCGTGGCGCACGAACAAGGCCGGCACAAAGAGGCGTTCGAGCAGTTTTCTAGGGTCCCCAACGACTCGCCCTTGGTCGCCGAGGCGCTGTTCGAGTCGGCGTACGCGAGCTACGAGCAAGGGCACCCGCGCACGTCGCTCGACACGCTCGATCAGCTGGAGGCTCGTTTTGTAGACTCTGCGTACACCGCCGAGGCGCGCGTGCTGCGTGGGTACGTGCACCTGTCGAGCTGCGACTTCGTCCGCGCCGAGGGCGAGCTCGTACAGTTCGAGAACACGTTCGGCGGGGTGCTGCGCGAGCTCGACGCCACCCTGGCAAGTCCACAGCGCACGCGCAGCTTGTTCCTCGAGCGCGAGCGCGGAACGCGGGCCAGCGCCTCCTCTCACGACGCGCTGCTGCTCGGGCTGGTGAAGCGCGACCCCAACGTCGAGCGGCTGCGCACGGCACTCGACGCACTCGACGCCGAGCTCGCGCGCAGCAGCCACACCGGGCAGGACTTTGCTGCGCTGTCGATGCGGGTGCGCGGCAAGGAGCTGCCTGCGGCACGTCCACGTGAGGACAGCACCGACGAGGCGTCGCGAATCGAACGGCTGCGCCAGCAGAGCGAGCAGGTTCACCAAGCCATCTCGGGCGTGTCGCGCGAGCTCTCCGCCCTGCGCGGCGACAGGAGCGACGAGCGCACGCAAGTCACGCGGCTCTTTCGTCAGCTCGAAAAGCGCAGTGATGCGCTCGACGCGTCGCTGCGCGCGCTAGCTCGCAAGAGCGAGCTCCAAGCAGAACGACCGAGTGGTGCCGTCATCGGCGATCGACTCGATCAAGATGGGCGCTACGTCGAGGCGGTGCGGACGCGGGCCATGCGCGTGCGCGAAGAGCTGGAGGCCGAGCTCTCGCGCGCCGAGCGGGAAGCGCTCGAGGTGCTGCGCGAGCGACTGCAAAAAGAGCTCCGCCGCGCACGCATTGGGCGCATCGACGCGGTGATGGGAAAAAAGCGCAAGCTGGAGCTCGAGGTGGAGAGCCTGGCTGCCGGGCGCTTCCCGGCCGAGCTCGCGAGCAGCAAACGAAAGCCCGCGCTGTTGTCCGACGACGAAGAGTACTGGCCCTTCGAAGGAGAAGACTGGCCCGACGAGTTCGAGGAGCGGCCATGAGGCGCGCACGAGGTGTCACCTCGCTCGTGCTCGGCAAGGTTTGTCGGCTCGACTGCGCCCTGCTCTTCGCGCTGTGTCTCGTGGCGGCTGTCCCTGGGCGCGCGGCCGCAGCGCCGGCCGCGTCCAAGGCGCCGCAAAAAGAGCACAAGATCGCCGCACAAAAGCGCGTCAGCGAGACGCCGGTGGTGGAACAGCGGCGCGCCGCGCAGCAGCCGAGCAATCGTCTCGAAGCGCTACACTACTTCCGCGATCGGCGCGACAGCGCGACCGAGCAACGCGACCCCAAACAGCAGGCGCTGCTCGACGGCTTGATCGCACAGCGCGAGCGCGCGTCGGTCGAGCGACGGGACGAAGCCGTGAGCCTGCTCGAGCGCTTCCTCAAGGAGACCCCGGAAGAAGCCAGCGAGATGGCTGACGCGCTGCTGCGTCTGTCGGAGCTGACCTGGGAAAAGGCGCGCAGCGAGCACATGGTCGCGTTCGCGCTGTGGCAAAAGCTACCCGAAAACAAGCGCGAAAAACAAGCGCCGGTACCGGATTACGAGCGCACGCTGGCGCTGTACGACCGCCTGATCGAGAAACATCCCGACTTCGAGCGGCTCGACCTCGTGCTGTTCATGCGCGCGTTCACGATGCTCGAGCGAGGCGAAGAAGACCAGGCGCTGCCGCTGTTCAAGCGCATCCTGGCGGAGTTTCCAGAGAGTCGGTTTCGGCCCGACGCGCACATGGCGCTGGCCGAGCACGTGTTCAACACCAACTACGATTATCGCGCCGCGCTGGTCGAGTACGACAAGGTGCTGGAGTACCCGGACAGCGAGCTGTACGACCTGGCGCTGTTCAAGAGTGCTTGGTGTCTGTGGCAGCTCGATCAAAAGAGCGACGCGGCGCTACGTTTTCGCAAGGTGCTCGACATCGAGGGCCGGCAGGCCGAGGGCTCGCGGCGGCGTCACCTCAAAGAGCTGCAGAGCGAGGCGCTCGAGTACTTGATCCAGGTCTTCACCGAAGACGAGCGCAACCGCGCGGCCGACGTGCGTCGCTTTTTGCAGGAGATCGGCGGCGAACGACACGTGCAGCGCGTGCTGACCCGGCTGAGTGTCACCTACTACGACCAGGCGCGCTTCGACCGCGGTATCGAGGCGTACCTGCTGCTCCTCGAGCTCGACCCCAAGCACAAGAAGGCCCCGCAATATCAGCTCGCGGTGGCCAAGGGCTACATGGCCCTCGACCAATTTCCGAAGGCACTCGAAGCCTATCGCAAGCTGGCCACGGAGTACGGCCAGAGCGGCACCTGGGCCACCCAGCAAGCCGACGACGAGACCGTGACAGAGGCGCAGAAGACCATCGAGCAGGCTCTGCGCGAGCAGGCGCTGTCGCTACACGAGCTCGGCCAGCGCGACGGACAAAAAGAGCAACTCGAGCGCGCGGTCGCGATGTACCGCGTGTACCTCGAGGCGTTTCCCAAGGAGCCGGAGTCGTATCGGCTCACCTTCTACCTCGGCGAGATCTTGTTCCACCGCCTCAAGAACTACCCCGAAGCGGGCGAGGTGTACCTGACGGCTGCGCAGCTCAACCCTCAGGGCGAGTTCACACGCGACGCGCTGTACAACGCGATCGGCAGCTTCGAGCAGGTGCGCGAGCGCGAGATCAAGCAGTGCAGCGAGAACGCGCCCTGCCCCGAGACCGACAACGACAAACGTTTTTCGCGCGCGATCGAGCTGTACGCCGCGTACTACCCCAACGACCCGGACCTGCCCGAGGTCCTGTTTCGACAGGGTAAGCTGTACTACGACCGGCGCATCTACGACCCGGCCGTGCGTTTGTTTGGCGAGCTGCTCGAGCGCTTTCCGCAGAGTCCGTACGCGGCCGATGCCGGCGAGCTGGTGCTCGACAGCTTCAACCGCGCAGCAGACTACGAAAACATCGAGCGTTGGTCGCGCAAGCTCAAGAGCGCGCCGGCGTTCAAGAGTGCCGACGCACAGAAGCGGCTCGACGGCCTGATCTTGGGCGCCGTGTTCAAGAGTGGCGAGCAGCTCGCCGAGAAGGGCGAGCACCAACGCGCCGCGGACGCGTACCTGCGTGCAGCGGCCGAGTTCCCCAAAGATCCACGCGCGCCCAAGGCGCTGTACAACGCGGGCCTCGAGCTGTCGCGTGCAGGCTCGCTCGAGGGAGCAGACAAGGCGTACAGCGAGCTCGTCGCCAAGTACCCGGGCAGCGCGGAGGGCGCACAAGGCGCGTGGAAGGGGGCGGAGATGTACGAGTCGATCGCGCAGTTCCGCGACGCGGCGCGTTTTTACCAGGCGTACGCCGAGCGCTTCCCCAAGGCCGAAAAGACCGAAGACGCGTCGTACAACGCGGTGCTGCTGTTGGCGTCGGCCGGTGCGCACCGCGCCGCCGTCAAGGCCGGTAGACACTACCTGACCAACCATCCCAAGGGAGCGGCCTCCGCCGACGTCACGTTCTTGATCGGACGCGCGCAGGAAGCAGACGGTCAGCCCAAAGACGCGGCGACGACGTACCGTCAGTTCATCGAGCGCACCAACGATGTCGACCGACGTATCGAGGCCAACACACGCCTCGGTTTGTTGCTGCTCAAGGCGGGCGACCACAAACCGGCCGACGCGGCGCTGACGGCCGCGGTCAACGACGGGCGCAACAAACGACTCAAGCCCAAAGCCGGCCGCTACTTCGCCGCCCAGGCGCGCTTCGTGCAGGGCGACGAGGCGCTGCGCGAGTTCGACGAAGTGAAGATCGAGGGCAACCTCGCAGGCCTCGGTGCGCGGCTCAAGCTCAAGGCCAAGCTGCTCGGCAAGGCGGCCGGCGTGTACGGCGAGGTCGTGGAGTTCGGCGTGGCCGAGTGGGTGACCGCGGCGCTCTACAAGATCGGCGAGAGCTACGAGCGTTTTGCCAAGGCACTCAACGACGCTCCTTCGCCCGAGGGGCTGAGCGAGAACGAACAGCAGGTGTACCGCGACGAGCTCGCGAGCTTCGTCGTGCCCATCGAAGAGCGCGCGCTGGAGGCGTACGCGGGTGGCTATCGCAAGGCGCGTGAGCTCGGCATCTACAACGGCTGGACCACACAGATGCGCGAGGCGCTGACGCGTCTGAACGACGTCGAGTACCCCAAGCTCAACGAGATCGGCGGCGCGCTCGCACCTGCCAGCGAGTTCCCCAAGCCTCCCGTCATCGCTGGCAAGCGCCGCGCGCCCGAGCCGGCGACGCCCGTGCGTGCCAAGACCAAGGGGGCGCCGTGAACACACGCTGGTTCTTGCGCTCGAGCGCGCTGGCGATGCTGGTTGCCTGCACCGCCGCGCCCAAGCCCAAGACACGCGAAGCACAGGCGGCCGAGGCGGCGCGCGACGACCGGGCGATGCGGCTGTTCGTCGACGGCGCCGAGCAGCTCGCACGCGGCACCCCCAAGAGCCTGCAGCGCGCACAGGAGCTGCTGACCGAGGCAGTGCAGCTCAACAAGACACTGTGGGAAGCCCAGTACGACCTGGGGCTCACCTACAGGCGGCGCGGCGACCTGGAGCACGCACGCGAGCACCTCAGCGTGGCCGCCGAGCTTGCACCCAACGCGGTCGAGCCCCTGTGGGCACTGGCCGAGTGTGAGCTCGCACGCGGCGATCGTGATCGCGCCGCGGCTCTGCTCGAGAAGTTCGTGGCACTCGAGCCGACGCGCGTCGATGCGCGGCTCGCACTGGCCGCCGTGCAGCGCGAGCGCGGCCGGCTCGACGAAGCGCTCACCGTGGCGCGCGCGGTGCTGGTGAAAGATCCGCACGAGACGCTGGCTCTACTCGAGGTGGGCCGCATCTACCGCGCGCGCGGCGAGCTCGACGTGACCGAGCTGGTGCTCGAAAAGGCGCGCGCGCTGTTGCCGGCCGACAGCAAGCAGAGTGCGCCCGTGTACAACGAGCTGGGCTTGCTCGCGCTCGCGCGTGGCGACACGCAGCTCGCGTTCACCCACTTTGCCAAGGCCGAGGCGCTCGATGCGCGCTTCACGCCCGCCCACGTCAACCAGGGCTCGGTGCTGCTGCGCGCGGGCGACTACGAGGCTGCAGAGCGCGCGTACCGGGCTGCGCTGGTGGGTGAGCCCAAGGAGATCGAGCTCGGCTCCCTCGACGCGCGTATCGGACTCGGCATTGCGCAGCGCGGACAGGGTAAATATCGGGAGGCGCGTGCAACGTACGAAAAGGTGATCGAAGCGCACCCATCGCACCTGCCGGCAATCTACGATTTGGCGGTTTTGCTCGCTGATTTCATGGACCAGCGCAAGGAAGCCTTACCACTGTTCGAGCGCTATCTGGCGGGGGCACCCAAGACTGACTCGCACCGGGAGAGCGCGGAGCGGTATCTTCAGGACATCCGCATGGCGATGGGAAGTACACCGTGAAGCGCACGCTCGGGCCTCTGCTCTTCGCGGCCTCGCTCTTGTTGGGTGCGGCCCCCAGCGTGACCAGCGCACAAGACGCCGTGCGCCCGGCCAAGACCGCACGTGCACGTCGGCCAGCGCCCAAGACCAAAAAGAAAAAGGTGCGCAAAGCGGGCCGCGGCAGCGCGAACGAGACCGAGGGCACCGCGATTGCCAAAGACGATACCGAGAGCGCAAACGCCCCCTCCCCTGTGCCCCGCGACAAGCGCGGCAAGACGAGAGGTCGTGCGGAGACGCATGCCGCCGAGGTGACGGCCAAGGGCGCGAGCGGCAGCACTGCCGCAGTGGCCGCGGCGCAACAGTCCGCGGCCGGCGTCAACGCACAGATCGTCAAAGAGGGAGACACGAGCGTGAAGGTCATGGAGTTCAGTGGCCTGGGCATCGAGGGTCGACTCAAGTCGCCGCAGCTCGTGTACTTCACGCAGCGTGTGCGCGCCGAGTTCGAGCGCCCCCAGCTGCCGCACCGCTCCTTCATGCCCGAGCTCGAAGCCAGTACCGCTCGTGAGCCGGTGCGATGATCGCCGAGCACACCGGGCAGAACCTGCGCCTGCGCGTGGCCATGGTCTGGAGTCAGACCTTGCAGGACGAGCAGATGCTCGACCAGCCGCGACAGGTGGTGCTGGGCTACGGGCAAGAGGCGGTGTTTCCGCTGCCCGAGGCCGAGGCTGCACGCGGCGACATCGCGCTGCTCACGCCCATCGACGGCGGCTACTCGCTGCACTTGCCACAAGGCGCGCGCGGTGCGGTGTGGGTCGACGGCGAGCGGCGCGAAGTGCGCGACATGCTCGAGCGCACGCCCAACCTGACACTCGGACGTCGCGACTACGGCGTCGTGAGCCTGGGCGCGGCCAGCTACTTTTTTCAGCAGGTGGAGCTTGCGCCCAAAGCGCGACGAGGGCTCGGCTCGCTCGATGGCGACGCCGTCATCAGCCTCGGTCTGTCGTTCTTCATCCACGCCTGTCTGTTGGTGTTGATGTTGATCGCGCAGGACGAGTTTCCGTTCGAGGCCACGCTCGAGGTCAAGCCCGAGCTGATCACACGTTTTATGGTCACGCCTCCCATCGAGGAGACCCAAGAGCCGCCCACCAAGAGCAAAAAAGAAGAAGCCGCGCCCAAAAAGAAAGACGACGGCGGCGGCAAAAAGATGGCCAAGGACGAGGGCAAGTTCGGCCGCAAAGACACACAGAAGAAAGAGCACGAGATCGCGGGCGAGCAGCGCGAAGAGATCGCGACCAAGGTGCGCGGGATGGGTCTGCTCGGCGCACTCGCGGGTGGCGACACGCTCAAAGACGCACTGCAAGACACCAACGTGGGTGCGCTGCTCGGCGGTCTGGGCTCCGCGCGCACCGACCTCGGCGCCGGTAGCGGAGGCAAGGGCTTGCGCGGTGTCGGCGCGGGCGGTGGTGGCAACGGTCCAGGCTCGCTGATGGGCGGAGGTGCACTCGGCACGGGCATCGGCGCGGGTCGTGGCGGTGGTCGCGCAGGCAGCGGCGGACACGGCGTAGGCGGCGGCAACGGCACGGGCGGACGCGGCGAGGCCAAGGTGTCGGTGACGCCCGGCGTGCCACAGGTCAACGGCTTCTTGTCGCCCGAGCAGATCAACCGCGTGGTGCGCGCCAACCAGGCCGCGCTTCGTTACTGCTACGAGACCGAGGTGCAGCGTCAGCGCGGCCTGCACGGCAAGGTAGTGGTGCAGTGGCGTGTCGACCGTGCGGGCGGCGTCCCGATGGCGCGCGTCTCCTCCAGCACGCTGGGCAATGCGGGCGTCGAGGGCTGTCTGGTCCGTCAGGTGAAAAAGTGGCGCTTCCCCAAGCCTGACGGCGGCGAGGTCAGCGTGATGTATCCGTTCCTATTCGGCGTCGGAGGCTGAACAGGGGCGCCTCAGTTTTTGCTGCAGACCGCTAGCACTTGTTTCATGTCGGTCTGGCCCGCCAAGACTTTTTGGATGCCGTCTTGGAGCAGCGTGCGCATGCCCGCCTTGAGCGCTGCATTGCGGATGCGCTCGACCGGTGCTTTTTCGGCGATCGCGTGTTTGATCTCGGGGTCCGTGACCAACAGCTCATGGATGCCGATGCGGCCCTTGTAGCCGGAGCCGCTGCAGTTGTCGCAGCCGCGTGGGCGCGCGAGCGTGAAGCCGTCTCCGTACGCGATGCCGAAGTCTTCGGCGAAGTGCTCGCGTCCGTACATGCTGGTGATCTCGTCGTACTCCGCCTGCGTGCCCACCTCGCGCACGCGACAGACGGGACACAACGTGCGCCCAAGCCGCTGCGCCAGCACGGCCACCAGCGCATCTCCGAAGCTGAAGGGGTCGAGCCCCATGTCGAGCAGACGCGTGATGGTCTCGGGCGCGCTGTTGGTGTGTAAGGTGGAGAGCACCAGGTGGCCCGTGAGCGACGCCTCGACCGCCGTCGAAGCCGTCTCCTGATCGCGCATCTCACCGACCATGATGATGTCGGGATCGGCGCGCAAGAAGGCGCGCATCGCAGCCGCGAACGTGAAGCCGATCTTGGGCTGAACCTGCACCTGGCGTAGCCCCGGCTGCGTGATCTCCACCGGGTCTTCGGCCGTCCAGATCTTCATGTCGACCGTGTTGAGGTGGCCGAGCACCGAGTGCAGCGTGGTGGTCTTGCCGGAGCCTGTGGGGCCCACACACAACACCAGCCCGTACGGCTGCGCCACGGCGCGCTTGAGGTTCTCGTAGTTGCGTGCGCTCAGGCCCATCCGGTCGAGCGGCAGGGGCTTGCTGGCTGCGAGGATACGCATCACCACGTCTTCGTTGCCGTTGACGCTGGGGATGGTGGCGACGCGCAGCTCGATCTGACGGTCTGCCAGCTTGAAGCGGATCTTGCCGTCTTGCGGCTTACGCTTCTCGGAGATGTCGAGCTTGCTGATGATCTTGACGCGGGAGACGAGCGCCGTGCGCACGATGGGCGGCAGCTCCTGGTACAGCACGCAGTCGCCCTCGATCCGAAAGCGCACGACGGTGGGCGCTTCTTTGCCGTTGGGCTCGATGTGGATATCGGACGCACCACGACGGTAGGCATCGATGATGATCTGGTTGACCAGCTTGATGATGCCGCCTTCGTCTTCGCGCGGGCTGCCGGCTTCGTTGCTGTCTTCTTCTTCGATCTCGGCGCCGCGCACGTTGTCCGCGGTGATGCCCTGCAAGATCGCCGTGACCGTCGACTGCGACGAGAGCGCCGCGGACTCCTGCGCCGCAAAGCGCTGCACCGCATCTTTGAGCTGCGTGGGCGTGACCATCACGTCGCGAACGCGCCGCTGCACGCGCACGCGCAGCGCCTCGAGCGTGTCGATGGAAGTGGGGTCGGCGATGGCGACCGTGAGCGTCTTGGCGTCGACGTCGAGCGGCAGGCATCCGTACTTGACGATGAACTCTCTGCCCACCAGCGCGGTCGCCTCGGGATTGATGGCGACCTCGTCGAGGTTGATCAGCGGGAGGTCGAACTTGGCAGCCAGCGTCACCGCCAGGTCGCGCTCGCGCAAGATGCCAAGCTCCACCAACACCTCGCCGAGGCGCTTGCCTTTGCGCTTTTTCTGCTCGGCCAGCGCCTGCTCGATGTCTGCTTCGGTGACGAGCCCCGCATCCACCAGCACCTGCCCGATGCGTAGGCGCTTTCGACTCTGGAGCTCGGCCGCCTCGTCGAGCGTCTCCTTGTCGACCTTCTTCATCTCGACGAGGATCTTGCCGATCGGCACACTGCGTGCGGCGACCTGCGCCGCGACGCCCTGGTCGAGCTGCCCGCGACCGAGCACGCCCGCGCTGACCAACATCGCGCCCAGCGGCGCGTCTTTTTCGCGCGAGAGCACGCCGTGTCGGTACACGTACAGACAACGAAACGGCAGATCCTTCTCGACTGGGTACGCCACGAACCCGAGTGGATGGGAGATCGCCGTGGGATTCGTCATCACGGTGACCTGCGCGCCACCCACCATGGTCAACTTGTAGCGCTCGAGACCGGGCTCAGGCGGAGGCACGACCTCGTTGCCGCGATGAAACCCGATATAGGCAAGCGCCTCGGCGCGCAGCATCGCGTTGCGTGCGCGGTCGCCGTCCTTGGCGGGCTCTTCGATCACGATGTCAGGCAGCGTCGGGGCAAACTTACTGAGCGTGCCGACTCGGCGACGACCATCGAGCGCCACGACCGTCACTGTGCTCGGAAGGGCGAGCTGTGGCCCACCCGTAGCGTCTGCACTCATGCGCTGTTCCCACCGTCGTTACAGAAGCCTTCAAGGTAGACCACCTCACCGGCACTCGTGCAGCGCAGCGCAGCTTGCGGTCTTCTCGATGCTCGCGCGCTCGAGCGGGCCCAACCGGTCGCGCTGCCGCACGGACGCCGCTTTCTGACCGGCTGGCTGCGCGAGCTGGCCCATCGGCGCGGCTGAAGGCACCTGCCCACAGCCGACGCTCAGTGCACGCGCCGCGCACCCATGCTGGGGCGGTGGGCCGACACCTTTGATGATTTCGGCTCGGGTCTATCTTATCGTTCGGTCGTGCGCGCGCTCGTACTCGCCCTCTGTGCCCTCGCCGGTGCGTCCTGTATCGAGGAGCAGCGCTACGACCACGTGGGCGAGACGGTGCTGCTGACGCCCGCCACGCCGGTCGCGTACGTCACCGAGGACGACGACCCCGTCTACCGCGTCGACCGCGAGTTCTTGCTCGGCATCACGCCTCCCAAGGCGGCAGACCTCACGCGCCTCACGGCCGACGCGCAGGGCAAGATGCTGCCCTTCCCTCGCCTGCCCTGGGTACGGCTGCACGACCTCGAGCTCGAGCTCGACTACGCGCTCGAGAACCACAGCGATCGAATGATCACCGCGTTGATCACCATCAACGGCATCAACGAGTTCGTGTACTACGCACCCGGTCCAGAGAACCTGCACCAGTGGGAACGCCGGGTCGCGCTCGCCCCCGGGCAGCGCGTCACGGGCATCGTGACCGAGCTGGAGCTCGACGAGCTCGCCGTGGACCTGGCTACGGTCGTCAACGGTCCCACAAACTCGAACCTGATTGTCACGCGGATGAGTCAGTCGAGCCGCGATCCACGTGTGGCCGCGTTCATCCCGTCGGTGATCCCTGGTCTGGTCGGTGTGCGCGCCGGCCTCGAGACCAGCGTTGCCCTCGACATGACCCTCCAGATCTCCATCCGCCTCCAAGACCACGGCGACCGCGCCACCAAGCGGGGAGACACCCGCTGGGACATCCCACCGCCCGCAGCGTTCGTCCCGATCGTCCCGGAAGAAGACTGAACGATGCGCACTCCGCTCTGGCCCGCTGCGTTGCTGTGGACCGCGATCGCCA
>JBEGTL010000172.1:0-14079 GCA_041179425.1 Pseudomonadota bacterium | reverse complement strand
CACCAACATCCGCTCTCAGGGTTCTCTCGCCCGTAGACCAGAGGTGGGAACCGGATGCGGGAAATCCGCACGTCCGGATCTGTTCGGGGGGCGGGCCGAAAGGCCCGTCCCTACCGAGCCTGCACGAGTCACGTGGAGACACGTGACACACTCAGGTCCCCAAGTACCGCCTGCGCAGGTGCGCTTCGAAGTGCCGCGCATCCAGTGACTCACCCGTGGCTCGTTTGAGGATCTCGTCTCCCGAGTAGATGCTGGCCTGTTCCCACACCGCGTCGCGCAAGAAGCCATTGAGCGCGTCGAACTCCCCGTGTGCAATCTGGCCCGGCAGCGCGGGGTTTTGGGCGAGCGCGGTGCGGAACAGCTGCGCCGCCGTCAGCGCGCCAAGCGTGTACGTAGGGAAGTAGCCGAAGGCACCGCTGGGCCAGTGCACGTCTTGCATGCAGCCATCGCGGTGGTCGTTGCCCGTGCTGATGCCGAGCAGTTCGCGCATGCCCGCGTCCCACGCCTCGGGGATGTGCTCGACCTTCATGGTGCCTGCGATCAGCTGTCGCTCGATGTCGTAGCGGACGATGATGTGGCAAGGGTAGGTGAGCTCGTCGGCGTCGACACGAATCTTGCCGCGCTCCACCTGCGTAAAAAAGCCGTACAGGTTGTCCACCGTAAAAGCTTCTGGCTGGGCGGCTGCGGCGTCTGGAAATGCCGCCTGGATGTGCGGGACCACGAACTCCAAAAACTCACGGCTGCGGCTGACCTGCATCTCGGAGAACAGGCTCTGCCCCTCGTGCATGGCCATGCCGCGCGCGCTGCCTACGGGCTGCAGCGCCCACGCGCGAGGCAGCCCTTGCTCGTACTTGGCGTGGCCGGTCTCGTGCAGCACGCCCATCAGTGCGCTCGTGAAGTCTTGCTCGTCGTAGCGCGTGGTGATGCGCACGTCGCTGGGCACGCCCCCGCAGAACGGGTGATGGCTGACGTCGAGCCGGCCACGCGTGGCGTCGAACCCGATGGCGCGCATCATGGTCTCGCCCAGCCAGCGCTGCGCGTCGATGGCGAACGGACCGCGAGGAGTGTGCACCTGCTGGCCCGCCTGGCGCTCGAGCACCTGCTCGGTGAGGGAGGGCAGGAAACGGCGCAGGTTCGCAAACACTTGGTCGAGACGCGCGGCGTTCTCGCCTGGCTCGTACTCGTCGAGCAGCGCGTCGTAAGGCGAGAGTCCGAGCGCGGAAGCGAGGTGCGCGGCGACCTCCTGTCGACATGTGACCACGTCGCGCAACAGCTTCGCAAACCCGGTGAAGTCGTTGGCCTTGCGCTGCGAACGCCAGGCCTGCTCGCAGCGCAGCTGGGCTTCTGCACTGCGCTCGACGAGCGCGGGGGGCAGACACTGTGCACGGCGCACGAGCCGGCGAATCTCTCGCACGTTGGCGAGCTCGGGCGTGCCGAGCCTGCCACTCCCCGCCTCTTGTTGTGCAGCGTCGAGCCAGCCGACGAGACGTGGATCGGTGAGCTGCTCGTGGAGTAGCACCTGGAGCGTCGCCATCGCCTCCGCCCGCTCGGGGCCCGAGGCCTCCGGCATGATCACCGCTTCATCCCAACCCAGGATGGCAGCCGTGTGCTGCAGGTGACCGAGGCGCCGGAAGTGTTTGTCGAGCTCGCGGTAGGACATTGCCCGATGCTAGCAGCGAACAAGCGCTTCTACCCTCTTCGCAGGTTGTGCGCGACGTCGCTGCAGGGTAGCAAGCAAGAGATGCGAGCCGGGGGGCAGACATTCGCCGGGACGTCGCGTTTCGACCTACGCGGTCGGCTCGGTGACGGCGGTGGCGGCGTCGTCTATCGCGCGTTCGATAGCCAGCTTGGGAGTGAGGTCGCGCTCAAGCTGATGCACCGCCGCGACGGCGACGGCCTGGCCTACTTCAGGCACAGCTTCACCGCACTCAAGCGCCTGGCGCACCCAAACTTGGTACGTCTGTACGACTTGGTCGACGACGGCGAACAGATGCTGCTGGTAATGGAGCTGGTCGAGGGGGTCGAGCTGCTCAGCTACGTGCGCACCGGCCGCGCGCGTGGCCCGAGCGACCTCGGCAGCACCGACGCGCCGCGCGACTCGGTGCTGCGCGCGCGAGTCGAGCCGCCGGCCACGAGCAGCGCCCCGTTCGCCTCCGACAACACCAACGCGCATCCGCTCTCCCACGACGGGTTCGACGAGCTGCGCGTACGCGCCGCGTTTGGCCAGCTCGCGCAGGGCCTGTGCGCGCTGCACCAAGAGCGCAAGGTCCATCGCGACGTCAAGCCCGCCAACGTGCGCGTCACGGCCCAGGGGCGCGTCGTCTTGCTCGACCTCGACTTCGCCATCGACCTCGACGTCGAGCGCAGCGACCGCGCGCTCGGCTACGCAGCGCGCCCGGTGGGCACGGCCGTCTACATGGCACCCGAGCAGGCGGCGTCGCTCCGCTTCGGTACCGCCAGCGACTGGTACAGCATGGGCGTCGTGCTGTACGAGGCTCTCACCGGACGGCGCCCATACAGCGGCACCGATCTCGAGGTGCTGCTCGAAAAACAGGAGACACGGCCCATCGCACCCGGCGAGCTGGTGGCTGGCTTGCCACCCGATCTCGAGCGGCTGTGCATCGACCTGTTGTCGCCCGACCCGGCCGAGCGCCCCAGCGGGCCCGAGATCTTGCGTCGCCTCGGCGTGCACGAAGACGTGTTGTCCGCACGCTGGACGGCGGCTTCGCGGATGGCCGCTCGTCCGGCCTTCGTGGGTCGGGTCGCTTCGCTCGCGCGCATTCAGCAGGCCTTCGAGCGCTCGCGCAGCGCGGCCGTGGTGGTGCGCGTGATCGGCGAGGCAGGGGTCGGCAAGACGAGCCTCGGCGAAGAAGCGCGCCGGCAGTTCGCGCGCACACATCCCGATGCGCTGGTGCTCGCGAGCGCCTGCTCGCGTTATCCCGACAAGCCGCACGCCCCGCTTCACGAGCCCATCGCGCGGCTCACCGACGCGCTGTGCGAGGGGCGCGGTGCGTCTGGCTCGCGCGTGGACGAGCCCCGCGCTTCGACGCTACGCCTCGCTGTCAGTGCCAGTGCGTTGCGCCTGCTCGAGCGAGCGTTCCCCGGTGCGGTGGTGGGGCTCGAGGCCAAAAAGCCGGGTCGCACCGCGCCGCCGCCCGAGCCGCTCGAGCAACGCTGGCGTGCCATCGGCGCACTGCGCGCGATGTTTGCAGAGCTGGCCGCGCATCGACCCGTGGTGTTGTGGCTCGACGACTACCAGTGGGCCGACGTCGACACGCGTCGCCTGGTCAGCTCGTTGATCGCAGGGCCCGACGCGCCTCGTATGCTGCTCCTGCTGAGCGAAGAGCCAGAGCCGGGAGGCGTGCACGCGTCAGAGCCACCTGCGCACGACACCGTCGAGCTAGCCAGCTTGAGCAGCGACGAGGCGCGCCTGCTCATCGACGAGCTGCTCGAGCGAACCGGCGAGGTGACACGCGAGCTCGAAGACGCACTGCGCCCGCGCTCGCCCGCGCAGTGCTCCCCGCTGTTGATCCAAGAGCGCGTGCGTCACGCCTTACTGTTCGAGGAGCTGCCCCACGACGAGCTCGATCTCGCAGGGCTGATGGTGCATCGGCTCGCGCAGCTCCCCGACTCGTCGCGGCGCGTGCTCGAGCTGGTGTGCGCCGCGTTCGACGCGACGCCGCAAGCCGTCATCGAGCGCGCTGCAGAGCTGTCGCCCGCTGCGTTCATGCGCGAGGTCGCGGGCCTGGCCATGGCGGGACTGTTGCGCAGCACCACCCTCCACGGCGAAGACGCACTCGCGCCCAACCACCCCTTGATCGCCGAGTTCGTCGACCTCGAGCTGCATGGGCCGCGGCGCCTCGCGGTCCACCAGCGGCTCGCCAGTGCGCTGATCGAGCGGGACGCCGCGCGCGCCTCAGGCCGACTGCTGCGCCATCAGGGCGAAAGTGGAGACCACCTGCGCGCGGCCGACAGTGCGCTGTTGTCTGCCGAACAAGCCTACGCTGGGTTCGCGTTCCAGCGCGCGGCCGAGCTCTTCACCTTGTGCGCGTCGCTCAAACCACCGGCGCAAGACGAGCGGGGACATCGGCTGCTACGCCGCATGGCCGAGGCGCTCTCGCAAGCGGGCTGGTTGTTGTCGGCGGCGCCCGTGTACCGCCAAGCGGCGCAATTCGCGAGCGCCGCCGACGCGCTCCACATGCAGCAACGTTCGCTCGAGTGTCTGCTGCGCGGTGGGGAGGTCGAAGACGGCGAGCAGGCACTCGACGAGCTGCTCGGTTCGCTCGCCATCCGTCGTGTCGGCTCGCCTGCGCTCGCCATCTGGTCGCTGCGCCTCCACGCCTTGTCTACCCGTCTGTTCGGGCTCGCGTTCCGAGAGCGCAGCGAAGCACACGTCCCGGCCAGCGAGCTGCGCAAGGTCGACGTCTTGTTTGCGAGCGGTGCGCAGCTCTCGTTGGTCGACGCGGTGCGCGGCGCCGAGCTGCTCTCGCGCGCCCTGGTTGCCGCGCGGCAGGTAGGCGAGCCGCAGCGCGTCGCGCGCGCCCTGTGCACCGAAGCCTGGAACTGCGTGGGTGTCAGCACCAGCGAGCGGGCCCGCTCGTACGCGTTGCTCGACGCAGCGCGCACCATCAGTGAGCACCACGAGGCGCCGCTGCTCGATGGACACCTGCGACTCGCGCAGGGCATGACGAGCTTGGCAGGGCATCGTGTGCGGGAGTCGAGCACCAGCCTGCGCGACGCCGAGCGCGTGTTCCGCGACAGCTGCAGCGACGTGAGCTGGGAGCTGAGTGTCGCGCAGGTACACCAGCTGCTCGCGCTCTCCATGATGGGTCACTACCGAAACGTGGCCCCCAAACTCGCGTTGTTCTCGCGCGAGGCCGAAGAGCGAGGCGATACCTGGAGCACCGCGGCGCTGCTCGGCGTCGACGCCCTCGGCAATGCGTTGGCCAACGACGCGCCGGAGTCGGCCGAGCAGCGCGTGCGCGAAGCCGAGTCGCGCTGGCGCACCCACGAGTCACTGCACACGCAGGCTTTGTTGGGCCTCGTGGCGAGGACGGCGATCGATCTGTACGCACGCGTGCCCGGCGCGGACGAGAGGTTTGTGGGCAGGCTCGACGAGCTCGAGGTCAACCAATGGCGCCGCGTTCGTTTCGTGCGCGTCACACTGCTCGAGCTGAGTGCGCGCACCCAGCTCTTGGCCGCCGCGCGACGGCGCGACCTCGGTCTCTTGCGCGGCGCCGAGGCAGACGCGCGCCGTCTGTTTGCCATCGGCGAGCCCGCGGCGTCAGGTTTTGCGCACCTCTTGCTGGCCAACGTGCACAGCTTCCGCAACGAGCACGCACGCGCCCAACGTTTCCTCGAGTCTGCCCTCGGCGAGCTGTCGCCACTGGGTCTGGGGCAGTGGGTCGTGCCAGCACGGGTCGCGCTCGGCCGCTCGATCGGAGGCGAACGAGGCTTCACCATGGAGGCGGCCGCACGCTCGCAGCTCAGGCTCTTGGGCGTGCAGCGGCCCGATCGTTTCGTCAGTATGATGCTGCCGGCTTTCCGACTCGATTGAGTGCGGCGCAGCTCAGTCCTGGACGAGAGATGCCAACCCGTCGAGCTCATCGTGCGACTGCACCATCCGCACCTCGGTCGGTCCGCCCACGCGGACGATGCACACCGTGATGGCGTCGTCAGGGCAGACGGACATACAGTCTGACTCGAGCACACGCAGCTGCTTATTCTTGCCGACGCGGTGCTTGAGGCCCTTGCGGATCTCGCGTGCGTCCGGCCCTCGTCGCGCGCCCTTACACTTCGTGCACACCAGCACCAGCGTCTGCCACGGTGCCTGCGCATGCTGGGGCAGCGAAGGCTGCCGTTCGGAAGGGCCATTCACCGTAGAACCGTCGGAAGCGGGAGCAAAAGGGTTGTACACCCTCATCAAGTAGGCACCCGCGCCGCGGAAGCCAAGATCTTGCGCGTCAGGGTCGCGATGCCAAGCGTCGACAGGTCGGCATCTGCCAGCTTTCTGAGGCTCGCGTGCTCGCGGCCCTCTGCATTTTTGAGTCCGAACACATCGATGGTGAGAGCCCGGTGCGTGAGCACGTGCGTGACGGAGCCCAGCATCGTTCGTGACAGCTTGCCCGAGAGACCCGTGCGCTCGCCCAACACGCTGGCCGCCTTGCGCCCGGTGCCAGGCTCGAGCGGACAGCCCCACAGCCCCCCAAACAACGAGCCCTCGCTGCGCGCGAGCCAAAGCTTGCCGTCTTGTGTGCGTGCCACCAGCGCGACCAGCTGCACGGGCTTGGGGGCCTTCTTGGCGGCCGCGACCGGTAGCTCGTCTACGCGACCGAGCCGGCGCGCTTCGCACACCTGTGCGAGTGGACAGCAGCCACAGCGCGCGTTCACCGGCACACAGACGCGCGCGCCAAGCTCCATCAACGCCTGGTTGAGTGCGCCCGGCCGTTCGCCCTCGGCCAGCTCTGCGGCGGCGCTCCACAGCGCGCGCTCGGTGCTGCGATCGCCGAGCGGGGTGTCGATGTCGAGCACACGCGTCAGCACGCGGGCGACGTTGCCGTCGACGATGGGCTCGGGCAGGTCGAATGCGATGCTGCCAATCGCACCCGCGGTGTACGCGCCGATGCCCGGGAGCGCGCGCCGTAGCGAGGGCTCGCGTGGCAGCTCGCCGCCGTGGTCGCGCACCACGGCGCGCGCGCCTTCGTGTAGCAGCCGCGCGCGCCGGTAGTAACCGAGGCCACTCCAGTGGGCGAGCACGTCGTCGAGCGGCGCGTCAGCCAGGGCCAGCGCACTCGGAAAGCGCTGCAAAAAGCGCGTGTAGTAGGGGATGACCGTCTCGACGCGCGTCTGCTGCAGCATGATCTCGCTGACCCAGATGGCGTACGGGTCGCGCGTGCGACGCCAGGGCAGGTCGCGCGCGTTGGCGTCGTACCAGGCGAGCAAAGCAGCGCGCGGAGCGGACCAGTCGCGCACCACTCAGCCCGGCGGCATCTGGGGCAAGAGCTTGGCGGCGCCCTCTTGCAGGCTGAGGCTCACCGCCCACTGCACGGCCAGCGGGATCACCGACACGACCAGCGCGCCGAAGCCATTGGCGCCGAAGTAGCGCGCCATGGTGTGGCAATGAATCAAGATCAGGATGCGCGGCAGCATCTGTAGGCTGAGCACGGTGATCTCCACGAGCACCGGACTCGGGTCGGCCGGCAGAGCCCACACCAACAGCGAGAACAGCGCCATCCCGAGCGGGATGACCCAGTTGCGATAGAGCGCGGTGCGCCACGCGGCCACCTTTGGACTCTCCGGTCGGGTGCCGTTGGCGAAGGCACCGACCAGGCTCGCGAACGGTAAGATCCAGGACACGAACGAGAGCAGGCTGAAGGCCAGGCCGATGCCCACGGCGCGCGTGAGGTCGAGCCACACCGGCACGCTGCTGCGCTCGGGCAGCACCTCGAGCCCGAACGAGGGCTTGAACAGCAAGGTGTGGGTGAAAGGGACGATGGCCCAGACCAGCATGAACGGCAGCGAGGTCAGCAGCGCGAAGCGCAGTGCCGGCCCCACCTCGCCGGCAGCGACAGCGTGGATCGAGCGCAGCGGGGCGAAGGTCGCGCCCAGCGTGGAGAACAGCCGGCGCCAGAACGGCAAGCTCGGGTCTTCCCACGCGAGGGGACCCGTGACTTGCGTGCGCAGAGGCGGCTCCGGCTGATACTCCTCGGGCTCGATATAGGGCACCGACGCGGTGTAACAGGCCATCCAACAGAACGCCAACGGCGGCCAGGTGCGGAGCGGTAGCCAAGCGGCACGTTTCGGCACACGCGCCGTATCGGGACACGTTCGTCACGGTGGACGTACTCCCCGTGGCGGGACGTGCTTACAAAAGTGGCTTGTTTTAGGGCGTTTGATTGCACCCACAGAAGCTCATTTAGAGTGGCCCGATTTCTGCTCTGGGCTTGTCCATGCTGTGGTCCCCCTCAACTTGGCGTTCTGTACTTTTACTTTCTTTGAGCGCTCCGCTCTATGGAGGCTGCGCGGGTGCCAACGACAAGGGCGAAGCGGCCTCGGACCCCGGCTCCAGCGACAACAGCGACGGAGACGAGGATAGCCCCCGCGGTCCGACCATCAAGGATGCGGGCAAGGCGAGCGGCTCCGGCTCGAAGCCGACCACTGGGCTGGGCGCCGACGGCACGCCCGTCAAAGACCTCGACCCCGAGGTCGAGCAGGCGCTCACGTTCGAGACGCCCAAGGCCGGCAAGAGCTCGGTCTACGTGCCCAACACCAACACCAACCGCGTGGCGGTGGTCAACGCAGGCACGTTCAACATCGAGAATCTGCCTGTCGGCACCAGCCCCAAGTACGCGGCCACGGTGCCGGGCCAAGACGTCGCCCTGGTGCTCAACACAGGCACACGCGACGCCGCGCTGCTGCGGACGAGCGACACCGGTCAGACCACGGTCATCAAGCTCGAGATCGGGCACGATGCCAACGCCATCGCGGTGGCCCCCGACGGCAAGCGCGCGATCGTGTACCTCAACTCCACGGGCAGCAGCGTCGGCGCGCAGAGCTTTCAAGACCTCACGGTGGTCGACCTGACGGCCGGCGCCGAGAAGGCCAGCCGCATGAGCGTCGGCTTCCGCCCGCGCGGCGTGCAGTTCTCGAGCGACGGCGGGCGCGCCTTCGTGGTCACTGAAGACGGCATCTCCATCCTCGACTTTGCCGAGCTCGCCAAGGGCCCCACCATTGCGCGGCTCATTCCGGTCGGCGACACATTGGGCGCGGGGCAGTCCACCGACGTGCAGGTCACGCCAAGCGGCGCGTTTGCGCTGGCCCGTCGCGAGGGCGAGAGCACGCTGCGCTTGATCAACCTGGTCGACGGCACCATCGAGAAGCTGTCGCTCGCCACCCAGCTGCCCGCGACCAACGTCGGCGATGGCGGGGTGCTGGCCGATGCGGGCGGGGGCCTCGACGCAGGCGTCTCCGATGCAGGCATCACGCTCGCGCCCGAGCTCACCGATCTCGACATCAGCCCCGACGGCACCTTCGCTCTCGCGGTGCTGCGCGATCGTGGCGCGTTGGTGCGTATCCCTCTGCCGGAGGGCTTTCGCGACCCCAAGACCATCACGGTGCGGCGCGTCGAAGATCAGCTGATCGGCTCGGTCACGCTCTCCAAGTCCGGCACGCGCGCCATCGCCTACACCACGGCCGTGCCCGTCGAGGGTGTGGTGGTGGTCGACCTGACCAGCAGCGCTCCACCGCGCAGCATCCGCCTGCGCAAGGCTGTACGCGCGATTGCGCTGTCGGATGACGGCACGCGCGCACTGGTGCTGCACGCCGCGGTCGGCAGTGCAGCCGGCAACGCCGACGAAGACACACGCATCGATGCGTCGGAGGGCTACAGCCTCGTCGACACCGACAGCGGGTTTGCCAAGCTGCAGCTCACGCCGGCCCGCGTCAGCGCCACCGGCTTGTTGCTCACGCCAGACGGCTCGCGCGTGTTCGCGCTGCTCAATGGCAACAACGTGAAGACGGTCGAGATGGCCGACCTCAAGTCGTTCCAGGTCACCAGCGTCGAGCTCTCCACGCCACCCACTTCGATCGGGTTCGTACCTGGTCTGCCCGGGCAGCCGCGCGTGTTCGTAGGCCAAGCGGGGGAGGGTGGCATCAGCTTCCTCGACGCGGTCACGGGTGCGAAGGTCCGCTCTGTTTCTGGCTTCGAGATCGCAAGCAGGATTCGCCAATGAGAAAGACCTTCGTTCGTCGCGCGCTCTCGTCGCTCGCGCTCACGCTTACACTTACGGCCGCCTGCGACGACGCTTCCCAGGCATCACGTGAACCCACGACCATCCCCCCGCGCAGCGTCGAAGACGGCCTGCTCTTCATCGAACAGAACGACGACCAGGTCGCCAACACGCTGCTGCTCGACGTCGCCAGCAACAAGGCGCACGTCACGCGTCGCGATCTGCCTGCCGGCAGCGCGCAGATGCTGCCGCGGCCCGGCAAGAACGGTCGCGAGGTGATCGTGTTCACCGGCGGTCGCGCCGCCTACAAAGATGACGACGGCAAGCACCACGAGCTGGTGCCCGCGCACGTGCTGGTGTTCGACCGCAGCGGCGAGATCGCGCGCCATCCGCTCTCCGGCATCTTCGCCAGGCTCTCTCTCAGCGAAGACGGCAAGTATGCGCTCGCTTACCAGTCGAGCGGCTTCTTGGCCGTGCAGAACGCGATCGAGGTCGTCGACATCGACAAGGTTGCGGCCAAGGAAACGAGCGCGAGCCAGTCGGTCGAGCTCCTCGACGGTCGTGAGATCGGCAGCTTGGTGTTCTCGCCGGCGGGCAAGCCCGACAGCTTCGTGCGCCGGCTGGCCATCGCACCGCTCCCCAACGCGCTGCAGATCATCGACCTCGAGCACCCCGAAAAGCGCGAGATCTCCATCACGCTCAGCGAGACCACCACGCTGACGCCGGGCAAGATCGTGTTCGCGAAGGACCAGTTCTTCGTGCAGGTCGTCGGGTCGTCGCAGGTGCTCTCGTTCCAGTACATCCCGGTGCAGCGTGGTGACCACGACTTTCAGCTCGCACCCACCAACCTCAATGCGACCAGCGCGGTCACCGACCTTGCGACCACCGGCGAGGGCGACAAGCTCCGGCTGCTCGCGCTGTCGGGCAAGCTCGATGTGCTCGACCCGCGCATCGGCACCACGGCCAAGGTCGACGCGGTCACGGGCTTCACGCAGATCTTGCAGTTCACCGGCATCTCGCCCGTCGACTCCAACGTCACGCCGCGGGCCGCGCTGTACGCACCGGGTCGCGCGCAGATCGGCTTCGTCGATCTCGGCAACGAGAGTGCGTGGGCTACGCGCAACGTCGAGCTCATCGAGCTCGGCGAGCCGCTGACCTCGCTGCAGGCCATCCCGGGCAAGAACCTGGTGCTCGTGCGTCACGCTTCGAGCAAGCTGAGTGTCGTCGACCTTGCCGCGCGCACCGTCGGTCGCGTCTCCATCGACAGCTCGCAGGCGATCACGCTGCTCGACGACGACGCCAATCACACGCGGCTCTGGGTATCGTCCGGCACCGGCTCGCTCGGCTCCATCGACCTGGTGAGCCGCAAGGCCAACCCACCGGTGGCGCTCACGTTCGACGCGCCACAACGCGGCGGCGGTGACGAGCCAGACCGGGCCGGCGTGATCGATCAGCCCGGCAACTTGTACTTGGTTCCGCGCGCGGGCGGTGCCTCTCGCCGGCTCGCGGTGCTGCAGCGCAGTGACACGGGGCGCGTCACGTTCCTCGACGCAGACAACCCCGTCCCGGCCACCGCGCTCGAGGTGCTGGGCTTCTTTATTGCCGGTCTTTTGGATTGAGGTCTTCAGTGAAAACGCGCTTGTTTCTGTTGACGGTCCTCGGTCTCACCACGGTGCCCGCGCTTGCGCAGAGCCCCACTCCTCGGCGCGCTCCGGCGCCTTCCGCACAACCGACGCCCGCGTCGCCAACACCTGTCGCTCCCGTTGCGCCGCCCGCACCGGTCGCGCCTGTCGTGCAGCCTGCGCCTGTCGTGCTGTCCGCCCCTGTCGTGCAGCCTGCTCCTGTCGTGCAGCCTGCCCCGGTCGTGCAGACCGCACCTGCTGCGGTACCGGCTGTGCAGCCAACACCCGCGGTACCGGCTGCGCCGCCTGCTGCGCAGCCCGCGGATCCCAGGCTCCTCGAGTGGGATGAGCCAGGCAACGCGGCCACCCAAGCGCCGCCTCCCTACGTGACCCCGCATGGCACGTCGATTCGGCTGTTGCCGCCGCGTCTCAGGCCGGTCGAGCCTCCGCCCGAGCCACGCATCCACGGCGACGCCACGGAGCACGTCGCCATCGGCATCGGCGGCAGCTTGCTCTGGCACCAAGAGCAGGGCTACCGCATCACCGAGCAGAAGCAGACGAGCGCCTTCGAGGTGTTTGCCAGCTACGACGTATGGACACCGGTGCCGGCCTTCACGCTCGCGGCGGGCGTCAGCCTGCGCAACGAGTCGCGCAGCATCGACTTCGACTACGACCTCAAACAGCACACCGTGCAAGCAGAGCTGTTGGCGCGTTTGCGGGCGACACCCTGGCTCGACCCGCACCTGAGGGTCGCAGTGGGCGGCGTCATCACGACCTTCAGTCGCAGCGACACGTCCGCGGGTGTGACCTACGAAGATCGTGCGGGCGGCGTGGCCAGCACGTTTGGCGCGGGCCTCACGCTGCACACGCCTGTGCGTCTGTTCGAGACACGACGCGGCAAGTTGTCAGCCCTCTCGCTCGGTGTCCTGGTCGAGGGCGGCTACACGCTCTTGGCGGACGCAGACCTCGCGGCCAAGCCCACGCGATCTGGCGAAGTCACGCGCGCGACCTTTTCGTTCGGGAGTCTCGACCGTAGCGCAACCTACCTGCGTATCGCGGGCGTCGTGCGGTTCTGAGCGGTGCCGCGTGGCGCGGCTCAGAGCATGCGCGCGAGGCGGCCGCGGATGAGCTGATCGGCCTCTTTCATGATGCGGTCGATCAGCTCCTTGCAGGTCGGCACATCGTGAATGAGCCCGGCCACCATGCCGCACGACCATGCGCCGGCGTCGAGGTCGCCCTTCTGCATGATGGCGGGGTACACGCCGGCCACCTCGTCGTAGATGTCTTCGAACTTGAGGTCCTTGCCGAGGCGACGCTCCTTCTCGAGCAGGCGATCGACGGCCGCGTTCTTCAGCACGCGCTCGGTGTTGCGCAGCGGGCGCATGATGAGTCGAGTGTCCAGCTCGGACGCCGCGACGATGGCTTGCTTGACCCGGTCGTGCACGGGCGCTTCTTGGGTCGCGATGAAGCGCGTGCCCATGTTCATCCCCTCGGCGCCGAGGGCGATGGAGGCGACCAGCGAGCGCGCGTCGGCCATGCCTCCCGAGGCGACGAACGGGATCTTGAGCTCCTCGGCCGCGCGCGGAAGCAGGATCATGTTGGGGATGTCGTCTTCGCCTGGGTGTCCGCCGCACTCGAAGCCGTCGACGCTGACGGCATCACAGCCGATCGACTCGGCCTTGAGTGCGTGACGCACGGCCGTGCACTTGTGGATGACCTTGACGCCGTGCTCCTTGAGCGCCGGCAGCCACTTCTGTGGGTTGTTGCCCGCGGTCTCGACGATCTTGACGCCGCCCTCGATGATGGAGCGCACGTACGCGCCGTAGTCGGGCGGCGTGACGGAGGGCAAGAACGTCAGGTTCACGCCGAAGGGCTTGTCGGTCATCTCACGACAGCGAGCGATCTCCTTGGCGAGCAGCTCGGGGGTGCGCTGCGTGAGGCCCGTGATGATGCCGAGGCCGCCGGCGTTGGAGACCGCCGAGGCTAGCTCGGCCAGGCCTACGTGGTGCATGCCGCCCTGGATGATCGGGTGCTCGATGCCGAAAAGCTCCGTAATGCGCGTCTTCATACGTATTCGCTCTCCTTGGGGGAAACGCTGACCGCTTGGTGGTAGTCGAGTCTGCCTGCAAAAGCTCGTGCGGCCCGTTCACTCCAGAGCTGTTCGGCTAGTCCGCAGCGAGAGATCTGCTCGGAGAGCGCCGGAGAGGAGTGTCGATGCGGGACAAAAGCGAAGGGCTCGTAGCGCGCCAGGCATGGGTGTTCGTTGGCCTGTTTGCGCTCCTCGTCGCATGCGGCGACACGCCCGCGAGTGCTCCTGGCGCGGAAGCTTCCGACCCAGCCGACACGGACGACGACTCTGCAGGTCCGACCAGCCGCGACGCAGGCAGGGTGGTCGATGGCGGTGGCACGTCACCCTCGGCCCCTGGCCGAGATGCGGGGGCTGGCAACGGCGGCACTCCGACGGCCTCTCGAGCTACTTGGCAGGTGCGGCGACGCGGGTGGAGCGCGGTGGAGCACCCTGTGCGCGCCTGGACGGCTTCGACCTGCACGGCCAGCTAGCCTTCGGCGCGGGCGAGCGCGCGAGCATCGAGAGGCTAGTGCGCTACTGCGCGCGACCGCCGCTCGCCAACGACCGGCTCGAGAAGCTGCCCGATGGCCGGTACTTGCTCACGCTCAAGACGCGGTGGCTGGACGGCACGACGCATCTACGTTTGGACCCGATCGAGCTC
>JBEGTL010000171.1:0-14083 GCA_041179425.1 Pseudomonadota bacterium | reverse complement strand
GCACGGCCGTCAGCAGACGTCTGGGGATGGAGATGCCTGCGGCCGCGAGGTACCACGGTGCGGCGACCTCGATCTGACTGCCCAGGTGATCGCGAAAGCGAGCGACGCCGGCTCGACGACGCACGGGGGTAGCATTGGGGAGCACGCTCCCGGCCGCGCTGTACGCCGTGAGGGCGCGCAGCTGCTCCGCGCGAGGAGTCCACTGTGCAGCGCGCGCGTACTGCGCCACCAGCTCGACCGAGACGCCCTCGACGGCGTGAACGTGGGCGACCTCGAGGCTGCGTTGTTGCAGGCCAGCGCTGTCGTCGAACACATAGGTATCGACCTCGGCGAGCCGGTCGAGTGCGGCCGGGTTGCGGAAGACGACGCCGCGCAGCAGTCCCTCGCCCACGCCTTGTAGCGCCGAGAGCTGCGCGCTGAGGCGGGGCCCCGTGGCGTAGTCCGGTCGGATGATCGCTTGCGAGACCTGCAAGGTCCGCGTGGCGAGCAGGCTGACGGCCGCAAGCGCGAGCGCGGGCTTGGCGTTGCGGTTGGCGATGCGCTCGACCTCATGCGCGGAGGGCAGACCCGCGATGGCAGCGTGCGGGAGCAAAGAGTCGAGGTAGCTCGCACTCGTCTCGCGGCCGCTACGCTCCACGCGGATCTTCAGGGTGCCGTCGCGCACGAGTCCACCAGCCGTCACGGCGTCTCCTCGCGCCTTGTCTTCGCTCGCCGCTTCGCCAAACGCCGCGCGATCGAGGACCGTGGCGTAGCCGTCTTCGACGACGCCATCGACGGGGATGATCTCTCCACTCTGCACGACGATGACGTCGTCCTTGTCGAGATCGTCGATGTGCACCTCGCCGCCCTGGCCGTCGACGCCGGCGAGTCGCGCCCAGGTGGGTCGCCGCCGCGGACCCGCGAACAGCCGACGCTGGCTGCGCACGAGCTTGCGCCGGCCCAGGTGCGGCCAAAGCTGCATCAGGGTTGCCATCACGGTCGACGTGAACGGCATGCCCCCGATCAGCATGAAGGCGAGCCCCGTGGAGTACAGAGCGGACAGTCCGACCTCGCCGTGTCGCAGATCTTTGGCTGCGTTGACGACGTTGGGCGAGCTGTACAGGGCCGCGCCCGCGACCGCGATCGGCCGCACGGCGGGCACCAGGTACTGGCCGGTAAAACCGAGGCCCAGCAGACCCACAGCAGCGACGAAACGTTTTTTGGAGGGTGGCCCGTCGAGCCCGTCGACGAGACGCGGCCACGCTTTCTCGAGCTCGCGAGCGAGTCGGCCGGGCGTCAGCGCAGTACGGTCGTAGCGGACGACGACGCGACCCGTGAGTGTATTGGCACGAAAGTCTTCGACGCCCAAGATGGCGGCCAGCTCTTCTTCGAGACGAAACGCGACATCGCGATGACTGCGCAGCAGCGGGTGCCAGAGCGCGAGGGTGTTTGCGCTCTCGTGTCGCAAGCGCCACGTGGTCAGCGCGTCGCCGATGCGCGTGACGCGGACATGTTTGACGCGCGGACCCTCGAGATAGAGCAGGCCTGCGTCGACCGTCGTCGGCTGTCCCTCTCGCTTGGTGCTCGTCGAGGGGGCATCGACCGCGCGCAGCGCCTCGCTCAGTTTTCGCCAGATTTGTGCGGGATTGGCGGCGTTTCGGTAGCAGATGCGGCCCGAGGCTTTGGTCCGGCGCAGCTCGACGCGGTCGACCTCTTGCACCGAGAAGGCGCGCGCAAGGAAGTCGCGGAGTCGCGCTGGTTCGACGTCGCCAAATAGCTCCGCGCTCCAGATCGAGACTCCGTCTGCGCCGGGCGTGATACGCAAAGCTGAACTCTTGGTCATGGCGAGCCTTTACGAGAGACGGTGAGGGAGGGGAAGTACGCACGCAAAAAGTTTTCGATTGCGTCTCGTCCGCGGTTGACACATGACCATCACAGAAGACATACGTCCCTTTTGCTGACCTGTCACCCGAGAGTCACATGAGCCGGACTCGTGCACTGAACACCTTTGCGATCGTGTTCGCGATCGGCGAAGGCCGAGGGCATCACGCTGCTCTTGGCAGGCGTTCGCCCCGACCTGCTGCGTGGCATGAGTCGCCTTCGTTTTGACTCGTGGTCCCCGCGCGAGCATTGGTTCTTGGAAGAAGATGATCCCGACTCGGCCACACTCAAGGCCGTCCGCAAGGCGTACGAGCTACTCGGCATCCAGCGGCCGGCAGAACACGCACCTGTCTACTATCTCGTGTAGCGCTCGTCGGGCCGTTCTGGCGTTGGGTGTACTCCTCACGATCCCGTCGATGACGTATGCGCAGCATGCCGACGACGCCCCGACGACCGAGCTTGGGCAAGCAGACGCTGCCCGCCCGTCGGAGCAATCGGCGGGTCCGCTGACGCTCGGGCCGCTCCACCTCTCGATGTTCGTCGACGCGTACGCCGCCTGGCAGACAGGTGGCACTGGCACCCTCGCCACGTTGAGCGAACACCGCGCGTTCTCGGGTCAGGGGTCGACCTTACGCTCCGAGAACGGGTTTGCGCTGTCGTTCCTCGGCTTCGACGTGTTGTACGACGCTGGAGGCTTCGGCGCCGTGGCAAGCATGCGCTTTGGGTCCGCCGCGAACATCTTTCACAGCCAGAGTGACTCGGTTTTCGGGGTCAACTACCTGACGCAGGCGTACGCGCTGTATCGACCCCTCGAGCAGCTCGAGCTGGATCTCGGCATGTTCATGTCGCCGTTCGGCTACGAAGCGCTCGAGAGCTGGAAGAACCCAAACTACACCATCAGCGCGCTCTACACCTACGGGCAGCCGAACTGGCACACCGGGTTCCGAGCGGCCTGGCAGGTCAACGACGACCTCAGCCTGATGGGTCTCCTCGTCAATGGCGCCAACAACATCAGCGAGACGCAACAACAGGGCGGCCTCGATCAAAAGCCGATGGTCGGTGGGTCCGTCAGCTATCGCGTGAGCTCGGCGCTCTCCCTCACGCTGGGCGGTCTGTTGGCGGTCGACAGCAAACACAACGACGACGAGGGCTTCGACGGCTTCGCGGACTTCGTCGCCACGCTGCAGCTCGGCGCCCTGAGTACGGCACTCAATGTCGACTACATCTACACAGGAGACGGCGCCCCGAGCGGAGCCGACCGCAACTATATTGGCGGGAGCTTGACGTCCGGCTACCGCTTCCATGAGGTCGTCGGCATCGCTGCGCGCGGCGAGTACATGCGCGACGATGCGAACTACGATGGCAAGGACGTCTGGCAGCTGGCGACGGGCACACTGACACTCGACGTCGAGCCCATTGCCGGGCTGTCGTACCTGGTTTTGCGCTGGGAAAACCGCTGGGAGAAAAGTAACCAGCGCGTCTTTGGCAAGAACAGCCGTGGCACCGAAGACATCGCTGACGATACCTACCGCCGCACTTGGTTCGAGTCGGTGCTCGGCGTCGTGGTCACCACGGACCCGTGAGGCGACCGGCTACTTTTTGAGCTCGCTCTCGATCGTGCGCACCAGCTCGGGATGCTCAGACCTCGGCGCCGGTCGCCACAGGGTGCGCTCGCAGGTAGTCCGAGAAGTAAGGTGCGAGGTCTTGTTTGCTGAAGCCCCACTGCGCGAGCGAGTAGCTGTGTTTGCCGAAGCGGCCTTGTGGATTGGCCGCGAGCCAAGCCTGCATGCCGGTCTCTGCAGGGGCGGTCCACGCGTCGCCGAGCCAGGCGTAGATCTGTTTCATCTGGGCGAGCGGGTTGGTGACCAGGTCGTCGTAGTACAGATGGTAGATGTCTTTGGGCCGCTCGCGGCTCAGCTCGAGCGGACGCGCGAGGTGAAACGCGAGCTGTAGCGGAAAGTGGTCGCGCATATAGGCGATGTCTGGGTCTTTGTTGAAGATGGGCCGCGAGTGCGCGCGCATGCTCATCGACGAAGCGAATGTCGCGTAAGGGTCGCGGTGCGTCCAGATCACCTTGGCGTCGGGGAAGGTGGCAATGTTGCCCACCGGGAAGAACAGGAGGACCGGAGGCATCTGGGAGAAGTCGGCCCCGTGCGACGAGTACATGGTGGTGCCGCCCTGGAGGTAGGCGGCGATCAGCGCATAGCGGATGGGGAACTGTTTGGGTGTACCCGTGGTGCCGCTCGTCAGGATCTGAATCTGTGGGTGCGCGGGCGCTTCTTCGTCGTGCGGACGCCGAGTCTGGGAGAGCCCGGGCAGCGCCGTGGCCAACATATCCGTGAGTGCGATGACCGCGATCCCTTCGGCACGCGCTGTCTCCAACACCTCTGGCGATAGGTCGCGCGGGGCCGCGACGAGGACCGAGGGCTTGAGCCGCACCAGATCGCGCGCGATGCCGGCGGCGGACTGGAAGGCGTAGATCATCTTGATGGTGCGTCCATCGGCGATGAGACCGAGCAACGCCGCCAGGGCCGACGGACAATTGCGCGGAACGAACGCGACCGTGGCGCGCGCGTCTGCGCCGCTGGCGACGATGGTGGCGCTGAGCTGCTGTGCGACCTGGTGCAGGTCGCCCCAGGTAAACCAGCGCTTTTCGAACTCGATGACAGGTAGCGCAGGATCGCGCGCGAACGCTGCACGCGCCATCTCTTGAAGCGACTTGTCCTGTGCGCCGTCGGACGTGTCCGTCATGGCCGCATGCTCCTTGTACCGAGCGAAACGTCGCTCGGACGACTAGACCGTGATCTTGAGTTCGAGGTCGATGCCGGCCACTTCGTAGCCGCGTCGAAAGTCGCGCACGTGTTTGGCCATCCACGAGCGCGCGCCCTCGGCGTTGCGTGCTTGCACCGCGTCGGTCACGCGGCGGTGCGCCGTGACGATACGAGAGCGCGCTTGGGGGACCTTGTCGATCATCGCGCCCAGGGAAGGCTGGAGCAGCTGAACCAAGGGTTCTTGCGCCATCATCAGCACGGGGTTGTGGGTCGCAGCGGCGATCACACGGAAGAACTCGGCCACGTGCGATACGCAGCGCGCCGTGTCGTCTTTGTGTAGCTCGAAGTTTTTTTGCGTCTGCACCATCAGCGCGAGGTCGTCGGGTGTGCGGCGGCGCGCCGCGGACTCGGCGATGGGGGGCTCGAACATCGACATGGACTCCCACACGTTGAGGAAGGTCACGTCGTGGAGCACCAGCGCACGACCCACGTTTTCGGCCACGTGGTCGGGCTGGGGCCGCGTCACCATCATCAGCTTGGACCCGCGCGTTCGTGTCAGCAGGCCCTCGGTCTGCAGTCCTCGGAGGGCCTCGCGCACCGTCGAGCGATTGACGCCGAATTGTTTGGCTAGCTCGGTCTCGGAGGGCAGGCGATCGCCGTCCTTGAAGGAGCGAGCGGTAATACGTTCGATCAGGGCCGCGGCGACCTTGCGATAGGCCGGCTCAAGCTGGATGGGTGCGAAGGGATGCGTCATCGCTGGTCAGCTTTCGTGTGATCCGCAGCAATGCGGTGCCCTCCGAGACTTGATCGCCGAGCTTGAGCGCGAGGCCGTTTGCAAAACCATCGAAGGGAGCCGTGAGGGTGTGCTCCATCTTCATGGCTTCCATGGTGACGAGCGGCTGTCCTTTGACGACTGCGGCACCGTCGGCGATCTGCAGCGCGATGATCTTGCCGGGCATGGGCGCGCGGATGGCGCCCTCGGTGGCTGCACCGGTGCTGGCGGCCAGCGACTGAGGTGTACCGAACGTAAACGCGTCGCCTCGGGCAAACACGATGGTCTGGTCGCCTACCTTCGTGCTGCGCAGGAGAGGTGTACCTGCGGCCGCGAGGGAGACCCAGCGCCGCTCGCTCCCGGTCTGCACCTCGACCTGACTCTTTGTTGCGGCGTTCACGCGAAATCCGCTCCCGGCACTCCACACACTTCTGGGCCCACCATACTCGTCGAGCCGCGCGTGCGCAGCAGCCACGAAGACCTCGTCGGGAGTTTCTTGCGCAGGCACGAGCTGCGTGAGGTGGTTTTCGATGAATCCGGTGTCGATGTGGCCGGCCACGAACTCCGGACGTGACGCAGCGCGCGCAAGGAAGGCCGCGTTCGTCTTGACCGGCCACACCTCCACCTCGGCGCAGGCCGCGCTGAGCCGGGCCGCGGCGGCGTGTCGCGAGGGCGCATGCACGATCAGCTTGGCGATCATCGGGTCGTAAAACGGCGTGACGACGCTGCCCTGTTCGACACCGGTATCGACACGAATGCCCGACGGCATGCGCAGGTGCGTGAGCGGCCCGGTTGAGGGCAAGAAGCCGGTGGCGGGGTTCTCTGCGTACAGGCGTGCTTCCATCGCGTGACCCTGGATGGACAGCTCGTGCTGCGCCTTGGGCAGTCGCTGCCCGCTCGCGACGCGGAGCTGCCACTCGACGAGATCGACACCCGTGATGCACTCCGTGACCGGGTGCTCGACCTGGAGGCGCGTGTTCATCTCCATGAACCAGATACGATCGGCGCGCAGACCTTCGGAAGCGTCGGCGATGAACTCCACGGTGCCTGCGCCTTCGTAGCCCACCGCGAGCGCGGCCTTCACCGCGGCTCCGCACACGGCCTCGCGTGTCGCCGCGTCCATGCCGGGGGCAGGCGCTTCTTCGATCACCTTTTGATGGCGACGCTGCAGAGAGCAGTCGCGCTCGAACAGGTGCACCGCATTGCCATGGCTGTCGGCAAACACCTGGACTTCGATGTGGCGAGGGTGCGTGACGTACTTCTCGAGCAGCACCCGGTCATCGCCGAAGCTGGCCATGGCTTCGCGTCGGCAAGAGGCGAGGAAGGCCGCGAAGTCTGCTGCTCGCTCGACCTTACGCATCCCCTTGCCGCCGCCGCCCGCGACGGCTTTGATCAGCACCGGAAAGCCGATCGCTCTGGCCTCTTTTTCGAGACGCGCGGCGGACTGATCGTCGCCCAGGTAGCCGGGCGTCACCGGAACGCCGGCAGTGGACATCAGCCGCTTGGCGGCGTCTTTGAGGCCCATCGCACGAATCGCCGAGGCGGGCGGACCGACCCACACCACGCCTGCTTCTTTCACAGACTCTGCGAATGCAGGGTTCTCCGACAAAAAGCCGTAGCCAGGGTGAATGGCAGACGCACCGGTCTGGGTGGCCGCCGCCAAGATCTTGTCGGGCCGCAGGTAGCTCTCGGCAGCGGCCGCGGGCCCGATGAACACGGACTCGTCGGCCAGGCGTGCGTGGAGCGCACCTCGATCGGCCTCGGAGTAGACCGCGATGGTGCGCATGCCGAGCGAGCGGGCAGTACGAATGATGCGGCAGGCGATCTCGCCGCGGTTGGCGATGAGCAGCGACTCGATCATGGCTACATCCTGAACACGCCGAACCGGGTCGGCGGAATGGGAGCGTTCAACGTTGCAGACAGGGCGAGCCCAAGGACGTCGCGCGTCTGGGCAGGATCGATGATGCCGTCGTCCCACAACCGCGCGGTTGCATAGTAAGGGTTGCCTTCGGTCTCGTAGCGCTGACGCACGGGTGCGCGCAGTGCCTCTTCTTCGGCGGCCGACCACGTCTCACCACGGGCCTCGAGGGCGTCGCGTTTGACCGTCGCCAGCACGCTGGCTGCCTGCTCGCCACCCATCACAGAGATGCGACTGTTTGGCCAGCTGAACAGAAAACGCGGCGAGTACGCTCGTCCGCACATCCCGTAGTTGCCGGCGCCAAAGCTGCCGCCGATGATGACGGTCAGCTTGGGCACCTCGGCACACGCGACGGCGGTCACCAGCTTGGCGCCGTCTTTGGCGATGCCGCCCGCTTCGTACTTGCCGCCGACCATGAAGCCCGAGATGTTCTGCAGGAACAACAGCGGCCGTCGGCGTTTGCAGGCCAGCTCGATGAAGTGTGCACCCTTCAGTGCACTCTCCGAGAAGAGCACGCCGTTGTTGGCCAAGATGGAGACCGGCATGCCCCAGAGAAACGCGTCGCCGCACACCAGCGTGGTGCCGTACAGCGGCTTGAACTCGGCGAAACGTGAGCCGTCGACGATACGCGCGATGACCTCGCGCACGTCGTAGGGAGCGCGCACGTCTTCGGGCACGATGCCGTAGAGCTCGGCGGCATCGTAGGCGGGCGGCTCGGCCGGCACCGTCTCGAGCGTGGAGATCTTGGGTCGGTTCAGACGACTCACGATGGAGCGCACGATCTCCAGCGCGTGCGTGTCGTCGTCGGCCACGTGATCGACCACGCCCGAGCGCCTGGCGTGCGTGTCCGCGCCACCGAGCTCTTCTGCCGAGATCACTTCCCCAGTCGCCGCCTTGACGAGCGGAGGGCCAGCCAAAAAGATCGTGCCTTGGTTGCGAACGATGACCGTCTCGTCGGACATCGCCGGCACGTACGCGCCACCGGCCGTGCAGCTGCCCATGACGCACGCGATCTGTGGGATCTCCAGCGCACTCATGCGCGCTTGGTTAAAGAAGATGCGGCCGAAGTGCTGCTCGTCTGGGAAGACCTCGGCCTGGTAAGGTAGGTTGGCGCCGCCGCTGTCGACCAGGTAGACGCAGGGCAACCTGTTATCGAGCGCGATCTGCTGAGCCCGCAGATGCTTTTTGACGGTGAGCGGATAGTAGGCGCCGCCTTTGACCGTGGAGTCGTTGGCTACGATCATGACCTCGCGGCCAGAGACGCGGCCGATGCCCACGATGACGCCAGCCCCGGGCGCCTCGCCGTCGTACATGCCGTGCGCCGTGAGCTGGCCAATCTCGAGCAGCGCCGAGCCAGGGTCGAGCAGGCGCTCGACGCGCTCTCTCGGTAGCAGCTTGCCGCGCGCCAGGTGCCGGTCGCGGATGTGGGCGGGTCCTCCGAGCGCAGCGGCCGCCACCGTCGCGCGCAACGTCTGCGCAAGCTCGCGGTTGGCCTTGGTGTTGCGCTGCGTGGTCGCGCTGCTGGTGTCGAGGTTCGAGACAAAGCGGTTCATGGAGGAGGTGTCCTCAAAACGTTTGTGCCCCCGAAGTGGGCCGGCAGAGCGGCGGGCCGAGACCGGAGGCGCTCATCGTAGCATTGTCGGACAATCGTACGATCCGGAGGGTACCACCAGCCGGCGAGAGCCAACAGATGGCCGTCCGGCGCTACTGCGGAGTGGCTCGCGGAGGTGGGAGATCACCCACGAACGGACACCGTGCTCGTCAATTGAGAGCCGGCGTAGGGTGTGTGAGACGAGACTCCAAAAAACCTGTCGTGCCCTTCACAACAATCTCCATGTCGCGGCATGAGGGCACGCCGGTCACAACGTGCTCCCGTCGGTCAGCTCCCAAAAGCGCGCAGTCCGCGGTACAAACGTAAAACCAGCCACATTCGGCGACGATGTGGCGACCCCCCCTTTGGTCCCCGGCAGTCAGCCGCGCGAGGTGCACCCATGATTCGAAGCTGCGAGCCGTTGCTGGGAGACACGAAGGCCGCCGCGTTGCGGGCGCAACGAGTGCTGCGAGAGCCGACGTCGTTTGGGGCGGACCACGCCCAAACACGCCTGACGGTTAGTGGAGAGCCCGTGGGTATAACTCGAGATTCGTTGATCTCCGTGGGTGTCGTCCGCCAGCTGGTCGAGTACGTCGAGCGTCTGGGCACCGCACCGGCAGATCTGCTGCGCGCTGCCAAGCTCAAGCCCGAGTCGTTAGAGACTGCGGACACACGTTTCTCGCGCGCCGCGGTGTACCAGCTCGTCGAACACGCCATGGAGCTGACGGGTGACCCGGCTTTTGGTCTGCACTGGGGAGAGACGCTGGGCGAAGGTTCGTTCGCACCCGTCTCGCCCCTGATCGCGCACGCCGGGACCTTACGTCAGGCACTCGACGCGCTCATGCAGTTTCACGGACTGCTCAGTGACCAGGCCAGCTTTCAGATCGTGGAGCACGACGAGCAGGTGACGGTGCGCTGTGTGCCGTTGCCGGGCGAGTCACTGCGTTTGCAGCGTTTCTCGGCCGAGATGATCCTGGTCGGCTTTCGGCGGCTCTTGCGGTTCTTCCACACCCACGTGCGCTTCGAGCGCGTCAGCTTTGGCTACGCGGCGCCCGCTTATCGCAGCGAGTACGCACGCATCTTCGACGTCGAACCGAGCTTTGCGCAGCCGTTCTCGGGCATCACGTTTCGACGCGAGCTGATGGACGTGCCCGCGCCACACGAAGACCTCGACGTTCATCACGCGCTCTCGGCAGTCGCCAAGCGGCGTCTGTTGCGCATCACCCAGCGCACGCCGTACGCGCTGCGCGTGCGCGAAGCGCTGGTGCGAGAGGCCTTGCCGCACCGCGCCGACATGGACACCGTGGCAAAGTCGCTCGGGCTGAGCGCTCGCTCGCTGCGTCGCAGGCTTGCGGACGAAGACAAGTCGTACGCCGAGGTCGCCAACGAGGCGCGCGCCATCGTGGCCAAACACTTGCTGCGCGATCAAAGGAAGACGATCCAAGAGACCGCGTACGAGCTCGGTTTCTCGGACACCAGCACCTTTCATCGAGCGTTCAAGAGCTGGACCGGGATGACGCCGCGCGCCTACCGCGAGTCGCACCGCGACGATCAAGCAGACGACTGAGCCGCGCTCCCAGCTACGAGCACGGACACCGCGTCACTGGGGGCAGCCACCACCTTGGGTCTGCGAGATGGCAGCCGCGAACAGGTCCCCGCCGGTGCACGTCATCCCGCACATCGGGTAGTAGATGGCGAAGTTGAAGCACATCTCCTGATCGGTGAGCTGCCCGAACATCACCGTTTGATTGGTGTCGTTCTTGTAGGTGCAGGTGACGCTGATCTTGTCGCCGTTCTTGACGACCACATCGATGATCTCATCGGTCTGCTCTTGGAAGTCGAACGGCCGATCGGTGATGACCTCGCGCTTGCCGGAGCCTGCGCGGATGACCTCGAACTTGGCGTGCACCCCGAGCCGGTGCATGTGCGGGCTGCTGCTGACCAAGTGGATGTCTTGTGTCGAAGTCACGGTGCAGCTGTTCTCGTTTGCCTGCGTCTTGCCGGCGGGCGCCGTCGCCGACGCGGTGAACGGGAACGTGGTCGCCGTGTTTTTGCGCATCTTGCGCGTGATGCACACCTCGACGCCGCTGCTGTCTTTCTCAGCCTTCGCGCCACTCGACTTGTTGTTGTAGTGGGTGGTCATCTTGAGCTGACCACCGGTGGTGCCGGAGGGCAGGTAGATGCCTACGTCGAGCGGCATGGCGTAGTAGGGCTTGCCCGGTGACCAGCCGTTCAAGAACGAGTTCTGCCCCTGATACAGGATCCAGTGGTGCAGGACCTTCTTGTTGTCGATGACGGGCTTGAAGGCGACCCCCTGGACGTTGTCCTTCCACGGCATGGGGAAGTAGAAGTCGACGTAGCCCTCGTAACCCGCGGCCACGCTGTGCGGCTGGCCGTTGTCGTTGGCGAGGAACTTGAACTTCTCCTCGCAGTCGGCGGGCCACTCGTCGACTGCGACTGCGATGCCTGCATCCGCCGTGGGCGTGGCCTCTTGCGGCGCGCAGGTGCCTTTGGGAGCAGGCGCCTTGGCCGCGACCCACGCGTCGATGGTGCTCAGCTCTGCGGCCGTGAGCACAGGCTGGTTCTTGGGGGGCATCGGCTTGGCCGTGTCGTGGATGCGCGCGCCGACCAGCTCGTACACCTTCTTGGTCTTGGTCACGGGCCCGTTGGCCGTGAAGTCTTCGTAGCTGGTGAGCGACATGGGAGCGCCAAACGCAAGCTCGCTGCTGTGGCACTCCCCGCACTTGGTCTTCACGATCGAGAGCACCTCACAGAACGGACTGTTGGTGGCTGTGCCGACCGTGCCGGCATCGAGCGACGGTTTGGTTGGGGTGCCACTCCCCGCGTCGGGCTTGGGCACAGTGGCAGTGGCCTTCCCGGCGTCGGCCTTGGTGGTGGGCTTGGGCGTCTTGTTGCTCTCGTCGGAGCTGCCCGCTGCATCGTCGTCGTCGTCCGCTTGGGATGACGACCCAGAGCGGCTATCGGTGGCCGGGTCCGCCGTACTGCATGCAGCAAGCGCGAGGAACAACAGGAGGGCAACTCTCCTCAACCCGTGTGTCTCGCTGTCCAAGTACAGACTCATGGCGCATTCTCCATTTCCAAGCTGAAAGTCACGTCCGCCGAAGGGCGCGTTGGGGCACGCGAGCGAAGAATCACCCGCGCCTCGGGGCGCGCGAGCGAAGCAATGAAGCGCGCGGCCTTCGTATGCGCGAGCGACGTCGACGTTCTCTGGCGAAGACAAGATGGCCGCGCGGCTTCAAGTCTATTGGGATATCACCCGAAAAAGCGCACGCGCCAGACCAATCGAACACAGCACCCGGTCTTACCGTCGGTGGTGCAACCTGACACTCATGCAAAGTCGGGCCTTGGGATTCTGTGTTGTCCGGGTCGCTCAATTTGCGGGGTTTTTTGAAGCTTCAGGAGTGCGCTACGCTGCGCTCATGCCGAACCTGCACGCACGAGACTCGGGTAAGGAATATGTCGGTACATTGTTGGTGCTGACCGACGAGCGAGCACAAAGTCGTGTCGAGATCGCACCCCAACGTGGTGCCATCGTAACGTCGTTCCAAGTGAGAGGTCGCGAGCTGCTGTATCTCGAGGCCGACACGCTCCTGGACGCGAGCAAGAATGTTCGCGGCGGCATTCCGGTGCTGTTCCCGGCACCAGGCAGGCTGCGCGGCGACGTGTTTACGCGCGACGGCAAGACGGGGTCGATGAAACAGCACGGTTTTGCGCGGAACATGCCGTGGACGCCGAGCACGACGGCCGACGCGAGCCGCGCCGAGGTCGCGCTGACGCTGACCGCAGACGAACGAACGCGAGCGCTCTATCCGTGGGATTTCTCCACGACCCTCACGTTCTCGCTGCATGGCGCACGGTTGTCCATTCAGCACCGCGTGCACAATACGGGAGAAGTCACGCTTCCGTTCGCGCTTGGATATCACCCGTACTTCGTGGTGACCGACAAACGAAGCGCCGATGTCGAGACGGCGGCGACGCGCGCGTACGACAACGTGACCAAGACGCTCGTGCCGTTCAGCGGCTTCGATCTGACCTTGCCCGAGGTGGACCTGTACCTCCTCGACCACGGCAGCTCGACGAGTGCGCTGCAGCTCGGGGACCGCACGCGCATCGAAGTCGTGGGCAGCGCCGCGTTCACGCGCTTCGTGGTGTGGACGGTCGCGGGCAAAGACTACGTCTGCCTCGAGCCCTGGACGGCGGCACTCGATGCCCTCAACACGGGCGAGGGGCTCACGCTGCTGCCGCCGGGGGCCGTGTGCGAAGGCCAGGTCGACATCGCGTGGGTCGAATGAGTCGGCTGGGCCTTGGCCCGATATGACAAAAAGCTGGCATCGGGTGCCCTGTCTCCGGAGGTCGGTCGTTTGCACACTGTCGTGGACAGACCGAGCCACTTCAGGCTCCGGGTGAATCGCGCGGCGTGGCTCTGCGCGAGCGTAGATAGGAGCATCACCGGTGCGCAAACGAGCAGATCTTCCCCCTCACCAGCCGCGGGCCAAACGGCCTGCCTCCGTCCTCGTGAAGGCGCGCAACATCAAGTTCGGCATCGGGCCCAAGATGCCGAAGTACTGGGCCAGCGGGGACCCCTTCTTGACGCACTTCATGAACGCTCTGTCGGTGATCTTCCCTCCCGGGGAGCGCATGTTCATGGATGCCGTGAAGGCCGTCCGGGACCGTGTCCACAACGCCGACACCCGTGCCGACATCGCCGGCTTCTTGGCGCAAGAGGCGCTCCACTCGCGCGAACACAGTGCCCTCAACGAGGCGCTGCACAAGCTCGGCTACCCGGTGCGCAAGATGGAAGAGGGCCTCGCCGAGCGCATTCGTTTCAACGACAAGTTCCGCAGCAAGAAGTCGTCGCTCGCTGCCACGGTGGCGCTCGAGCACCTGACTGCGCTGCTCGGCTTCAAGCTGCTTACGCAGGAGCACGTTCGCGCACTCTTCGACGAGCAGGTGTTGCCCGTCTGGATGTGGCACGCAGTCGAAGAAATGGAGCACAAAGCGGTCGCCTTCGACGCCTATGAAGAGGTGTTCGGTGACTACCTGCCTCGCGCCATCGCGCTGGTCACCACCACGGTCGGGCTATTCGGAACGGCGCACCTCTTCCAGTACTACCTGCTCAAGCGTGACGGCCTCGCGCACGATCCCAAGCT
>JBEGTL010000170.1:0-14153 GCA_041179425.1 Pseudomonadota bacterium | reverse complement strand
TTGGCCAACCTGTTGCGCGAGCAGGGCGCGACCGTGCACGAGTTCACCGACGGTCGTTCCGCTTTCGAGGCCGCGCGGCGTGAGCGCCCTGCGCTGGTCATCACGGGAGCGCGCGTGCCCACGCTCGACGGCTTCTCGCTGTGTCGCGAGCTCGCACGCGATCCCCTGCTCGCCGACGTGCCCGTGCTGCTGCTGCCCCCCAAAGAGCAGCTGCTCACGCGCGCCAAAGACCTGTCTTCCACGGCGCAGCTCCAGCGCGAGCTGGCCGAGCAGGTGGTGCTGAGCGCCTCGCGTTTGCTCGCGCCGCGCACCGAGCTCGAGGCGCAGCTCACCCAGCACGGCGAGCTGCGTGGCAGCCTCGAGGGCATGGGCGTCATCGCGCTCCTGCGCAGCGTGCGGCGCGCGCGGCCCAACGCGCGCGTGCGGGTTCGCGACGCCTGGAACCTGTTCGAGTGCGAGCTGCGCGATGGTCGCCTTGCGCAGGTCACGCGCACCGCCAGCGACGGCAGCTTCGTGCGCAACGAGCGGGCACTACCACAGCTGCTTGGGGCCACTGCAGGTCGCTACTCCATCGTCGAGTCCGACACGCCCATGAAAGCGCACTTCGAGGGGACGCTCGACGAGGTGCTCATGCGCGGCGCACGCGAGCTGGCAGGGGAGCTCGACGCCGTGTCGGGCACGCGGCTCTCACGCGTCGCGCGGATCGTGTTCGACGAAGATGCGTACGCGCTGCTGGTCGAGCACACGCCGCGTCGGGTGCGTCAGGTGGTCGAGCGTCTCTACGCGGGCGAGTCGCCCGCCAAGCTGCTCAAGAGCGGCAGCGTCGACGTCGACACGCTGGAGCCCATCTTGCTCGACCTCGCGCGCCGCGGCGCCATGCGCGGCGTCATCGGCAACGCGGGCGAGGACCTGGTCGCCGAGGCACGCGCCGCACGCACGGCCGATCAGCCCATCCAGCTGGCCTCTCCGCTCAGCGTCGTCCCACCGCCACCCAACCCCGTGATCTCGGTGCTCCCCGATGCACCCGGCGCGGCGGTGCCCATCGGCGGGCTGCCCGGTCTGCTCGAGGTGCACGCAGGCGACCCGGAGCTACCCGAGGCGGCGCGGCCCACGCCGGTCCCGCGCTCGGGCCCCGACCCGCACAGCGTGGTCGTCGCGCTGCCACTTCCCGCCAAGCTGCCGGCCGTGGCCGTCGACACCGCGGCTCCTTCTCCCCATCGTGCGCAGGGCGAAGACAAGCCGTCTGCCACGCACGGCGCCCAGGCGCACGGGCCCGACGCGGTGCACGCAGCCCAGCAAGCCGATGCCGCGGCGCGCAGCGAAGAAGCCCGCATCTCCCACAACGAGCGCCGCAGTCACGCCCAGCAGGCCGCTGCCGCACGCGCGCGAGAGGCCAGCCTCACCGACGCCAGCGAGCTCGCGGCCGCGGCCGCCGAAGCTCGACGCAGCCGCAGCACGCTCGCCTCCTGGACCGTGGCGTTGCTCGGCCTTTTCGCCGTGGCGTTGTTCGTCGCGCGCGAGCCCGAGGGGGGTGCCATGCCCGAGGCGCTCGGCGGCGTACCTACGCCCGCACCGCCCGTCGCCAAGCCCAAGACACCCTCCGCGCGTCCCAGCACCAGCCTGCTCAAGTCGGCCGACGACAATGGCTTCGCGGTCTACGACGGCTTCGTCGACAGCGCGGTCGAGGTTCCGCCAGGGCACGCACAGCTCATCATCGAGGCCAGCTCTGCGCCCGAGGACGCCGTCGTGTTCGTCAACGATCGCGAGCTCGGTGCGCTCCCGCAGACGCTTTCGTTGCCCGAAGGCGTGCACGAACTTGCCATCAAACGCGGCGATGCCATCAGCTACCGCTTCGTCTCGGTGCACCCGGGCAAGACCTGGGTCTTGCGAAATCCATAACGCTCCGGCGCTGCTGACGAGCCGCGGTGCCTCGCACCACGGCTCCGACTCCACACGTCCCCGTTTGGGCTCGATTGTAAGGCATTTGGCTGCGTGCTACTGCCGCGGCTATTCAGGGGATGCGCACAGAGTGCACGTAGACGCGCCGTGCTCGAGGAGGTTCTTTTCATGAAGCAGGTCGCATCGCTTCTGATGATGATCAGTTGTTTCTGTATCGCGGCTGCATGTGGCAGCAAGGACGGCGCCGTGGGCGACGCCGTGGCCAAGGCAGAGAGTCCGCTGGGCGCAGAGCCCAAGGCGTACGCCGAGCACACGAAACACTTCGACTTGTGGGAGCATGCGCACCTCGCCGAGGTGGACCACCAGGGCCTCTATATCGAGTTCGGTACACCGGCGCGCCACAAGTTCACGTACGGCGACTGGCGCTCGGGCTGGGGCAAAGAGGGCGCGACCAGCGTCGACCGCTTCAGCTACGCCGTCGGCGACTCGAGCCGTGTCTATTTCCGCTCCGACAAGTCCGAGCCTCTCACGCTGCGCTTCCGGCTCAAGCCGGTGGGTACCGCGGTCGTCACGCCCTACCTCAACAACCAGCCGCTGTCGGCGGTGCGCATCGCGGGCGAGTTCAAGGACTACGACGTCGCGGTACCCGCCGAGCGCGTCAACGCGGGCGAAAATCGTCTGCTGCTGCGCTTTGGCGGGACGACCATGGTCGACGGCGAGGCGCGCGCAGCGGCGGTGGCTTCGTTGCGCGTCATCAAGGGCACCGCTCCCGCGGGTGTATTCGCGGCCCCTCACTACGCCGAGCTGCGCACCGAGCTGCCCGTCGGCGGCGTGCAGCGGCGCGCGCTGGCGGTGCGCTCCCCGACCACGCTCGCGTTCTATCTGGACATCCCCAAGGACGGCAAGCTCGGCTTTGGCGTGGGTGTCTCCGGCCAGCAACCACCGACGGGTAAGGGGGCCAAGGCCAGCGTGGTGATCACGCCCGAGGGCGGCGCCGCCAAAGAGCTGTTCAAGGCCGACCTGACCAGCAAGTGGAACGACCAGGTCCTCGACCTCAACGGGTTTGCCGGCAAGATCGTCAAGATTGAGCTCAAGATCGTCGGCGACGTGGGGACGGGTCGCGCCGCGTGGAGCACACCCGCGTTGCTGTTGCCCAAAAAGCCTCTCGCCAAGCCCGAGAAGGTCGCCAAGAACGTGATCGTCGTGCTGATCGACACGCTGCGCGCGCGCAGCCTCAAGTCGTTCAACCCAGAGACGCGCGTGCAAACTCCGGTGATCGACGCGATCGCCAAAGAGGGCGCCGTGCTCGAGGCCACGCAGGCGCCCGAGAACTGGACCAAGCCTTCCACCGCGTCGGTGCTGACGGGGCTGTACCCCGCCACGCACGGCGCCAAGACCGATGCGGCCGTGCTGCCCAAGGGCGCGACGCTGCTCAGCGAGTCGCTCAAAGAGGCGGGCTTTCGCACCAGCAGCTTCATCGCCAACGGCTACGTGTCGGACAAGTTCGGCTTCAACCAGGGCTGGGACTACTACACCAACTACATCCGCGAGAAGAAGAGCACCGACGCGGAGAACGTCTTCAAAGACGCGGGCGACTGGATCGAGAAGAACAAGGACAAACGCTTCTTCGCGTACGTGCACACCATCGATCCGCACGTGCCCTACTCGCCGCCCGACGAGTTCTTGAACCTGTACAAAAAGGGCGAGTACAGCGGGCAGATCTCACCGCGCAAGACCGCCGACCAGCTGGGCGAAGCCAAACACGTTCCGCCCAAGATCACCTTCAACGACGCCGACAAGCAGTACCTCAAAGACCTGTACGACGGTGAGGTCAGCTACCACGACCACTACCTCGGCTTGTTCATCGCGCGGCTCAAGAAGCTCGGGCTGTACGACGACACCATCTTCGTCATCACCGCCGACCATGGCGAAGAGTTCGACGAGCACGGCTCCTGGGGCCACGGTCACACCGTGTATCAAGACCTGCTGTGGATCCCGTACGTGGTCCGCTTCCCGGGCGTGGTGCCGGCCGGCACGCGCATCAAGCAGGCCACCAGCAGCATGACCATCTTCCCCACCGTGCTCGAGGCCGCAGGCGTCGCGCTGCCCAACACGCTCGAAGAAAAGAGCGTGCTCTCCTGGCTGCGCGGCGGCCCCGCGCCTGCCATCCCGGTGGCCTTCAGCGACTTCCTCGACGACCGCCGCGTGATCCGCGCCGGCCGCTACAAGCTCATCTTGCGTGGGCTCAACGAGACCTTTTTCGACCTGCAGACCGACCCGACCGAGCAGAAGGAGCTCGACCGCGCCAAGTACCCGGTCGCCGTTCGTTATGCGACCACGGTGCTGGGTCAGTACCTCGGCGCGCGCGATCGACGCAGCTGGCTCAAGGGCGAGCAAGGGCAGGGAACCAAGCTCGAGAAGGAGAACGCCAACATCGACGAGACCCTACGCGAGCAGCTCAAGGCCATCGGCTACGCAGGGGACGAGCCCGTCAAAGAACAAGACGGCAAGGACGGCAAGGCCGCGAAGAAGAGCGGCAAGTAGCTCGCTATCTCGGTTCGCGGGCCCGCGAGCGCGCCTCGACCGGCGCAGGCGGGGGGAGACTTCTGGGCGCCGTGTGGCTGCACTCGGGCCGCCCCGCCTCGCGCACCACCGTCAGAAGCTCGGCCGGGTCGAGCGTCACCCCGGTGCTCTCGAGGTGCCTGGCAGGCAACCAGGCGGCGACCTCGTCGGCATTGCCGCACATGCGCATGGGCATGGTCTTGGGTGCGGCGAGCCACAGGCCGGTCACCGCCGCGCGCAGCGCCCCGGCAAAGAAGCCCTCGCCGCCGATCACGACCGCGGTGGGCCCGGTGTCGTGCTCGAAGCGCTTGGACAGCGCCACCAAGGCGCCGCGAGCCTCGGCGTCGGGCAGGCGTGCCGACGCGGTGACGACGTGTACGAACGACATGCCGCCCGGGTGCTCGCGCATGGTGGCGCTCGAGAAGCTGCCCAGCCGCTGCACCACGTCTTCGACGACGGGTCCCCACCAGACGTGGATGTTCACGTCGCCCCAGCTGCAAAACGTGAACAAGTCAGGCTGTGCGTCCACGATGGTCAGCTGCCGAGTGAGCACGTAGTCTAGTCCTCGAGATAGGTCGTTTAACGATACACGCGTGCCGCACCCGGGGGGAAGGGCAGCTTCACCCAAGTCCGACGAGACATGGTGGGCTAGCGTGCATCGAACGCGGTCCGCGGTTCGCGCGACCGGGGCTGGCGTCTCGCACCATGGTTGCTCTGTGTGGTCGGTGCGCAGCTCGTGCGCCAGTTCGTGCCGTCCGCAGAGATCTCGCAGCAGCTACATCGTGAGCTCTGCCGCGAGCTTTGGCTCTCGCTGGCCTGACCGTGTCAGGGCGCGCAGTCAGGTCCTTGCTGCCAGCCCTGAAAGATGCGCATTCCGAGCGTGTCGTCGTAGCTGACGCCCACATGACACAGCTGACCTATCGTCAGGTTTGCGATCTGCTCGGCGCTGACGCCGCCCTGGATGTTGTTGGGCGTGGCGAACGAAAGGGTCCCCGTCGCCGGGTTGCCGGGGATGGTCAACTCCAGACGCTGATCGGGCAGGTGGCCCGGCCTGAAGCCGAGGAAGCCGCCGTGCTGCGGTACAACCAGCGCAATCTCTTCGCTCGTCGCCGCCACCCAGCCGGTGCCGTCGCGCTTCATCCAGCGGTAGTCCAGGCCCGTGACCTTGCACGACCAGCCGGTGCACGCGCTGTCCGGGACGTTGAGCTTCAAGAACGGGATGATGAGGTCTGCGCCGGCGTTGAGCTCGGGCAGCGTGTGCGTGCGAACGTTGGTGTACGTGAGCGCGGTGCCCTTGACCTCGAACACGTACTCGCCGGTGGGGAAGGGCTGCGTGTAGTCGAAGCTGATGCCGACCGAGTTGCTGCCCGCGCTCGTGTAGAAATAGGAGTCGTCGTCGATCCACACGTTGGCGGCGAAGCTGCCCATCCGCGGTGGCGCCTGAAAGGTGCCCGAGGCGGTGGGAAACCGAATGCGGTAGTCCGCCGAGGTGGTGGTGCCAAACTGCCGCGGATTGGCCCAGTAGGCGATGGCCGAGCCGAGTGAGTACCTGGCGTCCGTCGTCGCGCTGTCTGCATAGGCGTTGCGCAGCGCAGTGAGCGGGATCATTCCGGCGCTGCCGCGCGTCGTCATGTCGTAGCGGATGTGGAAGTCGAGCGGGTAGCTGACTCCCTCCTGGACGTCGATCTTCCCGTTGCCGTCGATGTCGGGATTCACGTAGCGCAGGCTGATGTCGTCCATGGAGCCGAGCAACGTCGCAGCCGCATCGGATAGTCCAAGTGCAGACAGTAAGGTTGCGGTCGGCGTCGAGGCAGTCGCCGCGCCACTCGCCTCGTCCACGTCGACGACGCCGAGGTCGACCATGCCTGGCCTGGTGGCAGCGAGGCTGTCGAGATCGAATGCCGAGCCACGGAACACGCCCGCGATCATGTTTTTGCCAACCTGGTGGCTATCCACCAGCACGAACACCCACGGCGTGTTGAGGTCGACTCCGATCGCGAACGTGCCGTCTGCTGCGATGGGCGACAGGTAGCGGACGGGGTTGGCGGTGGCGGGGTTGACGGCCATCACGTGCGTGACGCTGTGCTCGACCGCGGCGTCGCCGGGGCCTTTGACTCGTTTGTCACCCGGCGCCGAGCCGACGCGCCCATAGATCGCGAACGCCTTGTCGATGCGCGGCCCGCCGCCATCGAGCTGCGTGAAGCTGCCGTCGTTGCCGGGCGTGCCGTTGTTGCCGTTGTTGCCGTTGTTGCCGGCTCCAGCCTCGTTCATGCCGACGATGGCGCCGTCCGGGCTGCCTGGAGGCGACCCATTGTGTAGGCCGCCGTCTGTCGACGTCTGCCCGCTTTGCTCGGGCTTCTCGCTCTCGTCGTCACAACCCCACACGCACGCCACGACACTCACGACGCCCGCTGCGCGCGCCAAAACACCCACGTTCATGATCGTTCCCCCCGGGTCACTTACGAGTGTCGGGGGAAGTCGAGAGAACGTCCAGCGCGCTGGCAGAAGTCAGCGGACCGCGTTGCGCAAACTCAGTTCGCTCCGTCGCTGATGTGCACTGGGATGCACTCCTGGTCTTTGCGGTTGAGTGCGACATTGAGGCAGGTGTCGCCCGCCGCCACGGCCACCAGCACGAACTCGCGATCGCCCTTGCCCGCAAACACTTCGAGCAGACTGGGGTTGGCTCCGCGCAGCGCGACACGCACATCGTCGTCGAAGTCTTCTTCGCTGCTCAAAGGGGCGACCGAGATCTGAACCGCGACGCCAGCGACGAGCGTGATGTGATCGGACTGGATGTTGACGAGCACCGGCGGCGCCGACTCCACATCGAACGCGAGGCCGGCGTACTCCGGACCTTGCGCACAACCCAGCAGCAGCGCCGTAGCGAAGCACAGCGCGAACACGACCTTGGGCTGGCTCACTGGACACCTCCATCGACGGCGCTGTCATTGCTAGCGACGCGCGCGTCGAGCGTGCCCTCGACTACACTGCCCGCATCCAAGTTGATGGGCGGCCTGCCCGCGTCAGACCCGGCGCCCGCGTCGGGCAGCACGCCGCCGACTTGCACGGCGACGGAGAAGACGGTGCCAGCGACCTCGGTGATGAGGCTTGCGACGCACGCTCCGCTCGCGCGCACGGTGACACGATTGAGCTGCGCCAAGCTGTCGACCGACACACAGCTCGCGTCGCTGCTGCGCCAGGTGTACACGAGGGCGCCTCCCAGCTTGACGCCATCGCGGTCGAACGGTGCAGCGAGCAGCGAGAGTGTCTGCCCCTCCGCCAGCACGAGGCGCGCTACGGGCGGCTGGTTGCCTGCCTGCACGCGCACCTCGGCGGTGTTGGCGGCGCGCAGGTGCTTGAGGTCCACCACCTCGGTGTTGCCATTGACGGCGAGCATGACGAACTGGCCCTCGCGCAACACCTCGAAGCCCGCGCCTGCAGGGCGCACGAACGAAGGAGCCGGCGCAATCACGGTGGGCTGCGCACCGGAGACGACCGGAAAGCGCATCGCGAAGCGCCCTCCGACTGCCATCGCCTGCGGCAGTGTCGCGGTGCCGCCGTCGGCACAAGCGCTGTCGGTGTCGTTGAGGCACTCGTACACGAAGTGCCCGTTGCCGAGCTCGCCGCGGTCGCGCGCGTCGAAGTCGTCGTTCTCATCGCAGCCGTGCAGCAACAGGCTGACCCCTACCGCCGCAAGCAAGGTCTGTGGACGCATGATGGATCTGTCAGCAATAACAGGACCAAGTCCGACCTTACGCACGGCAGATGTAGGCGATTCAAAATTGTCAGACATCTCTCGCCCGCGGCCGCAAAAAGCGAGCTGCCCTGCGCGCTGACCTCCGTCGCGGCGTGGCCCCTCGTTCACGCCCGCGACGCGAACGTCATAGGGACGCTACGAACGTGGACCTGGCAACAGATGGTCCCGGTCCGGTCCCGCGCGGGCCAGGCGCGGCTGGCGCTCAGGTCTCGAGGTCGACCAGCAGTGTGTCGTCGCCGTCTTGGGGATCGTCCCGATGTGCGATGCCGAGCAGCTCACGCGCACGCACCTGCAGACGCTGGCTGCGGGCGGCGTCCCCGCGCTTGTGCGCGAGCCGTGCGTCGAGTGCGGACAGGCGTGCGAGCACTCTTACTTTGTCTGGCGAGCCGAGCAGGTTGGCCAGCGTGGCCGCGTCGACCATGCCGAGGAACACGCGGTCACCGCCGAGCAGAGCTTCGTAGGCACCGGCAATCTCGCTCTCGGCGATCTGCTCCTCGTCGTCGCGCAGCGCCTTCACGATGCGCGCGACGAACTTGTTGAAGTCCTCGAGCGCACGCAGCAGGTAGTCGTCGAACTTCATCGGGGCGGCGCTTTGCTCGATTTTTGCAGGCTTGGGGGCTTGTTGGTGGAGGTCCTGCCGCTGCGCAGCGGCAAGATGATGGTGACCGTGGTGCCGCTGCCGTAGGTGCTCTCGATCTGCACCTTGCCACCGTGCGAGTGCACCAGACGATGCACGATGGCGAGACCCAGGCCCGTGCCCGTGGGGCGCGTCGTGAAGAACGGGTCGGTGGCCTTGCTGCGCACCAGGGTGTCCATGCCCTCGCCGGTGTCGCGGATGGCGATCGCCACCGCGGGGGCCGCATCGAGCTTGGCGTCTTGGGTGCGCACCGTGAGGGTGCCTCCGTCGGGCATCGCCTGGATGGCGTTCTCGGCCACGTTCACCAGCGCCTGACGCAACAAGTCTGGGTCGCCCTCGATGGTGTGCGAGTCGGACAGGGCGATGTCGTACGTGAGCTGGTGCTCGCGCTGCTGTGCCGCACGCGCGAGCTCGACCGCGCCGCGCACCAGGTCTTCGATGTGTACGGTCTGCCGCTGGGGCGTGACCGGTCGCGCGTACGCGAGCAGATCGCCGACCAGGCGGTTGAGGCGGTCGGCCTCCTCGTCGAGGATCTTGAGCAGCACCTGACGGTCGGTCTCGCGCAGGGTAGGGCGGTGCAGGCCGCTGACTGCGTTCTTGATGATTGCGAGCGGGTTGCGAACCTCGTGCGCGATCACGGCCGACAGCTCGCCCATGGTGGCCAGCTGCTCGCGCCGGAGCAGCTGCTCTTGGGCGTCGCGCAGCTCGTTGTAGCTGCGGCGCAGCTCGAGCGTGCGGCTGGTGAGTGCGTTGGCGGTGCGCACGAAGCGCTCGAGCAGCACGTAGCTGACGGTGAGCGCAAACAGCATGTAGCAGTGTTCGAGCAGGTAGACCGAGCTCACCGGCGTGAGCCGCACGATCAGATCGTGCGCGCCCGCGAACAGCACGATGACGGCGCCGCCGAGCACGATGCGCAGGTCAGGGTCGCTCGACTGGCGCAGCGCCACCTGCGCCGACGCATAGGCCACCGCACTCATGGCGTAGCCGAGGGCCAGCTTGCCGAGCATGGTGAGATGAGGCGAGTAGGGCGCCGTGCTGGGCAGCAGCGTCATGGTCTCGATGTCGGGCGCGGCCGTCACATCGACCAGCAGGTGGGCGATGTTGGCGAACACGAACGCGATCGCCCCGCCGTACGCGAGCCGCGTGGCGTTGGTGCTCTGGCGGCCACTCATGTGGTGGGCAAAGTCCACCGAGAACGCGCTCGCGGCCATCATGCCGAACAGCTGCAGCTCGTGGGCGTAGGCCGCCTGCGCGAGCGAGATCGCATCGAGGTAAAGGCAGCCGCCGAGCGCATAGATGGCCATCGCGCCGGACAGCAAGCCGAAGGCGAGATACTCGCGCTCTGCTCGCCTGCGCGCGTAGAGGACCGAGTAATAAGCGCATAGATAGGCGTACACCGCCGTCCATGCAGCCGTAAGGGTCGCGAGAGGCGACATGTGCACGCAGGATACCGGGTTGTGCGAACGCGGACCAGGATCGCGCAAGAAAGCAGGCATCGCGGCGCCGCTTAAAGGCGTGAGACGATGCCCGCTATGCGAATGCTGCCCGCTGCCACCCTGCTCGTCTCCTGTGCGCTCACCGCGTGGACACCTACGAACAGTCGAGCGCAGCACTACGTCGGCGTGGTGCCTGGGTCTGACACGCTGCCCGAGGGAATGGCGGCCCAGCCCGGAGGCGTGGCCCTGGTCACCTGGCCCGGCTTCCAGATGCTCCCGGACGGCGGCTCGCGCGTGTTCGTGCAGACCAGCACCGAGGTCACGCCCGAGCTCAAGCGCGACGGCGACAACTGGCTGATCGTGCTGGCCGGCGTCGCGCTGCCTCCGGGCAATGCACGGCGCCCACTCGACACGCACTACTTCAACACGCCCGTGAAGTCCGTGCGCACGCACGCCAAGGGCCAGACCGTGACCGTCATTCTCGACATGCGCGCCAAGCTCAAGCCCAACGTGCGCACCGAGCGCGCGTCCAACGGCTACTTTTTCACGTATCTCGACTTCCCGCCCGGCAACTTCCTCTGAGCTTCAGAGACGCGGGGGCGGCGCGAGCTTGGCGACGGCCGGCTTGGCCTTGACCAGGTTGAACGGGATCCAGAACAGCGTCATGCGCCTGCTCTCGCCGCGGCGATCGTAGCCGGCCAGGCCGTAGAACAGGCTCCACCACTTGGTCTGGTGACTGCCTCCGCGCGCAAACAGCGGGAACAGGTGAAACTGCCAGCTCCTGTTCTTGTCGGTGCGCTTCTCGTACATCGTGTTGAGCACGAAGTCGCGCTGGCGGTCGCCCACCTTGGAGCGAGCGTGGAACGGGAAGCTCACGGTGTAGCGCGCCTCGCGATCGCGTAGATCGAAGTCCCAGTACAGCGGGAAGCCGATGCGGTGGAAGCGCTGTTTGCGCCCGTTGCCGAACTCCCAGTACAGCGGGAAGGCGACGCGGCTGCGCTTGTCTTCTTTGAAGGCCTTGAAGTCCCAGTACAGCGGGAACAACACGAAGCGGTGCGTCTGCTCTTTTTTGTCGCGGAAGTTGAACACCAGCGGAGCGAGCGCGAAGTGTTTTTTCTCGGGCGAGCGCTTCAGGTACAAGAGCGGGTGCAGGTTGAAGTACCACGACGTCTCGTCCCAGCCCCAGCTGAACGTAGGCGCGAGCCACCAGCCCTGCTGGTCACGTTCGAGGCTCTTTTTGCGGCCGATCCCGGGCCCCAGCCAAAAATCGCTGACGCCTTCGTGGTTGGCGCGCGCGAAGAACGGAAGCACCACGTCGGTGTGGTTGGCCGGGTCCTCGAAGTGCCAGTAGATCGGCGCCAAGATCAACGATCGTGACTTGTCGCGGTCATCCCAGCTGCGGAAGTAGATCGGCGCGACCGCGTCGAAGTTTTTGTCACCGCGGCGGCGCTGGTAGAAGGGCGTGAGCCACGTGGTGCCCTCGCGCTTGTCGTGGAGGTACGCGAGCAGCGGCGTCACCAGCCGGAACTCGTTCGGGCCCTTGGCGTAGTGAAAGAGGCCAAACGGGATGGTGGTGGCTCTGAGCTCGGGTGTCTTCCGATAGAAGACCAGCGGCATCAGACCCCAGTTGTAACCGTCCTTCACGCGCGTGTGATAAAAGGGCGGCACCACCGTCGTGGTCTCGAACGGGTCGGCCTGCGTGAAGCGGAAGTACAGCGGCGGCACCACCGTGAAGCTGTCTTCGTCGTCTTCTTTGCTCCACACCAGCGGGACCACGCCGCGCCAGCGCGAGCGCTCGGTCTTGACGTCGTAGTACGGACCCACGATACGGCGGTGCTTCTTGTCGTCGCCGTCTGCCCAGGTGAGCAGCGCCGGGATGACCAGGTGGCGGTGACCTTCGATCTCGCCCGCGGCGAACAACGGGATGAGGCCGACCGCCCAATCTTTTTGTTTGCGGTGGCGGTACAGCGGACCCAGCACGAACGTGCGCCGGTCGGGCCCGCGCAGCGACCACACCAAGCCCAGCGCCACGTCGGCCTGTAGCTTGGCGTCGCGGTAGAAGTAGTAGGGCGGGATGAAGCGCTCGACCGACTTGGGGCTCTTGCGGTTGAAGTAGAGCGGAAAGAGCGCGGTGGTGGTGCGGTCGCCGCTGCGATCGCGCGCGAACGGGGGCACCAGGCGCAGGCGCTCGCTGTCGGGCGCGCCGGTGATTGCGCCCGAGACGCGCAGCGGGGCAGGTCGTTCGACGGCGTCGGGATCGGTCGCGCCTTGAGCTCCCTCAGCCCGGGCGTGGCTCACGATGGCGAGCGTGAGCAGGACGAGGACGGATCTCAGGGAGCGATTCACAGGCGCCCCTCTAGAACATGGGGGCCAGAAGCGCAACGGAAGCACTCGGGATGGCTCAGCCAAACCCGTGGTAGACGGCGGTCGCGCGCGCGAGCTCCCCGCTCAGGCGCTGCCGGGTCTCGTCGTCGAGGTGTGCGTTCAGGTCGGGGTGCAGCGCGCGAGCCAGGGTGCGCAGTGCACGTCGCGCGTCGTGCTGCCCACGCTCACCGGCCAGCCCGCGTTGGGCGGCCAGGCGCGCGACCCGGCGCTGCAGGGAGCCGAGCGGCAGCCGTACGCTGCGCTCGCTGTCGGGTACCGAGCGTGACTCGAGCTGCGCGTCGTGGCCAGCCGACGCGGCCACCTCGAGCAGCGCCACGAAGCGCTGGGCGATCTGGAGCTTGAGAGCGTCCGAGAGCAGCGGTGTCGTCACGCCGCCCAGGTTCTGAGCCACACTGCCGGCGCGCTCGCCGGTCTGATGCAGCGCCTCGATGCAGCTGCGGTGTGCGTGAAGCGAAAGCGACCCCGTGCGCAGCAACAGCTCCAGCAGCGGGTCGAAGCGTCCGGCCACGTGTGCGCCGACCACGTAGCCACCCTCGACCCAGACGCCGTGGCGCAGGCCCTCACGGCAGCGCAGCACCACCAGGCCCTCCACCCGCGCGGCGAGCGCACTGGCCAGCAGGGACTCGAAGCTGCGCTCGGTGAGTAGGCGGGCCGTGTGCACGAGGCGATCGTCGGCGATCGCGTGCGGAGGGCCCAACTAATCCGCAGCGTCGGGGTCGTGCGACCCAGCTTCGGAGGTCCGAGCTCAGGTGCCGCCGTCTGCCTTGGGGCAGATGGAGATCTGGGTAGCGTAGACAGGGCCGCACTCCGTATCGATGTTCGCGCAGGCGGCTGTTGCTTGGCAGCTCCAGACGTCGAGCACGGCGTCGAGACACGCTTCGGTGTAGCCCTTGCCCACGGCCTGATCGTAGGAGGCGCGCGTATCGGTGATGCACGCCGACACATTATCGTCCGTTCGGCAGCTCTGGGCGTGCTTGCAGACCTCGGGGAACACGATGTCCGCACGCGCGGGGCTCGCCTTGATCCCCGTGCGATCGAGGGCGGCTGCCATCTCGGCGGAGCCGGCGTCGGTCGGCGTACCCGCGTCGGTCGTGCCGGAGTCGACGGTCGTGCCGGAGTCGACGGTCGTGCCGGAGTCGACCGGCGTGCCCGAGTCGGGGGGCGGCGTGCCGGCATCGTTGCCAGCGTCGACCACCACCTTCACGTCATCGCCGTCGCCGTCGTCTCCATCGTCGCCGCACGCGCCCAGTGCCGCGAGCGCGCCAAAAAACAGTGCCGTCCCGGCCCGTCGCGCGAAGAAATGATCCAAGGCTAACCTCCTCGAGCTGCAGCTTATAGGAACGGCTCGGCGCCGCCCAAGTACGCGCTCCCACGCGGCACGCTACGGCGCCGCGGACAGACCAACGGTGTGCTTTCGGCACGCGTGCGTGACGAGGAGCATTGCAGGAGGCAGGCTCTGGGCGCGGCCCAGCGCTCC
>JBEGTL010000169.1:0-14168 GCA_041179425.1 Pseudomonadota bacterium | reverse complement strand
AGTGAGCCGACGTTTGCTCTCACGCCGGTCCCGGAGTCCGCGTGGTCCAGTGCTCACCCCAGCGAGGCGCTCGGTCAGCCGCTCGAGCTGCGCGTGCTGGTGGTCGACGACGACCATGCCCTGCGCGAGATGCTCGCGACCGCGCTATCGCTACGCGGCGCCGACGTCATCAGCGTGCGCTCCTCGCAAGAGGCGCTCGAGCTACACGGCAACTTCGACATCGCCCTCATCGACATGATGCTCGACGACTGTCGAGGGGACGAGCTGCTCGCCACGCTGCGTCAACGGGGGGTCGTGAACGCGGCCATGCTCGTCACCGGCACCGTGCAAAAGCCGCGGCTGGTCCCCGGCGGCGAGCCCGACGACTGGGTGCGAAAACCCTTTGAGATCTCGCACCTGGTCGACCGCATCCGGCGCACGCTCGAGCGCCACCGCATGCTCGACGACGCGGGCCAGATTGCACGGGCTTGAGCCACGGGCAGGGTCGCGGTGGCCAAGGCTCGTCACACTGGCCGTCTGATCGCCCGTTCCGGCCTTCCTGCCCGTCCCAGCCTAGGGACGTCTCGTCAAGGACGATGGCAGCGCCATTGATCTGCTGTACGCTACCTGCGCACTAGGGCATTCCTCGAGCGAGGCGATGAGCAGCAGCACGAACCGCGGTCGTACGACGACGTCGGTCGAGGGCATTCCGTCCTTCGACGTCGTGTCCGATCCGACGCCTGGTCTCGCGCTGGTCTACTCGCGTCTGCATCCGCACCTGCCGTCGGCGGTGCCGTTCGCCATCCCCACCATCACGCTCGGCCGCGAGTGCGACAACACGTTGTCCATTCCCGAGGCGGCCGTGTCGCGTCACCACGCGCGCTTCGAGCGGCGGAGCGACGGGCAGATCTGGGTGGTCGACACGCAGTCGATGAACGGCACCTTCGTCAATGGCCGGCGCGTGCGCGAGCAAGCCCTGGCCTGCCACGACGTCGTGCGCATCGGCGACACGCTGTTTCGGTACGTCGACAAGGGCATCTACGGCTACGGCGCGTATCGCATCGACGGCGGCGTGGTGAAGCAGGCGCGCCCGTTCACGCACACCGTCGAGAAACCTTACTTGATCGGCGGCTACCAGATCGACGCGGTGATCGACCGCATCGCCAAGGTTGCGCACTCCAACATCGCGGTGGTGATCACCGGAGAGAGTGGCACCGGCAAAGAGCTGGCGGCTCGCGAGATCCACCGGCTGAGCGGCCGCAAGGGCTTGTTCCAGGCCATCAACTGCGCGGCGCTTCCGGAGAACCTGATCGAGAGCGAGCTGTTCGGCTATCGCCGCGGCGCGTTCAGCGGAGCCGTCAGCGACAAGATGGGCCTCGTGCGCGCAGCTCACGGCGGCACGCTGTTCCTCGACGAGATCGGGGACATGCCGCTCGATGCGCAGGCCAAGCTGCTGCGTGTGCTGCACGAAAAAGAGGTGCTGCCCATCGGCGCCACCGTCGCCGAGAAGGTCGACATCCGCGTGGTCTGCGCCACCCATCGAGACCTGGAGGCGCACGTCGCCCAGGGCATCTTCCGCGGCGACCTGCTGGCGCGGCTGCGCGAGCTGTCGGTGCGCCTACCCCCGCTCCGCGAGCGGCGCGAAGATCTGTACCCCTTGGTGCTGCACTTTTTGGCGCAGCTCGGGCTCACGCCGCAAGCGGTGAGCTTTCCGTTCATGCTAGCGGTCGCGCACTACGACTGGCCCTACAACGTCCGCGAGCTCGAGAGCGCCGTACGTGTTGCGGTCACGCTGAGCGGAGGCGCGCAGCTCGATCTGCAGCACCTGCCGGAGACGGCGCGAGCCGCCCTCGAGGCGCACGGCGCGGGGCCCGTGGTCCCGCACGCGATCAAGGTCGCGGCGGCCGTCACCACCCTGCGCGACGGCGACGCCCGACGCGCAGCCGAGGCCGCCGAAGCGGGCGGCTCCATTCCGGACTCGAGCTCACGAAAAGCCGATGCGCCGAGCGAAGACGAGCTGCGCCGCCTGCTCGACTTCCACCGCGGCAACATCGCGGCAGTCGGCGCAGCGCTCGGCAAGCACCGCATGCAAGTGCACCGCTGGCTGCGCCGCTACGACATCGATATCAACGATTTCCGACGCTGAGCGTCGACCCCGCTCGTCACGTTCGGCGCTCCCCGATACAGCGCGCGCAGCAGCGACCTGACGGTTTGCCGGGCGTGCACACAGCGGCACATGAATTGGCCGCCGCCAACCAGTCATGGGCCTCGCTAGCTCGCTAGCATGCGTCGTGACGTCCGCGCGGGCGACGGGCGCGGCAGCTGGCTCCGGGCCGCAGCGAAGCCAGCCCCGGCTCTAATCAACACTGGTGTTAACTAAGTCTCCGCCCTCAGAGTAGAGGTTTCTGGGACGAGCGGGAAGCGCGAGCGCTGGTGCAGGAGATTTGCAAATGGCAGACGAAAGCAAGACCGAGCAGGCCGCCGCAGCGCGCCGCTACTGGAGCGAAGAGGGCTATCTGCCCGGCGGAGTCATCCGCAACGTGGACTACGCCAAGAACTCGCTGGGCCTCCGTCCCGAGCTCGAGGGCATCAAAATTGTAGACTGCGACACGCACATCACCGAGACGCCAGACCTCTTCACGTCGCGCGCACCTGCCAAGTACAAGGACAAGGTCCCGCACGTTCGTCGCGTCAACGGCGTCGATCGCTGGTTCGTCGGCGATCGCAACTTCGGCTCGCTGGGCGGCAACGTCATCCGCGCCGACAACAACAAGCTACTCGGCCGCCTCGCGTTCCCCACGCTCGACGAAGGGCACCCCGGCGCGCACCAGGTCAAGGCACGCCTCAAGGCGATGGACGACATGGGTGTCCACGCACAGATCTGTTACCAGAACTCGGGCGTCACCCAGGCCGGCTCGCTGATGGCGCTCGGCGACAACGACCTCGCGCTCACCATCATCAAGCTCTACAACGACGCCTCCGCCGAGCGTCAAAAAGAGTCCGGTCAGCGTCTGTTCACGCTCGGCCACCTTCCGCTCTGGGACAAAAAAGAGATGGAGGCCGAAGCGCGGCGCTGCATCGACATGGACATCAAGGGCTTCGTGCTGCCCGACACGCCCGAGCGCGTGAAGGTGCCGTCGTTCCTCGACGAGGACTGGACCCCGCTGCTCGAGATGTGCGCCGACCGCGCCGTGCCCATCAACTTCCACCTCAACGCAGCCATCGATCCCAACGTGCTGTGCTGGGATGGCTTCGAGTTCGAGCAGAAGCTGGCCGTGGTGGCGACCATGTTCTCCATCGGCAACGCCGCTACGCTCGGCAACTGGATGGTCAGCGGACGCCTCGACCGTCATCCCAAGCTGAAGATCGGCCTCATCGAGAGCGGCATGGGCTGGGTGCCCTTCGCCATCGAAGCGCTCGAGCACCAGTTCGACGAGATGCTGCCGGGCAAGTCCAAGCTGCTGCAGCGTCGCCCGTGGGACTACTTCCGCGATCAGTTCTGGGTCACTTACTGGTTCGAGAAGGTGGGGCCGCTGAAGCTCCTCGAGACGCTCGGCGTCGACAAGGTGCTGTTCGAGACCGACTTCCCGCACCCCACGTCGCTGTACCCGGGCGTGCAGGACCACATCATGGCGACGCTCGGCGGCTACAGCCACGACGTGCGCAAGAAGGTGCTCGAGACCAACGCCACCAAGCTCTACAACCTGCCCTTCTGAGGCCGGCTGCGCTCGCGCGTCGTGCGTCGAAGCGCGCGCTAGCGCAGTGGCGCCTTGGAGCTGCCGAGTGCGATGGGCACAAAACGATAGAGGCGTGTGTCGCTCTCGCCGAGCACGGAGAGCGGGAGCCCCTGGTCGACGATCAGCTCGGAAAGCGCCTGAAACGAGCCCTTCTTGCGTCGGGCCACATCGCGCGGCAGCAGGTAATGCCACGCGGTGCGGAAGTCGAAGCCCACACCGTGCGCCGGCGTGATGGCACGGTCGACGAACGTGCGCTGCACACTGCCCAGCGTGCCGTCTTCGGACAGCAGCGAGACGTCGACGTCGAGCTCGACCAGCTTCTTCGGGAGGGGCCCGCCCATCGCTTGTTCACGCTCGCGCCAACGATCGCGCGCAACACGTGTGGCAGTGAGCAAGGCGCGCGCGATGGACGTGCCGCGCGCAGACCGCCACAGCCGTGGATCGCCGTGCTGACTGAGCATCACCATCACCTCGACACGCTCGACCCGCCGCAGCGCCGCCGGGAAGGACGCGACACTCGGCTCGCGTGCGCCGCGAAACAGCACGCGCGTGACGTACGCAAGCGCTTCGCGCTCGGCAGCGCTCAGCTCGACCTCGTGGGCGGGCGCGTAGATGGCCAGCTCCGACGACAGCAGCACGCCGCGCAGCCCCGACACGTGTGCAAACGCGCCCAGCTGTTTGCCCACACCGCGCGAGCCGCTGTCGGGCAGCACGGCCAGCGCGCTGCCCTTGTGTTTGCCCAGTGCCGCACAGAGCCCGGTCGCGTCGTCGCTGGTAAGCACGCTTGCGCCGAGTGAGCGCACACTCTGCACGTGCACACCCTCGCAGCGCAGACTGACGCCCTGCTCCGCGAACACGTTCACGATGCGTCGCTGCGCGAGGGCCGTGCACACGCCAGGGGCGCTGGTCGGCACGAACTCGCGCAGAGCCAACCAGACTGGTATGGCAAGGAGGACACCCAAGCCGATCCACCGCGCGACGCGAGAGCGCCAAAGTGCTTGCACGGCCGCGGTCTAGCACGTGGACCGCGTCGTGTTCCTCGCGCGTCACACAACCGCGCTCGACGACAGACCATCGGTACGCACCGGGCAGCAGACGAGAGCAGAGGAGGAGCCAATGATCGTAGGGGTGCCGACGGAGACCAAGACACGCGAGTACCGCATCGGGATCAACCCGGGTGGCGTGCAGATCCTCAAGCGCGCCGGCCACCAGGTGATCGTGCAGCGTGGCGCGGGCAACGGCTCCGGCATCTCGGACGACGAGCTCGCGCGCGCCGGCGCCAAGCTGGTCGACACGCCCGGCGAGGTGTGGGCTGCCGAGATGGTGCTCAAGGTCAAAGAGCCGCTGCCGCACGAGTATCGCTACTTCCGACCGGGGCTCGTGCTGTTCACGTATCTGCACCTCGCCGCCGAGCCTGTGCTCACGCGTGCGCTGCTGGCCGGAGGCGTGCGCGGCATCGCGTACGAGACCGTGCAGCGCACCGACGGCACGCTGCCGCTGCTGCGTCCGATGAGCGAAGTCGCAGGCCGCATGGCCGTGCAGGTGGGCGCCACCTACCTCGAGAAAGAGCGCGGCGGCAAGGGCATCTTGTTGGGCGGCGTGCCCGGCACCAGGCGCGGCCACGTGGTCATCCTGGGCGGCGGCGTGGTCGGCGCCAGCGCAGCGCGGATCGCGATCGGCATGGGCGCGCAAGTGACCGTGCTCGACGTCAACCAAGAGCGCATGGCCTACCTCGAAGACGTGTTCGGTGCCGCCATCGAGACGCTCTACTCCAACCCGCGCAACGTCGAAGACGCGGTTCGTCAAGCGGACCTCATCGTCGGGGCCGTGCTGGTGCCGGGCGCCAAGGCGCCCACCTTGATCGACGAGAAGCTGCTGGCGCTCATCGAAGATGGCTCCGTCATGGTCGATGTCGCCGTGGACCAGGGCGGCTGCATCAGCACCTGCAAGCCGACCACGCACGACAACCCCACGTACGTGGTCGACGGCGTGGTGCACTACTGCGTGCCCAACATGCCGGGCGCGGTGCCGTACACCAGCACGCACGCGCTCACCAACGTCACCGCGTTGTACGCGCAGTCCATCTGCGACCTCGGCGTGGAGCGCGCCGTGACGGCCTACCCCGCACTCGCAAAGGGCGTCAACACCTGGGATGGGCGCTGCACCTATCAGCCCGTCGCCGAGGCAGTGGGCGTGCCGTACGCACCGCTCTGAGCAGCGTACGCGTGCACATTCCTAGAACGTCAGCGTGGGCGCCATGCTGACCGTCCACTGCCGCGCGACCGTCGTCTTGTCTCCACGCTCGCCCACGCGGGGTGGGACGGGGTCGACCGCGAACGAGCTACTCAACGCGAGCTGACGCCAGCGCAGCCACAGGCCGACGAAGGTGCGAGCCTGCAGCAACGACACGTGCCCGAAGCGCACGTCGTGGCGGAGATCGTCGTCGCTCGCGCCAAGGCCCCCCGCATTGCACACCGCATCGAGGCCCGCCCTGCACGCCAGCGCGTCGATGTTGGGGGTGAGGTCGACGCGGCCACTCTGTGCGCGCGTCCAGAGCAAGCCGGCGCCGAGCCACGGCGAGAGCTCGAGGCGGTGCAAGACCACCCAGCGTTTGGAGACGATCGCGTCGACCTCGGCCACGAACAACTCGAGACTGCGCGCCCCCACCAGCTTGTTGAGCGACGCACGCAGCGCGAGATCGGGAACACGCGCGCGAAAGATCTCCTCGAGCAGCGCGAGCTTGACGTCGACACCGACCAGGTACGAGCTGGCCGCATCGACGCGCCCCACCGCGCCTCCGACCGAGAGCCCGTACGGCAGGCCCTTGGTGAAGTGCAGACGGTTGGTGACCAGCGTCGCGCGCACGTCGTCGTTTCGGCCCTGGCACGTCGCTACGCCGTGGCCGCGTGTGCCTCGGGCGAGCGCATCGGAACTCGTGTCGAGGCTGGTCACCGTGGTCTCGACTGCGATGTCGAACCCGACCGGCCCGGAAGTGGTGACCGGCGCGAGCACCACGGGCGCTACCCCCTGGCCAAGCTGAGCGACGAGCTCCCCGTACGCCCGCTGATCCGCGCGCAGCGTGGGCACCCCCTCGGTCTGGAGCACGAGGGGCCCCGCGGCGTCGGTCAGCGCGCAGTCCCCCTCACTCAGGCGCGATAAGGCGAGCTCGAGCGAGCCCGCGCGCACGCGAGCGGCACCCGCCGTGAGAGACAGGCAGGTCAGCAAGAGCAGCGCTAACAGCCCGTGGGACAGACGCGACACTGCGGGAAACTATCGGAGCGTCCTTGAACGCGTCAAGCCACGGTGCCAGAAGCGCCCGATGCCAGTCGGCAACAAGCTGCGCTGCGCGGGCGTTCGTCCGCCGTTTCAGGTGTGCCTGGTGGCCCCCGAGATCCCTCCCAACACCGGCAGCGTCGCGCGCACGTGCGGCGCTACCGAGAGCATCCTGCACCTGGTCGAGCCGCTCGGCTTCTCGCTCGACGAGCGGGCCGTCCGCCGTGCAGGTCTCGACTACTGGCACCTGGTCGACGTGCGCGTGCACGCCGACTTCGCGGCCTTCGAGAGCGCCCGCCCGCCCGGAGCGCTGCACCTCTTCAGTGCCGGCGCCTCGCAGAGCTACCTCGACGCGCCCCTCGAGCCGGGCGACTGCCTGGTCTTCGGACGCGAGTCGACGGGCCTGCCCGCGGACCTCCTGCGGCAGCACGAGGGCCGCGTGTGGGGCATCCCGACCATTGGCCCGGTGCGCAGCCTCAACCTGAGCAACGCGGTCAGCATCGTCCTTTACGAGGCACTTCGTCGCACAGGCGTGCTAAGTCACACCTACACGGAAACGTCGGAGGATGGCTGAGCTCCCCCTGAGGCGGCCCTCCAAAGAGCAGACGTTCGGCTCACAAGCTGTCACGATATTTGCTTCGGCCACAACGTCGGCACTTCCGCCGGCTATTCCAGTCGTGCCAATGTTTTCCAGTCCAGTTGTTGCGGAGGGGAGATTGCGGGTGTCACGAGTTGGTGTGTTAGCTGCCGGTCTGGCTTTTTTGATGGTCGGCCTGGCAGGGGGCTCCTGGGCGGAGGCCGCCGGGAGTGAACCCACCATCCGCACTGCCGTGCCCAAGCACTGGTTGCCCCGCACCACGATGAAGTGCCGCACCGTCAAGGGTGCCGCATGGAAGATGTGTGACGGGCCACGCCGGGCTCCCGAGCCGTACGGGGCCGACGCCCTCAAGGCCGAGAGCCTCGGTCTCGGCACACTCGACGCAGCCCGAAAGCTGCTGCACGACTCGCCGAAGCCGGAGTGGGTCTCGGCCATCAAGGGGCAGGCCAAGTCGAGCTTGCTCTGGCCAGTCGAGGGCGGTGCATTTGGACGTGGCTTTGGCTTCGTGCGCAAACATCGGCGATCGCTTCGCCACGATGGCGTCGATGTCGGCGCGCAGGTCGGCGAGCTCGTGCGCTCTATGAACGACGGAATCGTCGCCTACTCCGACAACCAGATCAGCGGCTTCGGCAACACGGTCGTCGTCATCCACAAAGACAAGAGCGTCAGCTTCTACTGCCACCAGCGCTCCAACTACGTCTTCCCCGGCCAGCAAGTGCGCCGCGGCCAGGTCGTCGGCGAAGTCGGTGTCACCGGCATCACCCGCGGTCCGCACCTCCACTTCGAGTGGCACCTCGGCAAAGACGCCCGCGACCCCATGCCCCGCATGACGGGCAACCCAGCCAAGCACGACCGCAAGCACGGCCCCCTGGCGGCAGCGACCCCGCTCTGGATGTGATCGAGCGCGCGTAGCAGGCCTCGAGGTCCTTCGAGCTCCCTACCGCAGGGCTACCACTCGTCCCTGACGGACTCGACCGTCTGGCGCATGTCGTAGGCGTGCTTGTAGCCCAGCTCTTTGCGCGCGCGCGTGTCGTCCACCATGCAGACGTAGCGGATGTGGTCGAGCTCGGGCGCCGGGAAGCTGGTCAGCCGCGAGCGCCACAGCTGCGTGAGCGCGCGCTGGGCCAGTCCCGCGGGCCAAAAGATGGGCCGGCGTCCCAACATGTCGAACGCGCGTGAGAGGGGCAGCTCGCCCGGCCCACGGATGTTGTAGATACCGCGCTTGCCTGGCTCGAGAGAGAGCTCGATGGCGCGCTGCACGTCGCGCTCGTGCATCACCTGCACCATCGGGTTGAAGCCGAGCGCCATGATGGGGCTGCTCGCGCGCAGGTAGTTGCTGGGTGCGTTGCGCACGCGCCCCAAGATGTGACACGGGCGCAGCACCACGGTCTCGATGTCGGGATGCTTCCAGAGGAAGTTCTGGGCAAGCATGTCGACCTCCATGAGATCGCGGATGGCGCTGAAGCGCTGCGCTCCGAGCAGCGGCGCGTCTTCGGTGAGGAACTGCGGGTTGTCCGGCGACGGGCCGTAGACGTTGGCGCTCGACAGCACCACGACCTTCTTGACCCCGTACTTGGACGCGTACTCGAGGAGGTGCTGGAAGCCGGTCACGTTCCACGAGTGGCGCTCTTCGTCGCTCTCCCTCGGGTTGTGCATGATGCCGAGGTGGATGAGCGTGTCGACGCCGCCGGCCCGAAACACATCGCGCGTCTTTTTGCGCCGGATGTCGACGCGGTGGTGAACCACGTCCTTGGGCTTGCCCTCGAAGGGACGGCGGTCGATGCCGACCACCGAGACCTGACGGTGTAGGGAGCGCGTAACCAGACGGCCGAGTCGGCCGCAAATCCCAGTGATGAGCACCGCCATGGAGCGCGATCATCGCAGGGTTCGTGCACGAAGCAACCTAGTGGGCGCCCGCGGTCTAGGTTTGGGCCTCGCGCGTGAACTCACCCTGAGGCGCTCTTTATCGCCACACACGAGGCGACAGGGGCACGGCTCGGGCACAGACGCCGCAATTTGGCCCGCGATTCGGCCTTTCAGCGTAGGCACGACGCTTGCTCACGCAGTCTCCATCAAAGCCGCACACCGCGGATGCTTAGGAGGATGCCTGATGTCGAAGTTCGGAATGTCGTTGTTCGCGGGTCTCATGTTGCTTGGCGCAGTTGCATGCGACGACGGCGTGGCCGATACGGCACAAAACGCCGCGATCTGTTCGCGTGCCTGCGAGAAGCTCAAGGGTTGCACGGGCAACGACGACAAGGGCGAGTGTACCGACGAGTGCACCAACCGCTCAGAGGACGACGGCTTCGAGGCCAAGGCCAAGCAGTGCAAAGAGTGTCTCGACAAGGACGACAGCTGCGTCCAGAAGGCGCTCAAGTGCGCGCCCGAGTGTGCCGGCGTGATCGCCGTCAGTGCTTCCACCTGAAAAATCAAATCAACCTGATTCGCTGAAGAAAACCGCACGGAGGACACCATGCTTTATTGGACAGTCATGTTTTTCGTCATCGCTCTCGTCGCGGCCTTCTTGGGCTTCGGGGGTCTCGCAGCGAGCGCGGCAGGCATCGCCAAGATCCTGTTCGTCGTCTTCCTGGTCCTGACGGTCGTCTCGTTCTTCTTCGGTCGTCGTCGTCCGCTCTGAAGACCGACGCTGACGAAACACAAAACGCCCGGTAGGCAGCCAAGCCTACCGGGCGTTTTGTGTTCCTATGCTTCGACGCGCAACGCCGAAAAGAGTGAGCCGAGGACGCAGCGCAGGCTGCGTCGCTCGTCTTACTGTTTGGCGGCGCGCAGACTCAACGTCACGCGGCAGCCGGTGACTGCGCCCGCCTCGTTGCGCAGCGGCTCAGTCTCGAGGTTGCCCCCGTGTGCACGCGCCACGTCCCACACGAGCGGCCAGCCGAGCGCGGCGTCGCGGCGGTCTGCGAGCGCCACAAAACGATCGGTCGGGGCGTCCATCACCACCGTGCGGTCGTCCGAGACCCGAATTGCGAGCGTCGCACCGCCTTCGACCGTGACCTCGACCTCGCGACGCGCCGCGCGGATCGCCTGCGAAACAAGCTCGGAGAGCGCCACCAACAGCCAGCCGCCGTCGGCCTCGCACAGACAGGGTTGATCAGGGAGGTTCACTTTCAGGCGCACGCTCGAGCGCCCCTCGGTGAGCTCGGCATCCTCGCTGGCTTGCTTGACGACCGCTCGCACGTCGCTCGTGATCGGCGAGATGTGGGGCGACGCCGACTCGAGCAGGGCGGTGCGGGCGAGCCGCTCGGCCGTGCGCAACACCCGACGGGCCCCACGCCGAGCCATCGCAAAGAGCATTCGATTTTGTTCGACGACGTCACTGCCGAGAGAGTGCTCGAGCTCGTCGAGCGCGCCCAACGTCACGCCGGCGGGCCCCCGTAGCTCGTGGGCAATGCGTTCGAGTAGCTCCGTGCGTAGATAGCGTGAGACGTCGTCAGGCGTCCCGCTCATGGACTTCCTTCGATCATGCGGTCGTCACCGCGCTGGTCGCCCTTTTGTCGCTGCTCGTAGCGCTCGAGCTTGCGGTACAGCGTGCGGCGGTCGAGGCCGAGCAGCTGCGCGGCGCGCGACTTGTTGTGATCGACCAAGCCGATGACGCGCATGATGTAGCGACGCTCGAGCTCTTCGAGCGACACGATCTCGTCGGCCTGATCGGCAGACACCAAGAAGCGGTCGGCGCGGTAGGCCCGCACCTTCTGGGGCAGGTCGTCGATGGTGACCTGGTCGAAGCGCGCCAGTGCAACCGCGCGCTCCATGCAGTTCTCGAGCTCGCGCACGTTGCCCGGCCAGTCGTAGGCGAGCAGACGCTCGGCGACCTGCGTGGAGAGTGCGACCGAGGGCCGGTTCGCACGCTTGCCGAACTTGTCGAGGAAGTGCGCTGCCAGCGAGAGCACGTCGGCGCCGCGCTCGCGCAGCGGCGGGACATCGATGCGCACCACGTTGATGCGGTAGTAGAGGTCTTGGCGGAAACGCCGCTCGTGCGCCTCGCTCTCGAGGTCACGATGGGTGGCCGCCACGATGCGCGAGTCGAACGGCACCTCGGTGTTGCTGCCGACGGGTCGCACCGTGCGCTCTTGCAGTGCGCGCAGCAGCTTGGGCTGCATCTCGAGCGGCATCTCGCCGATCTCGTCGAGGAACAAGGTGCCGCCCGTCGCTTCGACGAACAGGCCCGAGCGCGCCGACTTGGCGTCGGTGAACGCACCGCGCGCGTGGCCGAACAGCTCGCTCTCGAGCAGCGTGGCCGGCACCGCGGCACAGTTGATGGCGACGAACGGGCCGTTGCGACGCGGGCTCAGCATGTGGATGGCGCGCGCCACCAGCTCTTTGCCGGTGCCGGTCTCGCCCTGAATGAGCACCGATGCGTCGCTGTCCGCCACGCGCGCGACGAGGTCGTGCACACGCTTCATGGTGGGACTGTCGCCGACGAGCGTGCCGACCGCCTGGCGATCGACCACCACCTCGCGCAGCCGCTTGACCTCGAACTGGAGCTGCCCGTGCTTGATGGCGCGGGCCACGCTGAGGGCGAGCAGCTTGGGATCGACGGGCTTGGTGAGGAAGTCGTAGGCGCCGACGCGCATCGCGGCGATGGCCGTCTCGATGCTGCCGTGGCCGGTGACGACGATCACGGGGACATCAGGTCGCGCGCCGAGCACGCGCTCGGTCAGGTCGATGCCCGACATCTCGTGCATGCCGAGGTCGGTCACCACGCAGTCGAAGCTCTCGCTGGCAGCCAGCTCGAGCGCGGCTTGCGGAGACGTCTTGGTCGTCACGGAGTAGCCCAGGCGCTCCAGGGAGCTCTGAAGCAGGGCGCACTGGTCCTCATCGTCGTCGACTACAAGCACACTATTTTTCATGATCACCGTCCGAAGGGTCGTTGATGCCCCACTGTGCAGAATCGATGCCACAGGCGACGACACCGCGAGATCATGAGGCATTCTAAAGGTCAGAAGGCTCGCATGAGGCACGATGCCACAAAGGTGTGGCGTTATGGTGCGCGGCAATGCGTCACACCCTGATTCGTTCCGTTGGCAGGCTGGCGACCGGACGGCTCGCTCTCCACGCTGAGACTGCACAGCGCATGCCGAGTGCGACGCGACCCTCTTGAAGACAAGATGGGACGGATCGACGGCCTCGCTCACACGCTCTCAGGCGCGGCGTACGCGGGGCCCGCGTTTGCTCACCAGAAGATGTACTGACGCTCCGAAAGGCCTCGCCCCAACATGCCCTGGATGGCCTCACGCACCGAGTCCACGCGCGCCTCGATGTCGGCGTCGTCCTCGTCGGGGTCGCCCTCGAAGTGCATCGGCTCCCCGAAGTGCAGCCGGTACTTGGTGGGCAGCGGCAGCGGCACTCCGAGCAACAGCTGCGGGATGACGGGGAACGCCGGCATCCCGAAAAAGCGCGCCAGCGAGCGGACGTTGGCGATGGCGGGATACTGCTCTTCGCCGCCGATCACGGCGATGGGCACGATGGGCGACTTGGTCTCGAGCGCCAGGCGCATGAAGCCGGGCCCGAAGTTGGCCAGCTTGTAGCGCTCGCTGAACGGCTTGGAGATGCCGCGAATGCCCTCGGGAAACACCAGCAGAGGGTGCTCGCCCTCGAGCAGTCGGCGCGCGTTGTCGGGCGAGCCGAGCACCTGCCCGACCCGCGTGAACAGCACCGAGACGAAGGGCAATCGCTGCGCCCACTTCTCGACCATGGCGCGCGCCAAGATCGGCGGCTCGCGGTCCATGATGAGCGAGGTAGCGATCAACATGCCGTCGATGGGGATGTGTCCCGAGTGGTTGGCGACGAACAAAGCGCGCCCCATGGGCACCCGGTCGATGCCGGTGACCTCGGTACGGAAGTACGTGCGGTGCACGAACGTCATCACCGCCAGCACGTAGCGAGCAACGTCGGGGTCGAAGCCGAACGGATCGAAGCCAGCCTCGTTGCAGTGCATGGTGATCGCGTTGACGCGGCGCTCGATGTCCTCGCCGTACAGCCGCTCGACCACCTTGACGATCGCGTCGAGGGCCTTGCGCTCGCGGGTCCCACGCTTGGGCAGCTCGGGAAACGACTCGTCGCGCAACGGCTTGCGCGCCCCGCCTCGTGTTGGCTCGGGCGCGGAGGCCGCGACAGGCGCTTGCACGCTGGGCTCACGTTTGGGCACCACGGGCTCCGTCGAAGCCGGCGCCTCGCCCGCGCGCGAGCGCGCATTGGGCAGAGACTCACGGGGGTCGGTCTCTGTCCGCGTGACCATGGTCATGAGCCCAAGGGTGACCGACGAACGCCCCTCGCGTCAAACCAGCCACACCCCAGGATGACTGGCGGGGCGCACAGCTACACGTGCGCGCCGAAGGGCCTGCCCTATACTCGGCCGGCCATGGGTTACTCCGCCTCGTTCCGTTGTGTTGCCGGTTGTCCCGGCAACTGGCCCGTCACCACGGTCATCTATCACTGCCCCACCTGCGGAGGGCTGCTGGAAGTGCGCCACGACGTCGCGGCGCTCAAAGAGCGTAGTGCGGCAGAGTGGATCCAGCTGTTCGAGCAGCGCTACCGAACCACCAAGTGGCCGTACGGCA
>JBEGTL010000168.1:0-14202 GCA_041179425.1 Pseudomonadota bacterium | reverse complement strand
ATGTAGCCCAAGCTGCGACGCGTGCGCGCACCGAGCGACGCTTTTCGCGACGTTGCGCGGGCCCAACCTGCGCTACACCGAGTGGGTGTGCACCATTGTTGTGATGCGCGGAGTCCGCGCCGATTGCCCGCTCGTCCTGGCCACCAACCGCGATGAGTTTTTTGCCCGCGAGACCGCCGGACCTGGCCGGTTGCTCGAACGTCCAAGCACGGTGGGCGGGCGCGACCTGGTTGCCCAGGGCACCTGGATGGGGGTCACGCGCGATGGTTTGTTCGTGGGCGTCACCAACCATCGCAGGCTCGAGCACAGCGAGCGGCCGGCACCGGTCCGCTCGCGCGGTGAGCTGGTCCTCTCGGCGCTCGCCCTCGGCAGTGTGCAGGCCATCACGCGCTACGTCGGCACGGTCGATGCGCGCGAGTACAACACCTTCAACCTGATGTGGGGCGACGCGTCGGCATTGCTCGTGGGCTACGCTCGCGACGAGCAGCGTCAGGTGCTGATCGAGTCCGTGCCCGAGGGTGTGCACGTGTTGCCCAACGACCGCATCGACAGTCCCTCGTTCGCCAAGGTCGAGCGCGCCAAACACCTGATCGCGCCGTACGTGCAAGCGCCACTGCCGGAGCTCACACGCGCGCTTCAGGCGATGCTGTCCGATCGCAGCTTGCCGGCGCTCGACGACATCCCCGATCCTCCGGCCAACAGCCCGTTCGCCGCGGGCCAGCTGCGCGAGCTGGCCGCGCTCTGTGTGCGCACGCCGACGTACGGAACGCGCTCTTCGACCGTGGTGATGCTCGCACCTGGCCGCGTGGTGCACTATCTGTTTGCCGACGGCCCGCCCGATCAGACGACGTTCGTCGACGTGACGCCGTTGTTCTGAGCGCGGCGTTCGGCGCCGCGGAGGTCGCGCTCCACACGTGCGCTCGCGCGGTCATCGTGCGCCACTTCACGCGCGAAGACAGCCCGCTGACACGGTTTTCTGTGCGCTCCCGGCGTAGCGAGGGCGGTGCGTCGACGCGCTGCTGTGTGCGTGGCGCTCGGCATTTCGCTCATACTCAGGTACCGATCTGGGTGCGGCTCCGAAATCGTGGTTCCCAAACCGCACGGAACCGTCGAACATTCTGTGTAGCCAGCGAGGGTGACGCTGGCGGCGTGCGTCGCGACGGCTCTTGCCGAGGGATGCACGCAGAATCGCAGCGGTTTACGAAAGTCACGAGTGCACCCGTCCGGCGTTACCTTACTTACAGCACGACTTGGGGACGTTGGGGCTAGCGACGCGACTCTCGCAAAGTACTCCTCGAGTGAGGGGACGACGGATTGGAGGTAGGCATTGGCTGCGCATTCTTTCATCTCCTCGCGCGCCGCAGTCATCCACGCACTCACGGCAGACCATTTGGTCCTGACGTGGGAGCGGTGTGTAGGTGTGGTATGGAAGAGAGAGACGACCATTGCCGGCGTGGCCAAGGTCGAAGCGGTCTTCAAAGAGCAGCTCGCTCGCTACGACTCCGGCCTCTACCTGATGACGGTGATCGAAGAGGGCGCCTCGCTCCCGCCCGCCGAAGCCCGCGAGGCCGTCGCCATCTTTCTGCGCTCGTGCGCTGGCAAGATGCGCATGTCGGCGGTGGTGCACGAGGGTAGCGGCTTCCGTGCCGCGGCCGTGCGCAGCGTGGTCACTGGCCTCTCCATGTTGGTGAGGCTGCCCTATCCCCACGAGATCTTCGCGACCGTCGAGCAGGCGGCCAAGTGGCTCGGCAGCACGCAGTACAAAGACGTCGACGCCGACTACACGGTGTTGGCGGTGTCGCATGCCCGTCGCACTGCCGAGAGCTCACAGCTCAAGTCAAAAGGAAGATGACTCACACCCAGCCCCTGCTCGGCCCCAACCCGCGCGAGCGGGAACAGCAGCTGCCGCTTCGCATCGCCCGCAACGAGCGCATGCGCGTGGTGCTCAAGCGCCTACGTGCGGGATCGGGTCAGGCCTGGTTCTCCTACGATGGACGTCGTGTCCCCGTGCAGCTGCTCGGTTCGTTGGACGACGACCTGCTCAGCTGGCAAGCCACCGAGAGCGTCCCCGAGGGGCCGATCAAGCTGGTGTTTTTTGGCCCGTCGGCGGGTTATCACGCTGTGCTCGAGAGTCATGGGCAGCGTGCGGGCACCAACGTCACGTCGCTGCCGACACACTTCGAGACACTGAGGTTCCGCCGCGACCCGCGCTTTCCTGCGGCGGAGAGCGTGTTCTTGATGCGGCCAGACGACGCGCTCGAGCCGCCCCGTAAGCTCTACGGCATGTCCGATCGCGGCCTGTCGTACGTAGTCGACACGGCGGACCTGAGTGTCGCGGTGGGCGATCGTTTCAGCGCCGACGTGATCTGGATGGCGGGCCTACGCGTCCGACTCGGCCTGCACGTGCGCCACGTGAGCACGCTCGTCGATGGTCAGCACAGCGTGGTGGGGGCCTCCATCGAGCCGCTCACGCAGGAGGACCTGAGTCGCTGGCACGAGCAGATGGATGCCGTTCGTCACTCGCTCACCAAGACCGGCAAGCTGTTCACGCGCGACATGTGGGAGCTGTTCGAGTCGGCCGGCTACTTCAACCTGTCGCAGAAAAACTCCGCGGAGTTCAGCAGTCGCCGTGAGGCGTTCGAGCGCGCCTCGCAGATGTTGTCGGCGCATCCCGAGCGCGGCGCACAGTTCGTCTTCCCGTCCATCCGCGGCATCGAGGCGGCCGCGTCCATCATGGCCGAGACCGAACAGACGGCGTTCATCTTCCATCTCGCCAAGCGCAAGGGCGACGATCCGCGCGGCATCGCCGGCAACACCGTGCTGCGCTCCGTCTACGAGCACATGCTCAGCTGGGTCACGCGCAACGACATCCAGTGGGTGGCCGGCTGGGTCCAAGACGTGACCCGCTTTTCGTGCGGTCTGCACCGCGACTTCTGTCTCGCGCACAGCGCGGCGGGCAGTGCTGGCATCTACACCTTTCGGGCGCTCGAGCTCGACGCCAAGCCGATGAACACGCTGCCCGACGGGTGGACCGTCCGCATGGCGTTGCCCGCAGAGATTCCGGAGATCTGCGCCCGCTTCCACCACGACTATCCGCACCCCATTCCCACTGCGCGGGCGTGGAACGAGCAGGCCCTTTGCCCCAATCGTGAGCTCGGCCGCAGTGTGCCGCGCGAGCGCCTCGTGGGCGTGGCGCTCAAAGACGGAGTCATCAAGGGAGCCACCATCGCAGAGGGCGCCATGCCGGGCCTCCACTTGTTCGGCATCCTCGACTCCTGTTACGTGGCGCGCTTCGACCACGAAGAAGACGGCGAGCAGGCCGTCTCGGCGCTGGTTGCGTTTGCCTCAGCCTGGTACCACGCGCGCGGCACGTCTCACTTCGTCTACGCGTCCGACATGCTCAGCCGCAGCGTGGAGGGCGCACGCGACCTCGGCGTGACGCACGAGAGCATCTTCAACGTCGACCTGATGGGTAAATTCCTGGAGCACCTGTGGCAAATGACGGCGGAAGGTTGAGCGAAGCAGAGACCCAAGCGGGACCCGAGCTGCTCGTCGCAGCACAGAGTCGCGAGCGACTCGCGTCGCTCAAGCGCACCGCCGTCGTGTACGACACCATCCGTGAGCAGCTCGCCGAGCTGGTCGAGACGCGCACGCCCGACCGCAAGCTCCGGCCCGGAGAGCTGAAGCCCGAGGTCGACGGCATGCTTCTCGGCGATGCCGAGGGGTACGGCTGCTGGGCTTACTACCCGTGGTCCAATCGGCTCGTGCACGTGTTGCCGCAGAGTCTGTACGCAGAGGTGAGGGGCAGCAGGAACCGCAACAAGATCACGCTCGCGGAGCAGCTGCGTCTGCAGACGGCGACGCTCGGCGTGGTGGGTCTGTCGGTGGGTCAAGCCACGGCGGTGACGCTGGCGCTCGAAGGTCTGGGTGGGACCCTGCGTCTGGCGGACTTCGACGACCTGAGCTTGTCCAACCTCAACCGGCTACGTGCTTCGGTGCACGAGATCGGCATCAACAAGGCCGTGATCACGGCGCGCGCCATCTGGGAGATCAACCCGTACGCGCGGCTCGAGCTATTCACGGAGGGCGTCACCGAGCACAACCTCGCGCGCTTTCTGGATGGCCTCGACGTTCTGCTCGAGGAGTGCGACGACCTGAAGACCAAGGTGCTGTTGCGCGAAGAGGCGCGCAGGCGTCGCATTCCCGTGCTGATGGAGACCAGCGACCGCGGGCTGTTCGATGTAGAGCGCTTCGATCTCGAGCCGAATCGGCCGCTGTTTCATGGCTTGGCGGGCGAGCTGCGCGCCGATCAGCTGGCGGGCCTGACGACGTACCAAAAGGTGCCCGTCGTGCTCGCCATCGTCGGTGCCGACACCATGTCGCCGCGGCTGGCAGCGTCGATGGTGGACGTCGAGACGTCCCTCAAGACGTGGCCTCAGCTGGCGTCTGCCGTGGCGCTCGGCGGGGCGATCAACACCGACGCGACGCGCCGCATCTTGCTCGGGCAGTTTCACGCTTCGGGTCGCTACTTCGTCGACCTCGAGCAGATCGTCGCCGACGGTCGCGGGACCGGGCGCGATCACACGGCGGTCGAGGCCGCGCGTACCATCGCTCCTGGCAGCAGCGCGCGCCCGCGCCGCGTCGACGCACGTGTCCACACGGGCAAGGTGGCCCGCGAACAGGTCGAGCAGCTGGTGACCCTCGCATCGCTTGCGCCTTCGGGTGGCAACGCGCAGCCCTGGCGCTTCGTGTACCGCGCTGCACAGAGCGTGCTCGAGTGTTGGCTCGTGCCCGAGCGCGCGGCTTCGTTCCTCGACTTCGAGCGACGGGCGAGCTTGTTGGCGTTTGGCGCGGTGGCCGAGAACCTGAAGCTGGGCGCACAGCGGCTGGGGCTCGAGCTGTTCATCGAGGTCCTGCCGGACGCGACCCGCGACACGCTGATCTTGCGGGCGCAGCTGGGCCCCGGCGGACCGGGCTTCGTCGACAGCAGGCATGCTCTGCTCGCCGAGTGGATCGAAAAACGTGTCACCAACCGCAAGCTCGGAGAGCGAGTGGAGCTGCCAGAGAGTCTGCACGACGAGCTCGGTTTGTTGTTCGAGGGCTCGGCGTGCTCGCTCGAGCTGCTTCACGAGGCGAGTGCGCTTCGTGCCTTCGGCGCACTGCACGGTGAGACAGAGCGGCTGCGCACGCTCCACCCGCTCATGCATCGCGACTTGATGGCGGAGATCCGCTGGTCGAGCGCGGAGGCAGAGCGAACGCGCGACGGCATCGACCTGTCCGCACTCGAGCTGACTCCGACCGACCGCGCGGGCCTGACGGTGTTGTCGCGCGGCGACGTCATCGAGACGATGCGTGGCATCGATGCCGGGCAGGGGTTACGCAAAGCCTCGCAGAAGGCGCTGGCCGGCGCCTCGGCAGTAGGCCTGGTGCGCAGCCAGAGTGACAGCCCGGCGCACTACATCGAAGCGGGCGGCAAGGTGCAGCAAGCGTGGTTGCTGGCTCAGGCGAGGGGGTTTTCGCTGCAGCCTCTGACCGCGATGCTCTACGTGTTCGCACGACTCGATCGGGCGGGGCCGGGCCTCTCGGAGGGCGAGCGTTTTGCGTTTGGCCGCGCACGTACGTCGCTGCACGAGCTGTTTGCGACGCGCGCAAACGCCACCGACGTGTTTGCGTTTCGGCTCGCGCACGCTTCACCGCCATCCACGCGCGCGCTGCGTCGGACGGTCGACGAACTGCTCGAGCTACGTTGAGTTGACTGGCCCACCGAACACGGCAAAAGAGGTACTCGCCGTCCTACCTTTGGGCTTACGGTCTGCACCTCTTGGGAGGTGCTTTCGATGCGTCAGCAAAGGTTTGCGATCGCAGTGGCTTCGTTGTCGGTGTTCGGTCTGCTCAGCACGAGCAGCAGTGCAGATGCCAAAGACAAAAACAAGCCGAGCAAAGACTTGCAGTGCGCGGCGTTCTACGGACCGTTCAGCTCCAACACGGGCGAGCCTTGCGCCTCGCCCATCGGTCTGTGCACGCACGGTCTGCTCGACGGGGAGTTCGAGGCCACGTACGACGCCACGTTCCTCACGCTCGAGTCTGCCAACGACGCGAGTGACCCCAGCAAGTTCGTGTACACGGGCACCAGCGTGGTGGCCGCGCTCGACGGCTCCGGCGTGATCTACACCGAAGACACCGGCGTCATCCACATCCCGCAAGACAACTCGCCGGCGCAGTTCGTCACCAAGGCCATCGTCACCGAAGGCACCAAGGACTACAAAAAGACCTCGGGCGGCTTTGTCGCGCAGGGGGCTTTGTCGTTTTCTACCGGCTCGGCCGAGGGCAGCTTCAGCGCCGTGTTGTGTGACCCCGAGAAGGACCACGGCCACCCCGGGCACGGTCACCCGGGCAATGGACACCACGGCCACCACTGAGTCTGCTCAGTGCGGCGTAGGGTGGCCGTCGACGCGCATCTGGAAGACGAAGTAGGGGGGGAGGCACACGCCACCTCTCTGCGCCGTACGCGCGCAGACGTAGTCGTCGCGGCAAGGCAAAAGGTCGCTACACGCACGGAGACCCGCGGGGCGCACGTGATCGCGCACGCACTCGGCGAACGGTCGCTGTCGGGCCAGGCAGTCGTTGAACGGCGTGAGGATGGCGATGCCACCACACGCGGCGTCGTTCGGTAGATCGCTGCACGAGGCGGCGCACATGCCGCCGGGAAAGCCCACGCGGGTCGCCTCGCAGACCTGTGCGCACGGTCGGGCCGACGCGCGCTCGACGCCGTCGCGCTTGGCGTCGCGGTCCGCCCGCACGCGTGCCGGTTCGCAGGGGTCGCCCGTGCCGGCCGACGAGGGGAGGCAGACGCCGACGGTCGACTCGCCCGCAGTTGCTTCGTAGGCGTCACAAGTCAGGTTCGGAGCGCAGCGCCATGCGTGAAAGCCAGGGTCGCCGAGTCCGCAGTGCGCGCCGTAACCGTCGTCACCGACCGTGGCCCGCTCGGCGAACGGACGGCTCAGGTCGACTGGCCGTTGGTTGGCCAGAGCCGTCGTGTAGGCCCCGCGTCGCGCCAGCTCGGAGAGCGTGTGGGGAGAGCTGCCGGTGTACAGCGCGTTGCCCGGTGTCGCGTCGGTGCGGTCGTCGCCGAGCAGGTGAAAGCCCGCGATGGAGCGCGCTTGATGACAGCCACTACAAGTAAGGTCGTCGAGCCGCCGCACCAGGGCTTCTGGGCTGCTCGCGAAGCGCAGCTTGGAGAGGTCGAGGCCGCGGAACTCGCTGGGCTCGAGCAGACTACGGAAGGGGCGGTTGTTGCGCCGCGCGAGCCCGCGGGGGGTGACCGAGACCACGCTCTCGGCCAGGAACTCGTCGGGCAGGCGCACCGTCGCGCCGTCGATCGAGGTCAGCTTGTCGGGTTCCCGAAGCCAGCTCACGAGGCGTGCGCGCAGGGCAGGGTCGCGTGCGATGCGGGCGACGTCGGGCGTGTTCTCCAGCTTGCGTGGCCGATACGTCTGGCGCGACGCATCCCACGCAAAGGCGCGCAGCACGTACTCGGCGTGACCCCCGAGCGCGGGTCGCACGGCCGAGGGCCAACGCACGGTCTGCACGTTGCTGACGACCTGCACGATGCGCGCACGCGTGATCTGCGCGGCAGACAGCGGGCCTGCGCTCGCGACCAGCTGGCTACCGAGCGCGCGCCCCTTCAGTCCGCGCGGCAAGAACCAGCGCCGTGCCGCACTCGCGCAGGCACCGGGCTGATCCGCGGGATCGGCACGCAGCTCGACGGCGAGGGTCATCGGGAGTCGCGACGCGAGTACGACCTCGCGTTCGCTCTGTCGATAGCCGAGCCGGTACACGAGCCGCACCTCGCCGCACGCCTCGGGGTTGAAGAAGTGGCGGTCGAGACGGCTCGCGACCGCGACCAGCTCGAAGCGTGCGGAGCTCGCGTGCAGCCACCGCACATCGAACAGACGGTGCGCATGGCCGCGGATGGCGACACCAGCTTGCGGGTCGCTGGCGACTACTTTCTGCACGTCGGCCTCGATCACCGACATCAACGCGCGATAGAGCGGGTGTTTGGCCAGCGTGGCGTTGTTGGCGCCGAGCGTGTCCGCGCCGAGCACCAGCGCGCCGAAGTCGCCCACGCTCTCACTCACCACGCGCAGCGCTTCGGGGTCGCTGACGAGCAGCGTTGGCTCGAGCCCGTCGGTGCCAGGTACGCCGGGTGCGGCCACTGCGATCGAGCTCACGCTCGGCCAGGCCAGCGCACTCACTGCGCACAGCAGCGCACGTACGCGGGCGAGCGACGCGCGGCCCGTGTGCGCCACCGCCTGGTGAGCAGGCGGAGAAAGCGGCGAAGTACGACCTCTGAATCGCGTTAACATGGACGCTTCACCAGGAGAGGGCCGCTGAAGTACAGGGACAGGTTGGTGGGCGATCGGCTGGGCTTCGACCACCCGTGGGTCGACGTGCTCGCCCTCCCGGTCGCGCTGATCGCTAGTCTGCTGGTTGGGTCGACCACGCTGGGTAGCCTGCTGTTATATCCGTTTCGGATCCAGTTCCACGAGCTGGGACACGCGCTCGTCGCGTGGCTCTCGGGCCGCGCCGCGCTGCCTTTGCCGTTCGGTTTTACGTTCTGGAGAGAAGAGCGCTCGTTGTTCACGGGCTGCTGCGTCTGCTTTTTGGTGGGCCTCTTGCTGGTGCACGCCGTGCGTGAGAAGCGGCCCTTCGGCGTGTTGATTGCGGCTCTCTTGTCTGCAGCGTTCGTGGTGCTCGCGATGGTGCTGTCGGTCGACCGCTCGCGCGAGCTCATCCTGCTCGGTGGACTCGCAGGCGAGCTGGTGCTGCCTTCGTTGTCGATGGTCGCCTTCTATTTTCCGCTGCCCGACCGTCTGCGCTGGGACTTCTTTCGGTTCGTGTTGTTGGTGCCGGCGAGTGGCTGTTGGCTCGCTTCGCTGCGCATGTGGTTTGGCGTCTGGCGGGGTACCCGTACGCTGCCCATGGGCTCGATCCTCGGCACGGATGGCAGTGGCGACCTCGACCGTTTGATGGCGGAGTACGGTCACGACACACGCTCGATCTCGACGGGGTACGGCGAGCTCGCGCTGTGGACCGTGGCGCTCGTGCTCGCCGTGTACACCGCCTTTGCCTTGCGCGCGTGGTGGCGCCTGTGGCCGACGCGCGCGTTCGTTCACCGCACGGCGCGTGTGTCAGGTCTGTTGGCATTGCGTGCGAGTCGTCGCGCTCGGCGCTAAAGCCAAGGATGGACCTAGGACTCGACAAACGCCGCGCGCTGGTCAGCGGCTCCACCGCCGGCATCGGCTACGCCATCGCCCTCCAGCTCGCGCGCGAAGGGGCCGAGGTGATCGTCAACGGACGCACCGAGGCGCGTGTCAGCGACGCGCTCGAGCGCATCGAGGCCGCCGTTCCCCACGCCAAGCTGCACGGTGCGGCACTCGACCTCGGCACGCGCGAAGGTGTCGAGCGGCTGGTCGCGCGTTTCCCCGAGGTCGACGTGCTGGTCAACAACCTCGGCATCTTCGAGCCCAAGAGCTTCAGCGACATCCCAGATGAGGACTGGCTCAAGCTGTTCGAGACCAACGTCTTGTCAGGCGTGCGCCTTTCGCGGCACTACGTCACGGGGATGAAGCAGCGCGGCTTTGGTCGCTTGATCTTCATCTCCAGTGAGTCGGCCATCGATGTCCCGGTCGAGATGATCCACTACGGTGTCACCAAGACTGCACAGGTCGCACTCGCCTCGGGCCTGGCCAAAGACTGTGTGGGCAGCGGCGTGACCTCCAACTCCATCTTGGTAGGCCCCACCGCCTCCGAAGGCGTCGGCGTGTTCGTGAAGCAGCTGGCCGAAAAAAACGGGCTCACCGAGGCACAGATGGAGGCGGAGTTTTTCAGGAGCGCCCGCCCCGGCTCGCTGCTCAAGCGGTTCATCGAGCCCGCCGAAGTCGCCAACTTGGTGGCGTACGTGGCAAGCGATCGAGCATCTGCCACCACCGGCGCGGCGCTGCGTGTCGATGGCGGTCTGCTCTCCAACATCTGACGTCCCGTCAGGAGCCACCCCTCTCGACGCGTGCAGCGCGGCGAGGGCCGGCGTGTCTGCGCGTTCGACGGCCCGTGACCTGACACCAAACAAGTTGCCTTGGTGCGCGCCGAGCGTCGGTGCTCGCGCTACGCCTGGTGTCGCACGTAGTGGACGGCGGCGCGGGCCGGCGGTGGCAGGCGCGTCACGCCACTGTGGGAGATGGTGAGCTCAGCCTTGGCTGGGATCAGCGACATCGCCCGCTCGGCCAGCGCAGTGATGGACAGCGATGGATTGACGCCCGGGTTGGCCGAGATGGTCGAGCCATCGACGACGTACAGGCCCTCGTAGCCGAAGACTCGATTTTGCGCGTCGATGACGCCGGTCTCGGCCGAGTCGCCCATGCAGCAACCGCCGAGGATGTGCGCGGTGGTTGGGATGTCGAAGATAGGCTCGTACGAGGCGTTCATCGCGATGCCCCCCGTCTTGTCCGCCAGTCGGAACGCGAGCTCGCTCGCCTCGGGTATCGAAGCCGTGGGCGGCGCGCCGCCCTCGAGGCGCGTGGCCATGTAGCCAAACCGGTTGCGCACGAAGCGCAGCGTGCCCTCCGTCGAGCGCATGTAGAGCAAGATCATGGTGGAGCGCGCCCAGTCGCGAATCATGAGCGAGCGCAGCGTGCGCAGGGGCTGCTTGAGGCACGCGATGATAATGCGGAAGATCTGCAAAAAGCCCGCCGCGCCGCGCGCGTGCGGGATGTAGAACAAACGGAAGAAGCCCGAGCCCTTGCCGTAACGGGTCATCTCGATGTGCGAGTGCTCGTCGGTCTGCAGGAGCGAGTTGATGGCGATGCCCGTGCTGTGGTCCTCGCGGGGATTGGGGTCGGTCACCAAAAGCAGCGACTCGGAGTTGGTGCGCACGCGGCGACCCACCTGCTCGGACAGGTTGGGCAGCGCGGTCTTGTCGTGCCTGAGCCGCAGTAGCAGCGAGTTGGTGCCCAGCGCACCGCCCGAGAACACCACCTGTTTGGCTTCGTAGCGGACCTCGCTGCGGCGGAAGTAGTTCTTCCCGACGCGGGCCTTGATGCTGTAGCCGTCGCCTGTGACGGAGGGCGCGACGTGCACGACCTCGGTGTCGGCCTTGAGCACGAGGCCCTTTTTGCGGGCGAAGTACAGGTAGTTTTTGTCGAGCGTGTTCTTTGCGCCGTGCTTGCAGCCGGTCATGCACGAGCCGCAGCGGATGCAGCCTGTGCGCTCGGGACCCTCGCCCTCAAAGTACGGGTCTGGATGCTTCTGGCCGGGCGCGCCGAAGTAGACGGCGACGTGCGGCTTCTCGAAGGCCTCGGGCATCCCGGTGTCTTCGGCCAGCTGCTTGAGCAGCTTGTCGGACGGCGTGAGGAAGTCGCTGGGGGCGGCCCCGAGCATCTTGCGCGCAGTCAGGTAGTGCGGTGCGAGCTCGGTCTCCCAGTCGGCCAGGTGACTCCACGCCGGGCTCTCGAAAAAGCCGCGCTTGGGGATGGGCAGCGTGTTGGCGTAGGTGAGCGACCCTCCGCCTACGCCGGCGCCGGCGAGCACCTGCACGTGGCGGAACGGGCGCAGCTGAAACAGCCCACGAAAGCCCAGCGCCGGTGCCCACAGCCAACGTTTGATGTCCCAGTTGTTGTCGGGAAAGTCCTCGGCCTTGAGCTCGCTGCCCTTCTCCAGCAAGAGCACGCTGTAGCCCTTCTCGACGAGGCGTAGGGCGCTGACGCTACCGCCGAAGCCCGACCCGACCACCAGGTAGTCGAAGACGACCGGCTCGGCGGGGCTGGCGGGGGAGGGCAGGGGGGACGATGGACCGTTGCGCATGCAGGCAAACCTCGCGCGGGGGGTAGCCTGTATCACCTAGACGATCTGGCTTATCCTTCAAGGTCACAAAGCGGTGCTTTTCTTTACTCGAGTGACCCCTGTGACCGGGCCTCGCCGGTGCCGTTCGCCCCGCCGGCTCTCGCAAGCCGTGCGCCGTGCACGGGGGCGGGTCATAGGTTGCCCAAGCCCTACAGCGAACGAAAGTCCGGTCTGATGACATATTGCATGGGAATCAAGCTCGACTCAGGGCTCGTGTTTTTGTCCGACTCGCGGACGAGTGCCGGAATCGACCAGATCAGCACGTTTCGCAAGATGATCGTGTACGAGCGCCCGGACGACCGCTTCATGGTCATGCTCTCGGCGGGCAACCTCTCCATCTCGCAGTCGGTGCGTGAGATCCTGCAGGTCGAGACCATCCCGCGCGACGACGGTGGTGAACCCATCTCCATCTGGAACGCGACGAGCATGTTCGACGCCGCACGCGTCCTGGGCAGCGCCATCCGGCGCATCTACCGGACGGACGGGGTCGCGCTGGAGCAGTCGGGCATGAGCTACAACGTGTCGCTCATCTTCGGTGGGCAGATCCGCGGCGAGGCGATGCGGCTGTTCTTGGTCTACTCGGCAGGCAACTTCATCGAGGCCACGCGCGAGACCTGCTACTTCCAGATTGGCGAGTCCAAGTACGGTAAGCCCGTGCTCGACCGAATGATCAACCCGACGACGCCGCTCAACACGGCGGCCAAGTGCGCGCTGGTGTCGATGGACTCGACGCTCAAGTCGAACCTGTCGGTGGGTCTGCCGCTCGACTTGTTGGTGTACAAGGAGGGGAGCTTCCGCAGCGACGACTTGGTCTGCATCGACGAGAAGAACCCCTACTTCGCGATGATCCGCGGGACCTGGGGGCAGCGTCTGCAGGAGGTGTTCGAGGGCATCGAGGACCCGCAGTGGGGCGAGTATCAGACGCAGCATCCTCTGCGCGTCGATGGGGAGCGTAGCGAGCCTCTGCGTAAGATCGTTAATCCCTGGGATAAGCTGATCTAACCGGCTCGCGTCTGCAGGCGGCACGGTCCGCGGGGTGGTGGGGCTGCTCGCGCGGGGCTCCTTCGCCATGGGGTGGCTGGTCGCGGCGCATATCTAATCGTTGCTGCTAGCGGTGGTGCGCCATCGCGGCTTCGCCGCTCGCTTTTCCTGATGTCCGTGACGACGCTGGTCGGTCGTATCTCTCGTGGTGAATGACGCCGGGGGCTTCGGGTGCCCCGCGCGAGCAGCCCCACCACCCCGCGGGCCGTGCCGCAAGCAGAGCGCTCGCTCTCTGGTTTAAGGAAAGAGGAGAACCGGAGATCACGGGACTTCGCTTCGCTCGTCCACGAGGTGAGGCGGGACTTCGCTTCGCTCGTCCGCAATGAGGTGGGACTTCGCTTCGCTCGTTTGAGAGAGACTCGTGTCGCTCGTTGAGGGGGGCGAGGTGGTCTGAGTCTTGTTGTGCGCGGGTGCCGGAGTGGCTCGTGGTGACGTGGTCGCGTAGGTGCGAACGTCGTTGGTGGACGGGTGCGATGCGAGAAGACTGTTCCGTCCGACGACAAAATCGTTACACAATGTTGATACGGGGCCGATGACGAGCTCCCGAACTGTCACTCACAACGTTCCGGAGGACTCTCGCCATGGCAAAAGGTTGGTCTCTGCCCACGAAAAAAACCGCGAAAAAGGCCGCGAAAAAGCTGAAAAGCACGCTCGCTTCGTTGGTCGATTCGGTGAGTGACGAGTTCGCCCCGACCAAGAAGGCGAGCAAAAAGAAGGCGGGCAAGAAGAAGGCAGCCAAGAAGTCGGCCAGCAAGAAGACTTCCGCCAAGAAGTCTCCCGTCAAGAAGGCCACAAAGAAGAAGGCCGCCAAGAAGAAGAGTGCGGGCAAGAAGGCCAGCAAGAAGACCTCTGCCAAGAAGGCGACCAAGAAGTCCGCAGGCAAGAAGGCCAGCAAGAAGAAGGCGTCCAAAAAGAAGGCTGGCAAAAAGAAGGCCGCCAAGAAGTCCAAGTAGTCAGAGCGGAGCGCAAGTAGGTTAAGCGCTCCACCAATGACACCAACGACGAGCGCGAGCTCCCCGCACCAAGCGAGGAGCCCGCGCTCGTCGCCGTTAACGAGCCGACGAACGGACGAACCGACGAGCCGACGAGCGCGCTCGAAAGCATCGAAGCACCGACCCACCCGAGCACGTGAGCGGCAGAGCCGGCTCCCAGCCACCACCCATCCGCTGCGTCCTCGCATCGCCGCTTTGTCGCGTTGGGTGTGGAGAGACTGCTCGGGCCGAGCGAACGCGAAGGTTCGTGCAGCCTCTCCGCGCCCAACGC
>JBEGTL010000167.1:0-14209 GCA_041179425.1 Pseudomonadota bacterium | reverse complement strand
GGTGTGCAGGTGACGGTCAGTGGACGGCCGTCGATGCCGAGCCCGCGCAGGCGCGCTGCGATGTCGGCGGCCGCTGGCGCAGGCAGCTCGACGGTCACGCGCAGATGATTCGGGAGGCCCTCCCGATCGAGGGACTCGTTGATCAGCGCGCCCTGCGTGCCCAGGAGCGGCACGAGGTCGAGCCACACGGGTAAGGGCTCTACGCTGAGGCGAACGGAGATCACGTGGCCGGTTCTAGCCTCTCCGCGCCCTCGACACACCTGAGGTATAAAGCGCGGATGAGTCTTCCCCCGCGCGATGGACCCCCCGCCTCGCCTCCCGTGGACGATCGCGCGGCCGAGGGCGCGCTTCGAGGCCCACGCGCGGACGAGCCCCGTGCGGGAGGACGACGCCCCTCGGAACCGGCGCGTGACCCACGCGCGACCCTGGCCGCACGCGGCGAGCGCGCGCCGGCGCCCGGCCTCGACGCAGGCCGCCCGAGCATCGAGCCGCTCTACCAGACCTCCGTCTTCGACTTCCCCAGCATCGAGAGCTCCCTGCCGGCGTTCGAGGGCGACGGCTACGTCTACACACGCAACGGCCGCCCCAACGCGCAAAGCCTCGAGCTGAGCCTCGCCAAGCTCGAAGGCGCCGAGGCCGCGCTGGCGACGGCAAGCGGGATGACCGCCGTGCTGTGTGCCCTGTGGGCCGCCACCAAGCCGGGCGATCGCATCCTCTGTCAGCGCGATGTGTACGGCGGGACGCGGGCCTTGCTCGATGCCGACGCGAGCCGCCTCGGGCTCTCGGTGGAGTACGTCGACGCCTACGAGCCGGCCAAGGTGGCCGATGGACTCTCGCGTGGTGCACGCCTGGTCTTCGTCGAGACGCTGTCCAACCCGCTGCTGCGCGAGGTCGACGTGAGCGCGCTCGCCTGGCACACGCGCTCGGCCGGGGCCGTGCTGTGCGTCGACAACACCATGGCCACGCCCATCTACCGCCGCCCGCTGGAGCTAGGCGCCGACCTGGTGCTGCACTCGGTCACCAAATTTCTCGGAGGGCACCACGATCTGTGCGCCGGGGCACTGGCAGGACGACGCGCACTGGTCGACGTGGCACGCAGCGCGAGTGTGCGCATGGGTCTGGCCGCCGCTCCACTCGACGCCTGGCTGGCCACGCGCGGGATGCGCACCCTCAGCGTCCGCATGCAGCGGTCGCAGGCCAACGCGCGCACGCTTGCACCGCGCCTCGGCGAGCATGCCGCCGTGCGCCAGGTGTACTATCCCGGCTGGGGCGCGCTGCTCTCGCTCGACGTCGGCGATCGCGCGGCGGCCGAGCGACTGGTGACACGTTGTTCGAATATCCGGCTCACACCCAGCCTCGGCGGCACCGAGACCGCGCTCAGCCACTCGGCCTCGAGCTCGCACCGAGCGCTCACGCCCGACGAGCGCGCACGGCTGGGCATCGGCGAGGGCCTGCTACGAATGTCGGTCGGACTCGAAGAAGCGAACGACCTGTGGGCCGAGCTGGCGTACGCCCTGGCCCCTTGAGACCCAAAACCACCAATGGTGAGCACGCTCGCGATACGGCCCTCACCGGGCCACAAAGCGCAGCGAACCGAGGAGACGAAGAGACATGCCGGTATGTAAGAGCTGCGGGAACGAAGCGGACGAGCTGCTGACCGTGAAAGTGAGCGGCCGCTCCAAGAAGGTGTGCGAAGACTGCGCCGACCGTGCGCGCGAAGAGAGCGAGGTCGCAGAAGCGAGCGAGTCGGTGGTACAGGGCATGATGGGCTTCAAGGGTCGGCGCTGAGTCGACTGCGCCCCCTCCCCTCCCCGCAGCTCCGTCCCGATCCGCGTACTACTACGAAGCGTGCCCGGATTGCGTTAGACTGAAAGTTCCGAGCGGATATGAAAGAACGCCCCGAAGCCTCGAGCGACGAAGAAAAGACCATTCCCGAGCCGCTGCAGCAGGCTCACGCGCACAGCTCCCACGCCGAACGTCTGTGGGACCTCGCCAAGACGCTGGTGGTGTCGCTCAGCCTCGCCGTCGCCGTGCGCGTCGGCATCGCCCAGGCATACGAGGTGGATGGCCCCTCCATGGAGCCCACCCTGCTCACCGGCGAGAAGCTGTTCGTGGCCCGCTGTGCGTACGGGCTCGCGCTGCCCTGGCTCTCCGACGCCTTGGTCAGCTGGTCGCTGCCCGAGGTGGGCGACGTGGTCATCCTGGCGAGTCCGCAGGACCCCACCGAAGACCTCGTCAAGCGCGTCATCGGCCTGCCCGGTGACCGCATCGAAGTGCGCGACGACATCATCTACCGCAACGGTCACTCGCTCCCGCTCGAGGGGCCACACATCTGTCCTCCCGGACGTTTTCGCAATCGCTACGCGACCTGCGAGACGTTCACCGAGTCGTCCGAGCTGCACCACTGGAGCATCAGTCGCTCGCTCGAGTGGGGCCAGACCTTGCCCGCCGTGCGCGTGCCCGCCGGCCACATCTACGTGCTCGGCGATCACCGCACGCGCTCCAACGACAGCCGCGCCTTCGGACCGGTCCGCGCCTCGCTCCTGCGCGGCAAAGTCCTGTTCATGGATTGAGCACTTGGGACAGCGCGCCATGTTGTTCGCGGCCGGCCTCGGCACGCGCATGCGACCGCTCACCGAGCACACGCCCAAGGCGCTGATCGAGCTCGGTGACAAGACCATCCTCGACTACGCCATCGACGCGCTCGACGCGGCGGGCCTAGAGCGAATCGTGGTCAACACCCACCATCTCGCCGACAAGATCGCGGCCCACCTGGCACAGCGCAGCGCGCGAGGAGCACAAAAGGCGGAGCTCGTGCGCGTGCACGAGCCGCTGCTGCTCGAGACCGGCGGCGCCATCGTCAACGCGCTGCCGTGGCTGGGCGACGAGCCCTTCTTCACGGCCAACATGGACATGGTGTGGCTCGACGCGGCGCAGGCTCCGGCGACCGCCCTCGAGCGGATGCGAAGAGCGTTCGACCCGGACGAGATGGACGCGCTCCTGCTGCTGCAGCCGCTCTCGCGCACCGTGAGCTACGGAGGCCCCGGCGACTTCGGGCTCAATGCGGCCGGGGAGCTGACGCGCGGCAGCGAGCGGCCCTTCGTCTACGCGAGCCTACAGCTGATTCATCCGCGCTTGTTCGCAGGTCGTGCGCTCGAGCCGTTCTCGCTGCGCGAGCTGTGGTTTCGTGGACAGCGAGCCGACGGGTCACTCGCTCGTATCCACGGCATCGTGCACAAGGGCGACTGGCTGCACGTGGGGTCGCCGGGCGAGCTCAGCGCTGCACGAGCGTGGCTCGCCCATGCTCGTGTGCCTGCGTAAAAGTCGTGCTGGGCAACACCAGCACGCGCGGCAGCGGAGACATCCAGCTGCACCGCTGCGCGACCGAACGCTCCCGCCTCCACAGCGAAGCACGCCGCGCTCGGCCGCGAAATGCAGGCGAAACAGCGGTTCTGTACGCTCGACCATGGTGCTGCTCGCGACCGCGCGACCGAAGGTGCTCCTCATCGAGCTGCACAACGACCCGGGCGCGCTCGGCTCCATCCTCGAGAGTGTCGACCTCGAGGTGTTGCCTGCCGCCTCGGTCGAGGCTGCGCAGCACCTCGTCGACGAGGTCGAGCTCGACCTGGTGCTGCTCGATCTCCCGCCCCACGCGAGCGACGGGCTCGTGGTGTGCGAGCGGTTGCGCGAGGTCACCGACGGCTGGCTCCCCATCATCTGCATCGCCGGAGCACGAGACAGCGAGGCTCTTCAGGCCGCGTTCTCCGCGGGTGCCGTCGACTACCTGCACAAGCCCATCGAGCAGAGCGAGCTGCTGGCGCGGGTCGGCAGACACATCGAGAGCGCGCGTGTCTTGCGTGAGCTCGCACGCCAGCAACGCGACCTCAGCGCGCAGAACCGCCGGCTGCGCGAAGAGCTCGAGCGTCGACGCGAGGGCGAAGAAGCGCTCGTCGCGCCTCCGCTCACGCTCAACCTCAACGCGGTCAAAGAGCAGCTGATCGGCCATGCGCTGCGGCAGACACAGGGCAACATCACGGCGGCCGCGCGGATCCTGGGTGTGCACCGCAGCTGGTTTTATCGACGCAAGGCTCCGTGACGCTCAGTCGGCGATACCAACCGTCAGGTTGACGGTGTAGCCGTCCGTGACGTTGCCGGTGATGGTGGGCAGCTGAAGGCTCGTTCCGTCGCTGAAGACATTGTCGCTGGCGAGGCTGATCTGACTCAGGTTGCGCACGCTCGCGCTGTAGCCGTCAGTGGCGAACACCGCGTTACAGGCCTCCACCGGCAGCGCGAGCTGCGACGTCTTGATCTTGTTGCCCGCTCTGGTGATGGAGCTGACACTCGGGTAGATCTCGAAGTGGATGTGGGGCCAGCGGCCGGAGTAGCACGCGGGAAAGATGGAAGTGAAGGTGACCGTGCCCGCGTCGTCGGTCTCTTGCACACCACGCAGGTAGTTCTGATCGGTGACGCCCTGCGAGTAGAGCGAGTAGAGGCCCGCACGATCACAGTGCCACAGGTACACCGCGTAGCCGGCGAGCTTGTTGCAGCCGTCGTTGGTGTTGACGAGTGTCAGCTTGATGGTGAGCGGTACGCCCGCGGCGGTCCCGCTCGCCGTGCCGATGCTGGCGCGAATGTCGCTGCGCACGATGCCACTCAAGACCAGCGCGTTGACACCGTTGGAACCATCGCCCGGGTACGGGCCCGCAGTCTCTTCGGGGATCACCGAGCAGGTGCCGGCAGCGGTGGTGTCGGTCGAGCCACTGCCCGTACCGCCGTCACCGCTGGTGTCGTCGCCGCTCGTCTCGCTGCTACCGCAGCCGACGAAGGGCGCGAGCGTAGCCACCGCCATCCAGCGCAAGATGGTGCGGCGCTGCGTGGTGCGCTGAAAGAGAGCGAGGTCAACGGAGAGGCCCTGGTGATGCGCGGCGTCGTGGTCGTGGTCGGTCATGAGCCACAGTCTTGAGCCTGCGTTGCCCGAAAGTTATGCCTCGCCTGTGTCGAAACGTGTACGCGTGGCGTGTGCGTGAACTAACCCACGAGCTCGGCGTCCAAGCGCGCGGCGACAGGGGTAGGTGCACGACACTCAGGTCGCGCACGCGTCAGAACTGGATGCGCAGACCCGTCGCACTGCCATGTAGGCGCTTCATGAAGCGACGCAGACGCAGCGCGCGTCCGGCTTGGAGTGCGTCGAGTGCTTGCGGAAGCAACGCGAACACGCCGATGACGCCCGCCCCCACGGTGAGCAGCCCCGACCGTGGCACGCCGTTGAACGCGCCGGCCCACAACAGGGCGCCGTCGCTGACCGAGAGCGCATAGGCAAGCCAGCCCACGCGGCGCACGCCTTGGTAGCCCTGGACCCCAGACGCTTTGCGCGCCAGGTGCGCAGACAGCGCGATGAGCGGAGCGCTGACTGCCACGGTCCCGAGCCACACGCCGCGCGTGATGCGCTCACTGTGGGGATCGTTGCCGACCGCCTCGATGGCGATGGCGCCGCCGAGCACGAGGGCGGAGGTCACCACGCCGAGCGTCGCGCCCGCGTAGGCAAACCGCAGACGACGATGGGGGCTGGAGCGGCCGTAGCGAGCCGAAGGATCGCGCGTGGGCTGACTCTGCGAGACCGAGGGCAGCTCGCCCGAGGCGCAGCTGCCGCCGAGGCAAGAGCCGACCGGAGGCGGGCTCGCAGCGAGCGGAAACGAAGTGCCAGGCTCCCGCATCATGCTCGCTGGAAAGGAAGGGAGCGGACGCGCGCTAGGAGGGGTCACGACGGGAGGAGGGTCCGTCTGCGCCTCTGCACGCACAGCGAACAGGGCGAGGCTCAGCCACGCAGAGACGCTCAACAGCAGGAGAGAGGAGAACCAACACCGCACGAGGAGCGGCTGTACGCGCTGATCGTCGGGGGGTCAATTGAGGGGTCTCGATCTCAAAAAGAGGGGATTGGCCAAAAATCCCAAGCCGCTGTAGATCGTCCCCGTGGCAAAACGCTCTCTGCGGTACTGGCTCATGAAGACCGAGCCCGATGTCTACTCCATCGACGATCTCGCACGCGAGCAGGTGGGGACCTGGGAGGGGGTTCGCAGCTATCAGGCGCGCAACCTGATGCGCGAGATGAAGCAGGGCGATCTCGCGCTGTTTTATCACTCCAGCACGACGCCACCGGGCGTGGTGGGCGCGATGCGGGTCCACAAAGAGGCCTACCCCGATCCCACCCAGTTCGACGCCAAGAGCGACTACTACGACGAGAAGAGTAAGCCCGCAGATCCGCGCTGGGACCGGGTCGAGGTGGAGTTCTTGGAGAAGTTCGCGCGGCTGGTCAGCCTGGACGAGCTCAAGGCCGACCCCAAGTGCGCCGACATGATGGTCATCCGCCGCGGCATGCGCCTCAGCGTGCAGCCGGTGGACAAAAAAGTCTTCGCCCACATCCTCAAGCTCGCCAAGGCGAAGACCAAGGCCTGAGCGCTCAGCGCGTCTGCACGAAGCTGATCGCGAGCGATAGATCCGCGTCTGCGAGGCGCGAGGTGTCGAGCTTACCGAGCCACTGCTCCACGCACTGCGGCGCAGCGCGCTTGAGCGTGGAACGCGGGGCACTGTGGCCGAGCTCTCCGTCGCGCAGCTTGAGGTCGACCTCGACTTGGCCGGTCGCATCGCGGTCACGTCGGAAGGCCTTGCGGCGGCAGTCGAGCAAACCGGCGAGCTGCGTGGAGATGTCGCGCTGGAGACCTTCGATGGTCTTGGCTGCGTGGGCCGAGCCGGTGACGCGGAACTTGATGTCTCCGGCCTGCGTGCCGCCTTCACTCTCGGCGCGGCCGCCTGCCAGCATGTGCACCGGGTTGGTGGGCTGGCGCTCGTGCATCCGCTTCTGCAGCGCGGCGACGGGGTTACTCAGGTACAGGCCGACGACCGCACGGGTACCGCGAGGCACGCCGCTGAACGTGCCGCGCGCGAGCGAGCTCTTCATGCAGGAGACGAGCGCGGCGTCGTGCGTCTCATCGGCGGTGACCTTGACGGTCGCGCCACGGCTACGCGTCTCGAGCTCGAACTCGGCGCGCCCCTCGGTGGTGGGCGAACGCAGCATGGCCTGGGCAAAACACTCTCGGATGTTGCCCATACGCGCCTGCACCGGCGCACTCAGAGCCACCACGCGGTCCGGCGAACCGGACACGGGGCTGATCGACAGCCGCACGCCAGCCTGGGTGCGCACACTGCCATCGGCAGCGGTCAGACCGATGGCGGCCGCGATGCCGCCGTTCGCGTCGGCCCTTGCACCCTGGGTGGGGACACCAAGCAGCAGGAGCGCGGTTCCGAGCACGCGCCAAATTCTTGCGCTTGGTACAGCCATGAGACCGATCATGCCGGCGTCACGGCAATGTCCACAACCCGAGCGGACGCTGCTACCGCATTTTCGTGAGCGCGTGCGCGGGGAGGTGCCGCGCCTGCGTACAGCCCCTGTTTTCAGGCGCAAAATACACTGACACGTTCCCGTCAGGGGGCGGGGATGAGCACGCGCTTGGTGTGTGTAGCGCGCAGCACGAACAACGCGATCGCGCCCAACAACACGCCAAACCAGAGCGTGGAGAGGCGCACCAAGATCGTGGCCGCGGTAGCGTCTGCCACAGAAAGCGCAGGCGAAGCGATGCGAAACAGGCCAGCCATGCCGGCCTCTGCGACACCTAGGCCACCCGGCGACATCGCTAGTGCGCCCGCCAACGTGCCCGCTGCGTAGCTGAACGTCGCGCCATCCCAGCCGATGGCGGCACCGCGGAAGCCGAGTACCAGATACCAAGTGGCGAGGCATTCCAGCGTCCAGCCGACCAGCGCGTAGCCGCCGCCGACCAAGAAGGGTGCGGGGCGCGTGAGGGCGTGCAGGGCATCGTAGGCCTCGCGCAGCTTGGGCACGAAGCGCGCACTAAAACGGAAGCGCTCGAGCCGGGCGAGCACGAACTCGCCGAGCGGCCAGACCGTGCAGCCGAGCACGATGCCGAGCACCAACACGCCGCCAGCCAGCGCGACCGCGCGCCCGTGCACGAAGGTGGTGCTGCCGACGCTGACCAGCACCACCAGCGCGACCAGGTCAAGCAGCCGCTCGGCCACCACCACCGACGCGGTGCGCGGGATGCCGATGCCCTCGTACTCGTAGAGCAGGAGCGACTTGAACACCTCGCCCATCTTGCCGGGCGTGACACTCATGATGAAGCCAGCCAGAAACGTGAGCGCGCTCGTGCCGGGTGCGACGACCACGCCGAGTCGGCGCAGCAGGTACTGCCAGCGCAAAAAACGCAGCCCGTAGTTGCCGAGGACCAGGGCCAGCGCGATGCCCAACGAGGGCCAGTGGAACGTGGCCAGGCTGCTCCCGATGGCTCGCACATCGCTGAGAAACGAGAGTGCGGCGAACACGAACACCGCAAAGATGACGGTGACGAGAATGCGGCGACCGGGTCGGGCCGGTGGATTGGGAGCGGCCGGAACTGGCCTTACATCGAGAGTCACCGGGCGAAGTTGGCATGCGGGACAGCGGGGTGCCAAGCTCGGGGCCATGGTAGCGCCGGATCGCCGCGACTTTCGCCACACCAAGATCGTCTGCACCATCGGGCCCGCGAGCGACAGCTCGAAGGTGCTCGAGCAGCTCGCCGAGGCCGGCATGAACGTGGCGCGCATCAACATGTCGCACGGGACGCACAAGTCCGCGCTCATGATCGTGCGCCGCATTCAGAGCCTGAACCGCGAGCTCAACCACCCGGTCAGCATCCTGCTCGACACCATGGGCCCCGAGATCCGCACCGGCGAGATCAAGACCAACATCGACCTAAAGGTCGGCGAGATCTTCTCGTTCACGGTGCTGACCGACGAAAACCCCGAAGAAAAGAGCGTCCACGTTCACTACCCCGACCTGGTGAAGGACCTCAAGGTCGGCAACAAGGTCACCGTCGACAACGGGCTCATCAACCTCGAAGTGCTCGAGATCACCGAGGGGCGCCTGCAGTGTCGTGTGCTCGACGGCGGGACGTTGGGCTCGCGCAAGCACGTCAACCTGCCCGGCGTGCGCGTGAACCTGCCGTCGATCACCGAGAAAGACAAAAAGGACATCGCGTTCGCGCTGGAGAACGACCTCGACTTCATCGCCCTGTCCTTCGTGCGCTCGCCCCAAGACGTGCTCGACGCGCGCGAGATCGTGCAGAGCAAGGGCGGTCACGCGCGCATCATCGCCAAGATCGAGAACCAGGAGGGAGTCGACCACTTCGACGCCATCCTCGAGGTGGCCGACGGCATCATGGTCGCGCGCGGCGACCTGGGCGTCGAGGTGCCCATCGAAGAGCTGCCCAGCATCCAGCGCATGATCGTCCGCAAGTGCTCGCTCGCGGGCAAGCCCGTGATCGTGGCCACGCACTTGCTCGAGTCGATGATCAGCAGTCCCACGCCGACCCGGGCCGAGGTCACCGACGTGGCCAACGCCGTCTACGAGCAGGCCGACGCCATCATGCTCAGCGGCGAGACCGCGCAGGGCAAGTACCCCGAGCGCTGCGTCGAGATGCTCGACAAGATCGCCCGCCGCACCGAGAAAGAGCCCGCGCACAACTTCTACCTCGCGCGCAGTCGCGAGGGCACGCGTGGTGAGCTTGCACGCAGTGCCTGTCGCCTGGCCGACGCCATCAACGCGCCCGCCATCGTGGTGATCACGCGGCGCGGCTCGCTCGCGCAGCTGGTAGCCAGCTACCGGCCGCACAAGGCGATCATCTACGCGTGCACCAACATGAGCACCACGCGCCGCAAGCTGTGGCTGGTTCGCTCCATCGTGCCGTTCAAGCTCGAGTTCTCCAACGATCCCGAGAAGACCATCCGCGCAGCCTTCGAAAAGCTGCGCCAGCGTAACCGCGTCGTGGCGGGAGACCCCATCGTGGTGGTCTCCGACGTGCTCGCGGGCGGCGACAGCGTCAGCAGCGTGCAGGTTCGCGTCTTCCACTGAGCGGCTCGCCGAAGGCCGGTACCCAGGTCATTCTAATAGAATGACGTCTTCCCTTTTTTCGCCGCTCGAGCTGCGCGGCGTGCGCTTCAAAAATCGGATCGGGGTCTCCCCCATGTGCCTGTACTCGTGCCAGGACGGTCTCGCGACCGACTGGCACCTGGTCCACCTCGGCAGCCGCGCCGTCGGCGGCGCGGGCCTGGTGATCACCGAGGCAGCCGCCGTCGAGGCGCGTGGCCGCATCTCGCCCGCTGACCTCGGCATCTGGAGCGACGCCCAGGTCGAGCCGCTCGCGCGCATCGTCCGCTTCCTCGAAGAGCAAGGGGCGGTGAGCGGCATCCAGATTGCCCACGCGGGACGCAAAGCCAGCACCAAGCGACCCTGGGAAGGAGGCGGCAAGGTCGACGCGCAAGACGGCGGCTGGGACGACGTGGTGGCTGCGAGTGCCCTGCCCTTCGGCAGTCGTTACCCGCGTCCCCGCGAGCTGAGCAAGAACGAGCTCCTGGTGGTGAAGCAGGCGTTCGTCTCGGCCTCGGAGCGCGCCCACAATGCGGGCTTTCGTCTGCTCGAGCTGCACGCCGCGCACGGCTACCTGCTGCACGGCTTTCTCTCGCCGCTGTCCAACCAACGAACGGACGAGTACGGCGGCTCGTTCGACAACCGTGTGCGCTTCTTGCTCGAGGTGGTGCGCGAGGTGCGCGCCGTGTGGCCGACCGACCGCGTGCTTGCCGTGCGGCTCTCGAGCTCCGACTGGGCCGAGGGCGGCTGGACGCTAGACGACACCGTCGCGCTCGCCAAACGTCTCGAGGCCGAGGGCGTCGACCTGATCGACTGCAGCTCGGGTGGCAACGTGGAGCAGCCCAAGATCCCGCTCGCGCCTGGCTACCAGGTGCCATTTGCCGAGGCGGTCAAGCGCGCCACCGGGCTCAAGACCGCCGCGGTCGGCTTGATCACCGAGGCCGAACAGGCCGACTCGATCATTGCGCGCGGACAGTCGGACCTGGTGTTCTTTGCGCGCGAAGAGCTGCGCGACCCGTACTTCCCGCTGCACGCGGCCAAGCAGCTCGGCGTCGACCTCTCGACGCTCGTGCCGCCTCAGTACCAGCGCGCGTTCTGAGCTCGTTGGCGTGTGCGCGCATCGTGCACCGCGACGTGTGTTACGGGCAGCCGACGCGCTGGGTGGCGAGGGCCACGTCGTCGTACCAGACATCGATCGGCGTGTCGGCGTTCCAGGACTGATAACCGATGCGCAGGCGCTCGTAGCTGGGCGACCAGTCCGGCGTGAGGCCGTGCCCGAACTGGTTCCAGTCCGTGACGTGCAGGCGCTCGAGCTCGTTGCCGTCGAGCCACACACGCAGCTGGTTGCCCGCACCGTCGAACTGAAACTCGAAGCACGCCCACGCGCCGATGGGCAAACGCGCCCCGTCGTCGTAGTAGCCGTCGCGACTCGCACTGGTCTGCAGCGCGTCGTTGGGCGCGTAGTTGGCCACCAAGATGTCGAACTGCCCACCGATGCGGACCTCGATGTCTTGTCCTGCCGGCGTCTTTTTGCCGATGCCGACGAACGAGCCCCAGTGACCCTTGCTGCGCGCGCCGGGGTCGCTCGCGAAGTACGCAAGCACGCGTCCAAAGAAGCCGTTGTTGGCAAGGGGCAGCTTGGTGGTCTCGATGTACACCGGATCGTTGGTCTCGGTGTGGACGTGCAGCGCCTGTTTTCCGTGGGCAGCGTGCTGCGCGTCGAGCACGACGCGGTTCTTGTCAGAGGGCTGGCCGCTGTAGCTGGTGAGCACCTTCCAGCGTGTCGCGTCGGGCACCGACCCGCGCTCGAAGTCGTCGCACACGGCACCCGAGGTGGCGCAAGGAGAGTCCAGAGTGCGCCCGGCATCCGGCGCGGCGAGGAGCCCCGCGTCGCTCGCCGTCACGGGCGCCGCGGCGTCGCGGGCGGTGGGTCGACTCGACGCGTCGACCGCGCGCGCTGCGTCGGGAGCCACACTGGCGTCTCTGTGTTCGACCGGGCTCTGCGCATCGTTGTGCGTGCCTGCGTCGCGGCGTGGGGGCGTGGGGAGCTCCGTACCCGAGAGCGCAGGGTCGTCACCGCAAGCAACGAACAGCGAGAGGACGAGCGAAGCGGCGGCGCAGCAAGGGCGCACTTTCGGCATGCGAGGTGGGTGGTGCCAGAGACACCGATCGGGTCACATGGGCGCGGGCGCGTTGTTCGACCCTGCTGTTGTGAGCGGTCGCGCGCGCGATGACGCCGCCATGCGCCCGCGCGTGCTCATGAACACAAACTCCGCGTCGCTTCGGTCTGGCGATGCGACGCGTGGTCGGTGTTGTTGACCGCGGCCGTCGGCCAGTGGTAACGCCGCGAGCGATGGCGCAGCGCGCTCCGTTCTCTCGTACACGCTCGAAAGGCGCGTGTGTCGGGCGCTGGCTTGGGCCCGTCCTGTGGCTCGCCGCGCCAAAGACGCTGTGTCAGGAGCTCGGTTCGCACGTCGACTCCCTGAAAATCCCGGATGAGTTCGGCTGCAATGGCGGCGCGCGTGAGGCGTACGTGTCGTGCTGTGTGCACACCGAGACCAAGCCCGTCATGGAGAGCGGCGTGTGCACCCTCGCGACGTTGGGCGACGGAAAGACGTGTCTCGATCTCGAGAGCGTCAAGCTGCGTTCGCTCAAGGAGTGTGACGCGCAGGGCGCCGCGCTGGTGCAGGTCGTGACCGACGAAGTCGGCTGCGCCGGCGGCACCACGCGCGCGCAGTACGCCTGCTGCACGGCGGGTGCACCTCTCGCCGTCCAGTAAGCTCCGACGGCCAGAGACACGGCGCCGCGGCGGCGAGCGGAGTCCCGACCGTCAGGAGACGGACAACGAAACCGCGCTGCGCGACGCGCCGCCGCTACGCGCCGACGACTTGCGCTCGACCATCCGATGCAACCAGCGGCGCAGCGCGGGCCGGCGCTCGATGCTGGCGAAGATCGGGAACTCGCGCACACACTCGAGCGCGCCCGAGACGGCCACGTCGGCAATCGTGAGCTCGGCACCACAAAGGTAAGGTTGATCGCCGAGCCAACGCTCGACCTGGTCGAGGTTCTCGTTCACCCAAGCGTGTGCGTCGGTGCGCCCGTTCTTCTTCAAGATGCGTTTGGCCACGAGGTGCATGATCAGCGGCCCCGCGAGCTGCACGGCCAGGCCCTTGCCGATGCCAAACTCGCTCGTCTTGGCGATCAGGGCGGCTGCCTTGCCGGCCTCGCGCAGCGTGCCGTAGATGACCGTGGGCAGCGCAGGGATGAGCTGCGCATCGACCCACTCCTCGATCGCGTCGGCCTGTGCGCGCAGCGCGGCGGGCTCGGGACGAAACGCGAGCGTCTGCGGGTACGCCTCGTCGAGGAAGTGCAGGATGGCGGTCGAGTCGCACACCACGCGGTCGCCGACCACGAGCACCGGCACCTTGCGCGGTGCGTCGGGCGGCAGCTCGGGCAGACCCTGTTTGGTGCGCGGGTTCACCTCGACGAGCTTGTACGGGATGCCTTTGAGCAGGAGGCCCTCGCGTACCTTGCTACAGAAGGGGCACGACGCGAACTGGTACAAGACGGCTTCTGACGGCGCCAAAGGAAGGCCTCCTGGTTGGGGCCGGGGTGTGGCACAGGCACCAAGCCCGGTCCAGCGCGGGGCCCGAGCGGGACGAGGACGCGAGCTGCCGTCGCCTGGCCCAGAACCTTCTGCGCGCGGTGGTGTCTACCCTGGCGATGGCCGGCTACTCCTCCCTCCGCTCGCGCATCGACGAACCGCGCGCCACCCCCGAGCCGACGCGCGCGCGACTGGCCGCTCCGCGCCGCCTGCTACCCTTACCGCCCGCCGTGCCCGACGCCGCACCCGCGCTGTTGCCCGACCTGCTCAACCCGGAGCCCACGCTGACGGTGGACGGTGCCGGGCTCGAGAAGGTGCTCGCGTTCTCGTTCGTGGCCGGTGACGACGCGGGCGTGCTCGCCACGGCACTCGACGCCGCACCCATCGCCGCCTCCGACTTCGACCCCAGCTGCTTCTTCGAGGAGCTGTTCGTCACCGAGCTCGCAGACAGCGTGCTGCGTCTCTCGCTCGGGGGCCGCACCGTCGACCGCAACGAGGGCTATCTGCTGCGCCTGCTCAGCCAACCGCCGAGAGACCCGCGCGCCATCGAGCAACGGCGCGCGGTGTGGCGCGAGCTCGCCGAGAGTGCGGTCGTGCGACGCGCCGTCGAGACCGTGTACGTGCGGGTCCGC
>JBEGTL010000166.1:0-14222 GCA_041179425.1 Pseudomonadota bacterium | reverse complement strand
GAGCCCCATCACGCGCGCGTGCAGCTCCTTCTCGAACTCTAGAAAGTCCGTCATCGTGCCAGCCTTACGCCGCGATAGGACCAACTCCTCCAGAGCGTCAAACGCTCGCACGCTGGAAACTCCGAGTGTCTCTTGCTTGATCCGCTTCGACGCATGAGCTCGTTGTGCCATGCGCCCCAAACACCTGTCACGCCGACTTAAGTCCCGAAAAGTTCGTCAGGATGAGATCTGCACCCGTTCATTTGGTACGAGTGCATGGTCAAGAACCGGGGCGACGAATACCCAAGCGAGCCCGAGTGGCGCGAGCTCAGAAGCCGGCTGCAGATCGCTCGACGCGCGCAGCAATTTACAGCTTACCCTCTTGAAATCGAGGACCTGCAAGACCTCTCCGTACTCGAAAGCCGAAAGAGGCTAAGCAAGGGTGAGCTGAGCGCCATGATCTTCGCGAAGAAGACCGGGCAAGCTTTCCTGACAGACGACCAGAAAGCTCGAGTATTGGCAAAGACTTTCATGAGCTCAGCAGCGGTTCAAACCACTCCACATCTATTGGGCTGGCTGATCTTTTCCGGTCAACTGGTCGAGTCCGATGTCGCTCAGATCGTCAATGACCATGAGAGCTTGAAACGACCGCTGGCCAAGTACTTCAGCGCCATGTTGACCGAGGCCCTACGCTGTCGGCTCATGTCTGCGCCCGTGACGTCGCGCCCCTGAGGGACGACCGACCGCTGAGGGTGCGCTCATCTTGCGGCGATCGTGGGCCTCGCATCGAGAGCCGCAGCCGTCAGCACACGCGCAAGAAGCTGGTCATCGATGGTAGGAACGCGGACCTGACGCGGACTCCTGAGCGATTTAAGTCGTCAGGCGACGAGCAGGTCGCGAAGAGTCTGCTTGTCGGACAGCGCTATCAGGTCAGACATGCTGCGGATCCGATTCAGGTCCTCGACGCGGTACGCATCGTGGCGATCATCGAACACCGTGACGCGCTGCTTGGTGCGCTCCGAATCGTCGAGGTCGTACCAGCGCCGAAAGACCTCGTTCGCGAACGTGTGCGACGCGGCGCTGCTGGCCGAAGAGAGTGTCAGAATCGCCGATTCGAGCCGCTGCCCCTTCACAAGGAAGTCGACCTTCACCGGCGCGCCGAAGCGCCCCTTGAGGTCGGCGTTGGGCGAATAGTCGAGGGCAAAATCCGCGAGCAGTTCTTCGACCTCCTCATCGACGCTGACCTGCAGACTCGTGCGTCGCGTGAACGTGAGATCCGCGACCCGAGCACACGCCTGACCGAGCCGGACCACGTCGTCCAGCAGCTCATCATAGCTGCCCATCTCGATCTCGAGCGCGCCGCCTACCTGTCGAACGGCGTGCACGCGTAGAACGTCCTCGACGATTCGCTGCCGCTTCTTCGAGAGCCATGGCTTCACCTGCAGGTCCATGAGCCACGTCGTCGTTTGGCCCAGGTCGCTCAGCGTCGTCGCGGGAAGCAGGGGCTGACTTGCCTCGTGCTTGAGGAAGACGTCGATCGACGACCCGTCCGGATACAGGAACGCGGTCTCGAGGCGAACGTGACCGCGCGGCAGCTGGTCGACTCCTCGGACCAGGCCGTGTCCCTGTACTCGCTTCTCGATTTCGCTGAGCTCGATCATCGTTCGGACTCGCCGGGGAGCACGAGCTCCCCTTGGTGCACTATGTGCGCCATCTCGCAGAAGGCAGAGAATACCTCGCGAAGGCTGCGCCCCGCCAGGTCCGGCCGATCGACTACCCCGTCGGGTAGGTTGCGGTCCGGGCATCGCTCCCCCTGCAGCGAGTGCTTGTGAGAGCGCCCCGCGGGCCGATGGGCGGGGCCGTCTACCTCCAGCCGGCAGATCGGCCCGAGGCCTGGCACGTAGGCATTGCACGTCTTGGAGCCCACCTCGGGGTTGTACGAGATGCTCAAACGAACGTCCATCCCCGAGCTGGTACGGATCGCGACCCCGTCCACCACCAGGGCCGGCGACGTGGCAGCGCGACGAACGAGACGGATAGCGCCCTCGATCAGCTTGTTCGGCTCGTCGCGCAGAGCCTCGAACGACTTCCTGTCCACGGTCGCGAAGGTAGCAGAGCATGCGCGCGCGGGGCAGTTGTTGTAGGTCGAGGCCCACCGTCCATCCACGGCTCAAGCGCACCGAGCCCCGCACCGTCGCGCCTCGCAGGTTGCCGGACCCGTGACCGGGCAATTGGTCAACAGGTTGCTGACCAATTGCCCGGTGGGCGCCGGCTCGCTACGGCTTTCGCGAATCGGGCAGCGGGCTCGACCGACCGGAGCCAGCCCCGTCATCACGGACTGTTCCGCCTTGTGTGCATGAGCAGGTTCGCGCGGGTCGAACTCGCCGGCGTCGAGTAGCCCCCTACCGCATCGACCAGATGCTCCAGCGCGACGAGGCGAGCGTCCTGGAGATCGTCGGTACTGACCGCCTTCGAGGTCGCTCCCACAAAGTCGCTTTGGCCCAGCTGCGGTCCGCGCGATGATCCGGAGCGCATGGCATCAGACGAGAGCTTCCACGTTCGTGACGCCGGGATCCTGTTCGGCATCGGCCAGAGTGCGATCGACCGCGGCGACGATCGTGCGCTCTTGATCGAAGCGGCGCTGTTCTCGGCGCTCGGTGTCGACCGGCTTCTCAAGGGCGTGCTTCACAAGCTCAACCCCCACTACGCTTACGCCTTCGACAAGCTAGATTTTGACCAGGCGCTCGCGGCGCATCATCCCGAGCGCGTGATCTCAGGCCACAAGGGGAAGCTGCCTCCGGCGCATGAGTCAACTGGAAGCCTATGTGGCATGCAGGCCGCCGCTCACCGTGCCGCTGCCATATCCAACACGGTCCGCGAGCGCCTGAGCACCGTCCTGAACCTCGCCACGATCCGAGATGCCATCGCCCATCGGAATCTCGCCGAGCTGACTGATGAGCGTCTGCGCAGCGCGCTCGCCGACGTCTACGCGTTGGTCTTCTACCTAGCCGAAGAGCTCGACGTCTCCCTATACGACCTCCTCGACGACACCGAGGCAACACGCGCAGCCCGCCTTCGAGAAGAGCAGGCCCCCGAGCGTGTGAAGGCCAAACTCGAGGTTCACCGTGCACGTTTCCACGAGCTAAGTTAGAGAAGATGAGTGGCCACATCCCCGTGGCGGACGAGCGAACAGAGAAGGCTCTACGCAAGTCGCGCACACTGACCATGGTGTGCCCTGCGTGCGAATCACCTGGGGTCCCAACTATCGAGGTTGATTACGACCACGATGGCGAGGATTCACATCCGATCGGCGCATCCGTTGTTCACTTCCACTGCTACTTCTGCGAGCTGGACGTGGAGGACTATCACGAGATCGATCTGATGGGACTCAACGACCAGATCCGCCGACGATAGACCTGGCACGTTGCCGACCGAGTAACCAGGGTCCCCATCAGGGCGCCCGGTCCGGCCCCTTGGCGATCCGCGCGTTGTACGCATGCTCGTAGCGGCGCTGGCCGTCCGCTTTGGCAGCGTCCTCGGCTTGCACGTCGGCGACCTTGAAATGTTCCAAACACAGTTGGGTCACGCGCAGCGCCACGTCGACCGCCATGGCCATCGCGGTCCAGTGCATCGTTGGGAAACCAGCCGTCGTGATGTTGCGGACGCCAACGGCGCCGCTGCCGTGGGTGCCCCAGCAGAGCATCCTGTTCATGGTGACGTAAAAGTCCACGAGGTCGCCCGCGCCCGGTGCGTTGTCCGCCTCCAGCGCATCTTGGTAGAGCGTGCGGTTTGTCCAGCGGTCTGGGTGCTCAGTGGGCTCCGCCGCGCGCTTCGCTGCCCGCTGGCCCCGGGCTTCGTGCTCTCTCTTGCATCGTTCACAGGGCCCCGACGGTGCGGGAGGCGCCTGCTTCGGAGCGGGCCTTCTCCAGTGCAGCTCGCGCCCTTCCAGAATCGGGGAGGCCCTAGCCAGGAACCCGGTAAGCTCAGAGGCCAGCGGGAACGACGGTTTCTCCTCGTGTCGACGCTTCAAGGCGTGAGCGTGTTCGAGCAGCGCCGAGTGCTCCCACAGCTCGAGTTTTTCCAGTGTGTCCTTGCCGCTGTTGATCAGCGTGAGGTCCACAGCCATCTCGAACAGCGTGCGCACGCCGGCCATCACCAGTTGATAGTCCAGCGGGTGGTCGAGCCGGCTCAGGCTATTTGCCATCCCCATCGCGCGGCCGAAGTAGTTCAGCACCATCCATCCATGTGGCGTTGTATCCGCCAGCCGTTCCATTTGAACGCGGGCCTTGCCGTTCATGTAGTCGCGGACGGCCGCCATCCGCTGGGTTTCACCTGCGGCCTTGGCTGCGTTCTCGGTTCGTTCTGCGGCTCCGGTGGGGTCAGGGGGTTGGGCTGGCTGCTGTTCTTGCATGCGCGCGGAGTCTACCAGCCCAACTTGGGCCGCACCTGGCTTACTATCGGCCCATGAGCAAGGTCGGCGCGCAGAAGGCGCGTGAGGCGAAGAAACCAAAGCAAACCCCGCCGGCGGGGCAAACGCCAGCGGCTCCGGAGCAACCCAAGTTCATCGCGTGCTTTCGCTGCATGCTTCCGCACCCCTCGGGCACAACGATCTGCGATAGCTGCAAACGCCGCGGGCGTTGGTTCCCGATGGACAACACAGAGGGCATGACGCTGGAAGGGTTACGGCGTTGGGCGGCAAGCGTGGAGGAAGCATCAGGCCGCAGAGTCATGGCTGCTCGCCGCTGGGCCGCTTCGCTCTACCTGTACGCGCTGAGACTGGCGGACCCCAACGACGCTCTACCGGACGAAGAGATCAACATGTTCTACATCCGGTTGCACGGCGTGTTCGCCGAGCTGATGCCGCATCTCGCCGGAGGCTTTTTCGCAAACTTGACCGAGGCCGAGGCTCTCACGTTGACCGACCCCAATGCGCCTCAGTACCGGGCCGCGCACGTGAGCGCGACCGAGGCAGCGAAGGCGATCCATTCGAGCCTGACGCGAGACGAGCACATCTACGCCGAGTGGAGGCGCCATGCGGACTGCCACGTCTTCCAAAATGCGTTCACGGTGCAACTGCAAGGCAAGATCGGGCGCACGCGTACGCTCAAGGTTCGATCGCCGATCAAGGCGCTGAGTGAAGGCGGCGAGATCGAGATCGAGGAGTTGAACGCGGCGACCTCGCGCGTGCTGGCCGCGCACGGCAATGACGACAACGCTGTAGCTCGCGCTCTGGCCACGAAGTTGAAGCCCGCAGTGGAACAACTCGCGACCGCTTGGGAACGGCTCCCCGGGTAGCGAGTCGCCGACTACGGCTCCTCTAGCGGTTGGAGGCTAAGCGCTCGGGATAGCCACTCGGGTCCAAGCATTGCGTCACGGTCCCGCTCCGAACTGGGCAGCGGGCTGCTGCCCAGTTCGAACGCACCGGGCCAGCCTCATCATTGCCGACTATTCCTCCATGCGTGCGCGAGCACTCTCGCACGGTCGGGCTCGTCAGCGTCGAGCAGCGCCACCACGGCGTCAACCAGGTGCTCCAGTGCGGCCAGGCGAGCGCTCGCTGAGTCGTTGGCGCTGACCGCCGCCGCCGGCCGCTCGGGCCCCGCAACAACGGGCGCATGACCGCTCTCGATCGTCGACTCGGAGCCCTCCGCCGTGGCCCTTACTTCACTACTACACCGAGATTCCACGAGACCACACGAGACCGAACTCGCGGTCTCGCCGACCTCTCGTTTTCCCCGCGAATCCCGCCCTTCCCCGCACGAAACATCACGAGACATCACCGAACCGCACTCGCTTTCACGAGCTTCGACTCCCGGCGCCTCCACTATTTCAGAACAAGTACGGCCACTTGCGTCGCATCGCTCACCCGGTTGGGGGTGCTGCGATGCTTCGCAAAGGTCGGCCATGTTAGGCTCCCAGCGTGAAGCGAGCCGACGCTATCAAGACGCTGACCGAGTGCGCTGCCGAGCTGCGCACTCGGTTCGGCGTGTCCGAGCTCTTGCTGTTTGGCTCGGTGGCACGTGACGAAGCGCGCGGCCACAGCGACGTCGACGTGATGGTCTCGTTCCTCAGCACGCCGTCGTTCACCAGCTTCATGGAGCTCAAGGACCATTTGGAGCAACGCCTCGACGCGCGCGTGGATCTGGTGACGCGCGCCGGACTGAAGGCGCGTGTGCGGCCTCATGTCGAGCGCGAGGCGCTCCGTGTCGCGTGACGCCCGGCTGTACCTCGAAGACATCGAGCGCGCGTGTGAGAAGATAGTGCGCTTCACGACCGGCATGACGCTCGAGTCGTTCGTCGCTGACGAGCGAACGTACGATGCGGTGCTCCGGAACTTGGAGGTTCTTGGAGAGGCGGCAAGCGCGTTCCTGACGCTCTGAGGGCTGAGATGCCTGAAGTACCTTGGCGCGCGATCGCGGGGTTTCGCGACTTCGTGGCGCATGTCTACTTCGCGCTCGACGATGCAATCGTATGGGGCGCGGTGCAGAACGAGGTGCCGAAGCTGCGGGCGACGGTTTCGCGATTCCTCGCGGCTACTCCGACTCCGTAGTCTGCGGCGACTCCGTCGAGCTGAGGCCGGCGGGTGCCGGCTCGCAGCCGAGGCCGCCCTGACGGAAAGCCGCCGCTGCTGCCGCATGTCTACGGTGAGCAGCGTCGAGCGGACCAAGCTGCCATTCGAAGTGCCACCGTCAGCCAGCAGGATGCCGTTGCTAGAAACCTGACGGTATGCCCTCGTCGGGTTGCGTGAGCGCTGCAGCATGTAACGCCGTCCGTCCGGGAGTACGAACATGAGGCTGGGCCGCTGTCTGTGTGGAGCCGTGTGTTACGAGCTCGAAGGTGAGCCACTCGTGGTCGCACATTGCTTCTGCGAGGATTGCCAAAAAGTAAGCGGGGCGGGGCACACGACCGGTGCGATGTATCCAGTCGAGCGAGCTCGCGTCATCGGAGTTGTTGCGGAGTTCGAGCTCGAGACGGGAGAGAGTACCGTGACTCGCACCTTCTGCCCGAATTGCGGTAGTCCGCTGTACGGCCGCAACTCGCGGATGCCTGGTGTTCTGACGTTTACGGCGGGCACCCTCGAGCACCCGGATAGCCTGGTACCGCAAGTTGGAATTTTCACGCGGTCCAAGCGGCACTGGGACGCCATGGGTACAGAGGTCCATCTGTTCGAGACGCAGCCTTCGTGGAAGCCAGGAGACGCGGTCTGACAGTCAGGCTGGCGCAGACAGGCTTTGCCTGCGAACTCGCCTCTCGATTTCGTTGAGCTCATTCATCGTTCTGACCTGCCGGGGAGAACCGGCTCCCTTGGTGGACTAGGCGACCTTCAACGTCGGCGTCGCGCCAAGCACGATGAGTGCGCGCAGCAACGCTTCGAGACTCGTCTGCGGATCGCCTGCCTCCATCGCCGCAACGCGCGGCTGACTCGTGCCCAGCAACTTCGCGAGCTGAGCCTGCGTCACTTTGCGCGCAGTGCGATGCTCGCGAAGCTCACGCGTCAGCTGAATGCGCAGATCGATCAAGCGCACCTCGGCATCGCTGAGACCGAGGAACTCTTGAACAGTCGCGACACGGCCGCCCATCTTCGCGAGGTTCTTTCGCTGCTTTGCTTCCATGGTCACGTCCCCTGGTCGAAGGCCCGAAGTCGTTTCTGACACGTGTCTACGACCGCCCTTGGAGTGGCCTGAGTTTTCTTCGTGAAGACCTCGACCAGCACGATCGCGGTCGGGTCGATCCGGTACACCAACCTCCAAGTGACGGTCTCGTCTTGGATGCGCAGCTCGTGACAGCGCGCGCCAATCGAAGGCATCGGACGCGACCGCGGGAGTGCGAGCGACTCACCGGCCTGCAGCTGTCGAAGCAGGTAGCCGACCTCGCCACGCGCGGCCGCGGTGAGCGGTGGCGTTTTGATGGTGGCCCCGCTCAGGAACACGAGCGGCTTGTGAGCCGGCGACAAGCCCGAGCATATCGCATCCGATATATCTTTGCAAGGTTCGTTTGGGGTGCCGACCGTGCCTAGTAGCCTACAGCACTGCGCCGCTGCTCAGGTGCGGAAGCGGCCGAGTCACTCGCACCGGTGAGGCGACTTGCGGATCGTCGAATTGGGCAGCAGCTTGCTGCCCAATTCGCTGGCCGTTGAACACCAGCACGTCACTGGCGCGTGTTCCTCCACGCGTGCGTCAATGCCTTCGCGCGGTCGAACTCACCGGCATCGAGCAGCACTACCACCGCATCGACCAGGTGCTCCAGTGCGGCCAGGCGAGCGCTCGCTGATTCGTTAGCGCTGACCGCCGCCGCCTGAGGCTCGGGCCGCGCAACGGTCGGCGCATGACTGCTCTCGCTCGTCGACTCGGAGCCCTCCGCCGTGGCCCTTACTTCACTACTACACCGAGATTCCACGAGACCGCACGAGACCGAACTCGCCACTTCCCCACCCTCTCCCTTTTCCCGCAAATCCCGCCCTTCCCGGCACGAAACGTCACGAAACGTCACCAAACCGCACTCGCTTTCACGAGCTTCTACTCCCCGCGCCTCCACGATCAAACGCCCTGTTTTTCTGGGGCCGCCGACGACTGAAGTAAACAATGAAGTAAGCCTCGAGCCGCAAGGTTCGGGGCTTTCGGCGTTCACGCCCCGACGAATCGGAATGATGTCGGCGTGTTGCGGCAGCTCGATGCGCAGCTTGAGCACCTCGGCACAGAGGTTCTCCCAGGGCATCGAGGTGTGGATGTTGATGATGTTCCCGCGCGGCGCGTGGCTCACCAACTCGAGCAGGTCGGCTCGGGCGCTGTCGTCGCGGGCGAGCGTGATGAAGGTGCGGCGCAGGTCGTGGCCGCGGCGGGCGCGCAGGCCGAGGCGCTCCAAGTCTTCGAGGAGCTTGTTGCGAGTGTGGTGGCGGCTCCGCATGGCGCGTTCGCGGGACGGGATGAGCAGGTCGTCCGGCTCGGGCGCGGGACCGAGGATCTCGGCGCAGCCCTTCTCTCTCCACTCGGCCAGGACCTTGGCGAGCGTCGGGTGGACGGGGACCTCGCGCGGGCGCTTGGTCTTAGTGCTGGCGTGGTCGTACGAGCGGGCGCTCACGAGCTTGCCAAGGGGCTCGCGGATCGGGTCGTAGTTCCGCCAGCGCCGGCCGCCATCTCGCCGTGGCGCAGGCCCGCGAGCGCCAGGACGGGGTACATGGTGCGGGGTCGGACGGGAGCTGGTCGGAGGAGATGACCTTGATGAACTCGTCGCGGTCGTACACGGCGCTCGCGCGCCACTCGGGATCTTTGTCTCCGTTGGGGCCGAGCTCCTTGCTGGAGAGGATGCACGGGTTCGACGGGATCAGCTCTTCGATCGCTGCGTCGCGGAAGAGCGTGTGGATCACGCCGTAGATGTTGCGCAGCGTGCGCGGTGCGATCTGAGTGTTTGTTCGCCCGGTGCGGACGAGGTCGCGGATGTGGCGTGTGCGGATCTCGGCAAGTGGCAGGTCGCCGATGGCGGAGAACACCTGCTTCTAAGCTTGACTCTCAGAAATCGCTCTCACCTTGCGTGCACACTTTGCGTCGCCTGTTCGCAGATCCTCGGGGCCTGCTTGGACGGCGACCTCAAGTACATCCCGGAGGGGACCGGCTCTGGCAGCCGAGCTGACGGCGAGGAGCAAGCGCCCCCGACGGGGGATCTCAGTCTGACGATCGTGGGCAACGGCCCAGCAGTCAACTCCGTAGACTACGCGATCATGCGCAACAACGATTTGGTCACGTCGGGATCGTTCCCGCTCCTCGGCGACTCGCCGAGCGAACTTATCAGTGGCTTGGAGTCCGGGGACAACTACTCGGTCAGGCTGAGCTCGCCAGAGGGCGGCTGCACAGGTATCTCCTCTCCATTCGTGATCGGGCCCGATCACGTCGCCGATGTCGACATCTTGCTCCTCTGCGAGCCGGTCGACGTCCGTGGGCCCGATGATGCCGGTGGGCCCGATGTCGTCGACAGCGACGTGCCGGTCGGCATCAACGACACGTTCAACAACTGCCCGCGCATCATCGACGCAACGCTACCCGGCGTGCTCACGGTCGGCGAATCGACGCAGTTGACCGTCAACGCGCGCGACGCCGACAACGACACGCTGGCGTACACGTGGTCGCTCGAGGGCTCGAGCGTGGGGCAGGTCACGAGCACGGTCGCGTGGCAGCTTCAGGGCGCGGGCGAGAGCACGAGCGGGTCCGTCGCGAGTTTCACCTGCACCAGTGCGGGTACTCGTACATTGACCGTCTCCGTGAGCGATGCGCCCTCGCGAGGTGCAAAGGCGTGCACGCGCGCCCTGCAGACGCCGATCGTCATCACCTGCACTCCTGCCTGAGCGCACTCGCGCTTCGACCCGATCGGCTCGTCGTCAGGCTCCGGAGCCAGCCTCGGAGGCACTTCGCGACCGCCGCCGCCACAGCGACAAGCTTCCCGTCGTAGCGCCGGGCGAGAAGCCACCTGCAACGCTTTGCGTCCAGGAGACACCCAGCAGAAGAATCCGTTTCGCGTGCGGCTCGGCAGACCTGGTCGCGTGATCGGCGCAGCTGGGTGCCGATGCGAGGGCCTCTACGGTGCTCTCGCGAAGCAGGCACGTCCCTTCAGGACGTGGTCCCGGACGCGTTGCGCAGGCCCAGCCATGAGTAGAGCGTGGTGAGCACAGTCAGTCCTGCACCCAAGGGAAGCGCTGCGTTGACGCGCAGCAGCACCGACACCCCGGCTGCCGCCACGAGCGCTCCCACCACCAACAGCGCCCGCGAGAGCGCCCGCGAAGCAAGACCGTCAGACTCGCGCGCCAGCATCAGCGCACTCACTCCGTACGCGTACGAGGCCGCGCCGGTGAGCGCATCGAAGGTGTGCTTGACTAGCGCGAACGCCGCGGGCACGCCGACAGCCGCGGGCACGCCGAAGCCGAGCACCAGATCGACCAGGGTGAAGATGATGGCCGCTGTCGCCAACCAGTACATGCCCAGCGCCGCCCGCTCCATGCGGCGCTCGATGAAGCTGCTCGCCAGCGCAAACGCCCCGATGGCAATCGCAGGGTCGGCCACGATGCCGGCCACGCCGATCCAGGGCAGCAGCTGGCCGTTGGCCACCGCGAGGCTCTCTGCGAGGGCCAGATCTTGGCCGAGGTTTGCTCCAACGAGCTCTGGTGGAGACAAAAAGTACAGGACCGAGACGCCTATCACGCCGGCCGACCCCAGCGCCAAGTGAAGCCAGCTTGTCCGCATCGTCGCGTCGCTCATGGTACTCGCGAAAGCTCGACTACGCGCTTGACGCCGGCTTGATCCACCTTGCCAGTGCGGCGAAAGTGCACAGCGCCCGTCGCCGAGATGAAGAGCAAGTTGCCGTGGCTTGGGTCCAGCGCGAACGCGGCGCGAATGGCGCCCGTCCAGTCACCGTAGATCGGGATGCGATAGATGCCCTCGTACTTGCGCAGCTCGCTCTTGGCGAAGCTTCGCGCTGGCCAGTAGTCGTAGCCTGACACATCTCCCACCGCGACCAGTCGCGGACGCGTGGCTTCGGACATTGTCGACAACATGCGCGAGAGCTCGGCCTTCGCCTCATCGTTGACGTGTACGGAGTCTGAGCTGTCATACCAGAGGATGACTGCGCGGCCCTTGAGCTGCGCGTCGCTCAGCGCGCTGCCGTCCGCGGTAACGACCGAGAAGTGAGGCCGCTCCGCTTGCGCGACCGTAGTCGCCAGCGTCAACAGAAACCCGGACAGCAGTGCACGAACAGGTCGCATTTCGCCTCTCCTTATATTGACCGGCCAGCCGGTCAGCAATAAGCCGCAAAGAAATCAACGCTCGATCGAGAGGCCGCGCAAGAAGACGGCCAGCATGTCCTCGAGATAGGCCGCGTCATCCTTCTTGAGTGACTTGGCAGGACGTGCGCGAAACGAGAGGTACAGTGCCTTGGCCTCGTGCCAGTGGACGACCAGGCAGAAGAACATCACCACGACGTGAAAGGGGTCGATGTCGTCGCGAAGGAAGCCTGCTTTTTGACACTCGCGGACCCGACGCGTTGCTTCGGCCAGCTGTAGAGGACCTTGATCGTGATGCGGTTCTTGCGCCTGGCGCTCTACGAAATTCCAGGTCATCAGCCGCACGAACGCTGGGTTGGTCTGCAGGTACGCGAAGTAAGCCTTGAGGGAGTCTGTAAACCACACTCCATCCAGAGGACCTTCCGCCAGTTGCGACTGCTCGGGCCAGAACTCGCTGAAGCGACGCTCTTTCACCGCGTGCCACAGCCCCTCTTTGGAACCAAAGTGATGGTGCAGGAGCGCCTTGGAGACCCGGCCGGCCTCGGCAATGGCGCTCATCGAAGCCCCTGCGAACCCGAGCTCACTGAACTGCGCCTCGGCTGCATCGAGGATCGCCTTGCGCGTGTCTGCGGAGTCCGCTGGCATCTTACTCGTTCTCTCCCTGCTGACTGACCGATCGGTTAATAACGAGCCGGCGCCACGAACGCAAGTGTTTCCTGCGCCCACGGCTGCCGGTTCGGTTCTTTCCACTTCACGGGCTGTGAGACGGCTTGGACGCTCAGGCCTGACCTTCGGCCTTGAGCGCGGCCTGCACCGAGGGACGCTGCGCTACGCGCTGCTGGAACCCGGTGAGCTGAGTGAACGCGGACAGGTCGAGCTTCACGTGCTCAGCCCAATTGGCAATCGTAAACAGGTACGCACCGGCGATGCTGAAGGCGTGACCGAGCAGGTAGTCGCGCGATGCGAGCTGATCGTTGAGCAAGGAGTAGCGCTTCTTGAGCGTCGCGTGCTTCTCAGCGCGAACTTCGCTCGTAGTCTCCTGACTAAACAGTGGGGTGTAAGACTTGTGCATCTCGGAGTTGATGTACCCGAGCATCTCTTGCATACGGTAGCGCTCGAACGAGCCGGCGCGCGGGATGAGACCTGCGTCCGGGCTGTGATCCGCCAGATACTGCAAGATGCTCCCTCACGAGAATACCTCGCGCAGACTGCGCCCCGCCCGGTCAGGCCGATCGACTACCCCGTCGGGTAGGCTGCGGTCGTTTCCACTCAAGAAGGTGGAGGATCCTCCGTACCGTCACCCCGTCCGCGTAGCGCGGTGCTGGGGAGGCGATGACAGATGAGTCCTGTGCGCACATGCCGTCTACTATTGATCTGTGTCGGTCTCGCGGTGAGTTGCACCGATGACGCGGAGTACGAAGGCTCGCCGGCGCCCGCGAGCGGCTCACCCGCGCCCGCGAGCGGCGCGGAGGCGCCCGCGAACGGCGACACGACCTGCCCGACGCGCGAGGCCCGAGCCCTGCCGCCGATCGAGGCGTCCTGGCATACTAACCTGCAGCTCGCCGGCGCGGGTTTCCTCTCGCTTCGTGCTCTGGGTCCCGCGCCACGCGCCGCCTACTGCGCACGCAAGGTGCAGATGCACCTCGACGAGGACGGTTGTCTCGCGACAGGCGACGACCTGAGGCTGCAAGGGTATTCACCCGACGGTCGTGGCAAGACCACGTCCCCCGTCGGCGACGTGTGCATTCCGCCGACCTTCCTGCCGGCCACCGCGACCAGCGCGGCGCGCTTCGGGGTCAACGTCAATGCCAACTCGACCGTCCCGGGCAACGCCTTCGAGGTGAGCAATCCGGCGGCAACCAGCAACTTCCCGAGCTCGGTCACGGTCTACGACTCGCTCGGCAACGGCCACCAGATCACCACGTACTTCGCCAAGACAGGCACCCACGACTGGGAGTGGCACGCGGTCGTCGAGGGCTCCGAGATCACCGGCGGTACGCCCGGGATTCCCTTTGAGGGCGCCAACGGAACGCTCACCTTCAGCTCCGACGGTGCGCTGCAGACCGAGACGACCAACGCATCGACGTGGGACTTCATCGGCGCCACCGCAGGACAGCAGATCAGCTTCGACTTCGGCACCGCGGTCGATGAGCGCGGCACCGGTCTCGACGGCACCACAAACTTCGCCGCTCCGTCGACCACCAACGCCGCCACGCAAGACGGCTACGCCGCCGGATACCTCACGGATGTTCGGATCACTGCCGGAGGCGCGTTCGCGTGCGAGTTCACCAACGGTCATCGCACCGTGGTCGGACAAATTCCGATCGCGACCTTCCCCTTCGTCGACGGACTCGCGCACGCCTGCGATGACCTGTGGGTCACGACGTCCGCCTCGGGCGCGGAGGTACTCGGCAGTCCAGGCACGCTGGGTCGAGGCGGCTTCGTGCCCACGACGGACAGCCCCTCTGCGAGTCGGCCCGAC
>JBEGTL010000165.1:0-14331 GCA_041179425.1 Pseudomonadota bacterium | reverse complement strand
ATCGCCCGCTTCTCGAGGTAAAACTCGTAGTTGCCGGAGTAGGTGGTGAACTCGCCCGCGTCGATGTCGACGATCTTGGTGACCAGCCGGTTCATGAACTCGCGATCGTGCGAGGTCATGATCAGCCCGCCCTCGAAGCCGCGCAAAAAGTTCTCGAGCCAGACGATGGACTCGATGTCGAGGTGGTTGGTGGGCTCGTCGAGCAAAAGCGCGTCGGGCCGCATGAGCAGGATGCGGGCGAGGGCGACACGCATCTTCCAGCCGCCCGACAGCTTGCCCACGTCGTCGTCGACCGACTCGGCCGCGAAGCCGAGGCCCGCCAAGATCTCGCGCGCCTGCGCCTCGAGCGCGTAGCCGCCGAGCTCGTCGAAGCGGCCCTGCACCACGCCAAAACGATCGACCAGCTTGTCGAGCTCGTCGGCGCGCGCGGGATCGGCCAGCGCATGCTCGAGCTCGTGCAGCTCGTGGCCTACCGTCGCCACCTCGCCGGCGCCGGCCATCGTCTCTTCGACCACGCTGCGGCCCTGCATCTCGCCGACGTCTTGGCTGAAGTAGCCGACGGTCACGCCCCGATCGACCACCACGTTGCCGGCGTCGGGCTGCTCTTCTTTCACGATCATGCGGAAGATCGTGCTCTTGCCGGAGCCGTTGGGCCCCACCAGGCCCACCTTCTCGCCGCGAAAGAGGCTCATGGAGGCGTCGAGGAACAGGATCTGGCGGCCGTGCTGCTTGGAGACCGAGTCGAGGCGAAGCATGGGGCGCACCTTAACGGTAGGGCCGCCCCGAGCAAGCCTTGGGGCGAAACGTAACGCCAGACGGGCGTCGAACGAATGCCCTCCCAATGGGCATGGACATGGACATCGGACTCTGGGGCGTCCATCTTGGCCGGGCCAGCGCGCCCGTCGTCGGGGTGGCGCGACACCAGAGCGCCCGAGACCTCGGGCGACAGAGGGTCCGGTCGGTGAGCGAGATCGCGGATGAGCAACAGTTGATGGCTGCCTACGTGGCCGGCGATCAGGCCGCGTTCGGTGCGCTCTTCGACGCGCTTGCGCCGCGCCTACTCGCGTTCTTTCAGCGCGCCGTGGCCGACCGGGCAGTGGCCGAAGATCTGCTGCAGGTCACCTTCGAGCGCGTGCACGCGGCCCGCAAGCGCTATCACTTGGGTTCGCCGGTGCGGCCCTGGCTGTTCACCATCGCCGCGCGGGTGCGCATCGACGAGCTGCGGCGACGCTACCGGCTGCCCCCGTCGGCCGACGAGACCGAGCTCGACCGGGTGGCCGACCAAGCGGGCCCGACCGACCAGGCGAGTGTGATCGACCAGCGCGCGCGCGACCAACGTGTGCGTGAGGCGATCGACAGCCTGCCCGCGTCGCAGCGCGTGGTCGTCCACCTGCACCGGTTCGAGGGCATGACCTTCGGCGAGATCGGCGCCGTACTCGGCGTGCAAGAGGGCGCGGTCCGGCTGCGTGCGTTTCGCGCGTACGACAGCCTACGGACCTTACTGTTGCCCTTGGTGCGTGAGGAGGAGTCGTCGTGACCGAGCATCTGGAGTCCGAGCAGCTGCTCGCGCTTGCCGCGCTTCGTGCGCGAGACAACCCGCGCGCGCTACAGAGCGAAGCAGACGTCTCGCTCAAGGGCGCGCTCGAGCACGTGACCACGTGTTCGTACTGCGAGGCGCGCTTGCTCGAGAACGAGGCCATGTTCGCGCTGCTCGATCGCGAGAACGCACCGGTGGTCGTGTCGCCGGCGCTGCGGGCACGCGTCTTGACCAGTGCCGTAGAGGTCCAAGAGGTCGGCTCGCCCTGGGCACGCCTCGCCATCTTGGCAGCGCTCGTCGCCTCCGTCGCGCTCGCTTGGTTCGATGGGCGCGGCAGCAACCCTTTGCGACTGTCCGACTTGGTTCCTAGTCTTGCGGGGCACTGTCTGGGTTTTCAGGGCGCGTTCTCGGCCATCCCGCTGGTGGTGGGCATGGCGCTGTCGCGCGCCGGCAAAGTGAACGTCGAGCCGCTCCCCTTCGCGGCCTGGTCGATGGGCTTTGCGGTGGTGGGTCAGGTCGCGCTGCGCACGCACTGCGGCGCGTACAACCTGAGTGTCCACTTGTTTGCGTTCCACTTCGTGGGCGTACTGCTGGCCGGCGTCGTCGGCGGCGGACTCGGTCGTCTGTTGTCGTCGCCGCGCGCTGCTTGAGTGCCTACTGTGCCGCGCGACACATTCTCATCGTAACGTTGTGAGGGTCTCCGACGAAGCCGAGGAAACAGCGCTGTCGCTGTTCACCGCAAGGGGACTGTCGGATGACCATCAAACGAATGAGTATGGCGAGCCTGCTGTGCGCCGGGCTGCTGTCGACCACGGCGTGTGGCGACGACGACATGGACGAGGCGGAGGGAGCGGCCACGGTCGAGCAGACTCCGCCGCAGGGCGCCGCGCTGGTGCAGGCCTGGCTCGCCAAGGGCGACTACAAGAGCTGGCACTGCGAGACGGCGCCACACCAGTTCAGGCCCCCCTCGCCACACGGCTTCAACCGCATCTGCTCCAACGACTTGATCAGTAAGAATGTGTCTGGCACCAGCGCCTGGCCCAAGGGCGCGGCGGCGGTCAAAGAGCTGTACGCGAGCGCGACTGCGACCACTCCGGTCGGGTACGCGGTGTACCTCAAGACGGCAGACGACAGCGCAGGCGGAGCGAACTGGTACTGGTACGAGAGCGTCCCTCTCGACAGTGCGGCGCCGCACGACGACAAGGGAGTCGTCGCAGACGGACTCGGAAGCGCTGGGCCGGCGAAGGCGATCTGCGTAGGGTGTCACGTCGCTGCGGGGACCGATGCGGCGCATACGCCTAGCGTTGGGGGCAGGGATCAGGTTTATACGCCTGTGCTTTGAGGTTGCGGACGGCGAGCACGAGCACGAACACGTGCACGAGCACGAGAGGCAACGAGCCCGAGCACGTGGACGAGCACGCAGGAGCCTCCTCGCTCGGGCACGGGCGTAGAGGTCCAGCGACGAGCCCGCGTGTTCGTACTCGGGCACGTGCTCGTTGTCTCTCGTGCTCGTTGTCGCTCGTGCACGTGCTCGTGCACGTGTTCGTCTGTCGAGCCGCTGCTTTGCGCATCAGGGGTAGGGCTGGTACGAGAGGTCCCCCACCTGCCCCGGAAGCGACCCATGAAAGATCTGACTGGCAAAGTCGTGTGGATTACCGGGGCTTCCTCCGGCATCGGCGAGGCGCTCGCCTACGAGCTCGCGCGGCAGGGCGCGATCTTGGTGCTGTCGGCGCGACGCGTCGAAGCGCTCGAGGGAGTGCGTTCACGCTGCGAGCGCGCGGCTGCGCATAAGGTGGTTCCGTTCGACATCACCTACGTCGACTCGCACCAAGCGGTCGTCTCCAGCGTGCTCGAGCAGGTCGGTCGCATCGACATGCTGATCAACAACGCCGGCGTCAGTCAGCGCTCGCTCGTGCTGGACACCGCGCTAGCCGTCGACCGTCAGATCTTCGAGACGGACTACTTTGGTCCGATCTCGTTGCTCAAGGCTGTCTTGCCACACATGCTGGCGCGCAAGAGTGGTCATATCGTTGCCGTCTCGTCGCTCGCGGGTCTGGTCGCTACGCCGTACCGCTCCGCGTACTCGTCGGCCAAGGCTGCGCTGCTCGCCTTTCACGACGCGCTGCGCGCAGAGACGCGCAAGTCGGGTCTCAAAGTGTCGGTCGTGTGCCCGGGCTTCGTGGCCACCTCGATCGCCGACTCCGCGCTCGTGGGGGACGGCACGGCGAGCGCAGGCCGCCACCCTCTGCCCAAGAGCGCGATGCCCGCCCAGGTGTTCGCACAGAAGGCAGTCGCCGCGCTGCGGCTCGAGCAAGAGCTGATCGTGGTGGCCGGGCGCGAGCGCATGCTGTGGTGGCTGTCTCGTGTGTCGCCGCGCGCCGCCGCGTTGGCCCTGTCGCGCGTGAAGGTGGTCTGAGCCGCCCAATCACGTGCTCGAACCGCCCGCGAAAACCAGCCGAAACCTGCGCTGTCTATGGTCCTCTGGCATTCGCTGGCAATTCGCCGCGCCAGGTCGTGAGCGCGCGCAGAGGGGTTTGGCATGGACAATCTCGCGACGACATCGGCTGCCGCCGGTAGCAGCACCACACCCGTCGCCGCCGTCGGCGCGGGCCCCCTGTCGGCGCAGGCGCGCGAGCGTCGGGGCAGCCCACCCGCGGGGGCACCCACGCGTATCGACCCCGGCCAGTTCCGCAAGGCCGTGTACGACCACCTGCTGTACACCTGCGTAAAAGACCGGGCAGAGGCCACCGCACACGATTTTTACCGCGCGATGGCCCACACGGTACGCGACCGCTTGGTGCAGCGCTGGCTCACCACGCAGCGCACGTACCTCGAGGCCGACGCCAAGCGCGTCTCGTACTTGTCGTCGGAGTTCTTGACCGGGCGCAGCCTGGGCCTGTGCCTGCTCAACATGGGCCTGTACCAAGAGGCCGAGAAGATGGTGGGCGAGCGCAACCTCGACCTGGCCGAGGTGCTGGAGAGCGAGGTCGACCCCGGTCTTGGCAACGGGGGCCTCGGGCGTCTGGCCGCGTGCTTCATGGACTCGCTCGCCACCCTCGAGCTGCCCGCGGTCGGCTACGGCATTCGTTACGACTACGGCATTTTCGAGCAGCGTATCGAGCACGGTCAGCAGGTGGAGCATCGCGACAATTGGCTGCACGCGGGCAACCCCTGGGAGATGCCGCGCCACGAGCACCAGCAGACGGTCAAGCTGTACGGCCACGTCGAGTCGCACCGCGGCGCAGACGGCAAGGTCCACACCGTGTGGGTCGAGGGCAAGACCGTGCTCGGCGTGCCCTACGACTCGTTCATCGCCGGCCACGAGACCGACAACGTCAACACACTCAGGTTGTGGGCCGCGCGCGCGCCCTACGACTTCGACCTGCAGCTGTTCAATGCGGGCGACTACCGCCGCGCCGTCGAAGAGAAAGTCGACGTCGAGAACATCTCCAAGGTGCTCTACCCGCCCGACCACACCGACGACGGCAAAGAGCTTCGCCTCAAGCAGCAGTACTTCTTCGTGGCCTGCTCGCTGGCCGACGTGCTGCGGCACTTCAAGCTGCGCCACACCGACTGGACGCTGTTGCCCGACAAGGCGGCCATCCAGCTCAACGACACGCACCCGGCCATCGCGGTCGCCGAGCTCATGCGTCTGCTCGTCGATCAAGAAGGGGTCGAGTGGAGCGTCGCCTGGGAGATCACCGAGAAGGTGTGCGGCTACACCAACCACACGCTGCTGCCCGAGGCGCTCGAGAAGTGGCCGGTGTGGTTGTTCGAGCGCGTGCTGCCGCGCCACCTCGAGATCATCTACGAGATCAACTACCACTTCCTGCGCAAGGTCATCACGCGCTGGCCCGACGACCTCTCGCGCCTGGCGCGCATGTCGATCATCGAAGAGGGCGGCGGCGGCAAACAAGTGCGTATGGCGCACCTGGCGACCGTGGGCTCACACAGCATCAACGGCGTGGCCAAGCTGCACAGCGACCTGGTCAAAGACCAGCTGCTGCACGACTTCTACGAGCTGATGCCCGAGCGCTTCAACAACAAGACCAACGGCGTCACGCCGCGGCGCTGGTTGTTGTACGCCAACCCGCGGCTGTCGCACCTGATAGCCGAGCTGCTGGGACCGCGCTTCGCCGCGCACGAGCTGCCCGAGCTGGCGCGCCTGAAGAGCTACGTCGACGATGACTCGGTGCTCGACCGCGTGCGAGACATCAAGCTCGAAAACAAGCGCGACGTGGTGCCGTTGATCGCCAAGCTCTGCAATGTGAAGGTCGACCCCAGCTCGATGTTCATCATCCAGGTCAAGCGCATCCACGAGTACAAGCGGCAGCTGCTGGCGACGCTCGGCATCATCGCGCAGTACATCCGGCTGCGCGACAACCCCAACATCGCGATGACGCCGCGCACGTACCTGTTCGCGGGCAAGGCTGCGGCCGGCTACGCCACTGCCAAGCAGCACATCCGGCTGATCAACGACGTGGCCGAGGTCATCAATCGTGACCCGCTGGTGCGCGACCGGCTCAAGGTCGCCTTCATCCCCAACTATGGCGTCTCGCTCGCGCAGGCGGTCATCCCTGCCGCCGACGTGTCGCTGCAGATCTCGCTCGCCGGCAAAGAGGCGTCCGGCACGGGCAACATGAAGTTCGCGCTCAGTGGCGCGGTGACGCTGGGCACCAACGACGGCGCCAACGTGGAGATTCGCGAGGCGGTCGGTCACGAACACTTCTTGTTGTTCGGCATGGAGGTGCCGGAGGTGCAGGCCCTGTATGCCGCGGGCTACCTGCCCTCTTCGTTCATCGCACGGAGTCAGGAGCTCGGGCGCGTGGTCGACCTAATCGAGAACGGCTTCTTCAGCTTCGGCGACAGCAGTCGTTACGCGTCAGTGGTCACCTACCTGCGCAAGTACGACCCGTTCATGATCTGTGCGGACTTCGACTCGTACATGGAGGGTCAAGAGCGGGCCGGCGCGCTGTACGGCAAGCCGCGCGCGTTTGCGCAGACCTCGCTCGTGAACACGGCCGGCGGCGGCGTGTTCTCCAGCGACGACACCATCGCCGCGTACGCCTCGGAGATCTGGAATGTGAAGCCGGTCAAGGTCGTGCTGGGAGGCTGACCGGACGAGAGTTCCCCGGCCGTCACACAGAGTTTCCCATCCCGTGCCTGCCTCGTGACTGGCGCCTCCTACCTCTGCCCGCGGAGGTCCGGAGATGAACAGGCACAAGTCACTACTTTCGCTGGGCGCGTCGGCACTGGTGTACGTGACGACGCTGGCCGCGGATGGCCGCGCCTCTGCGCAAGACGCCCGCGCCTCTGGGCAAGATGGCCGCGGAGACGCTGCGCAGGGCGTCGAGCAGGCGGTCTCGAAAGAGCAGTCGGCACTGAGCTGCGCTGATCGGCGACACCCCCTACGCGCCCTACCAGCTCGCGCAGGTCGATCAGCTGATCCGTGAGATCAACGACTCGCGCGCCCAGTTCACCGTGCACGTCGGCGACATCAAGTCGGGCAGCACGCTGTGCTCCGACGAGCTGCTCGGACAGCGCTTCACGCAGCTGCAGCAGCTGAAGAACGGCCTCGTGTACACGCCCGGCGACAATGAATGGACCGACTGTCATCGCCGCAACGCGGGCATGTACGAGCCACTCGAGCGCCTGACCAAGCTGCGCTCGTTGTTCTTCCCCAAGCCCAGCTCCACCACGGGCCGAAAGCCGTTTCGGGTCTACCCAGAGAGCAGCGTCGCGGCCTACGCGCCGTTCGTCGAAAACACCTTTTTCCTGCGCAGCAACGTCGTGTTTGCGACCTTGCACGTGGTCGGCAGCAACAACGGCCTGGCCCTGTGGGACGGCATCGGTGAGACCGCCGCAGCGCCGCGCCAAGATCGCATCGACGAAGTGAAGAAGCGCACCGACGCAACCCTCGCCTGGATCGACTTCGCCTTCGACCAGGCCGAGCGGCGCGGGGCCGCCGGCGTGTTCCTCGCCATGCAGGCCGACCCGTCGTTCGAGGCCGCCGAAGGCAGCGACCTGCGCAAGGGCTTCGAAGAGGTGCTGACGCGCATCAGCCAGCGCAGCATCGCGTTCGCGCGCCCGGTGGTCCTGGCCCACGGCGACTCCCACCTGTTCCGCACCGACAAGCCGCTGCTCGCGCCCACGAGCGATGCGAACGTCACGTCCGCAAAGCGTCGGCTCGAAGACTTCACGCGCGTCGAGACGTTCGGCGACGGCGAGGTGCACTGGGTCGAGGTGCTGGTCGACCCCAAGACGCCCGAGGTGTTTCGCTTCAACGCGCGCATCGTCGAGGCCAACAAGTACGTCCGTTGAACCAACGGCCCGTACACGAAGAGAAGTGGCCGCTGCTGCTCCTCGCGGCGGCTTGGTTGTCGTGTACGCGCGAGCAGCCCCCGCGCGGCGATCTTGATGCCGAGCGCACGCGAAGTGCACTGGTCACCTACGCGGACATTGCACAGGCGAGCTACGGCGATGCGCTGTTGGGTGCGCACGCGTTGTCTTCCGCGATCGAGCTGCTGCTGCGCGAGCCGAGTGAGCGCACGCTGCGCGACGCACGCCTCGCTTGGCAAGCTGCGCGCGAGCCGTACGTACAGAGCGAGGTGTACCGCTTCTACGGTGGTCCCATCGATGAGGCCGAGCTGTTGCTCAACACCTGGCCCATCGACGAGAACTACGTCGAGGGCACGCCCGACGCGTCCGACAAGGGCGTGATCGACGATCCGGCGCGCTACCCGGCCCTCGAGCGCGCGCTGCTCGTCTCGCTCAACGCGCGCGATGGGGAGACCAGCATCAGCACCGGCTACCACGTGCTCGAGTTCTTGCTCTGGGGTCGCGACACCAGCCACGTGGGACCGGGCGCACGACCGGCAACCGACTTCGAAGTTCGGCCCGACGACACACTCGTCACACGCCGTCGGCGCTACCTACAGCTCGCCAGTGAGCTCTTGGTGTTGCACCTCGAGCCGGTGGCGGCGGCCTGGCGTGCCTCGAGCCCTGGCAACTACCGAGCCCACTTTCTGGCGCTCCCGCAGCGCGAGGCGCTCGGTCTTGCACTGCGTGGGATGGGCTCACTGAGCGGGCCCGAGCTATCGGGCGAGCGGCTCACGGTGCCGTACGAGACGCGCGACCAAGAGAACGAGCACTCGTGCTTCAGTGACACCACGCACGAAGACGTCGTGCACGACGCGCTCGGTCTGCAGAACGTCTGCCTGGGGCGCTACACAGGTCGCTCCGGGGCCAGCGTGCGCGGCGTCGGTCTGTGTGCCGCGCTGGCCGGCCTCGACGCGCGCGAGGCCGCGACGCTCGAGACGCAGCTAGGGGCGAGCCTTTTGGCCGCACGGCGCATTCCAGCTCCTTTCGATCGCGCGCTCGCCGGCCCCGACCAGGCGCCTGGCCGCACGGCGATCAAGCAGACCATCGTTGCACTCGAAGCACAGACGCGCACACTCGCGAACTTTGCGCAAAAGCTCGGCCTACGTGTGTCGGCGCCGCGAGCCGCGCAATGAAGCAGGGCCTGTTGTGGCGCGCGCTGGTGTCGACGTGGTTTTTGATCGCGTGCGATGCGGCGCGTGACGACGCTGCTCTGGACGGGGCCGCCGCCACGAACCTAGACCGCGCGCCGCTCGAGGTCCACGACGTCTCGCACGACGCATTCGGAGCGCCGCTGCCTGGCTTGTCGGACCGCGAGCGCGCGAGCTTTTTCGTGGGCAACTCATACTTCAACCAGAACTGGGTGAGCGCACCGTCGTCCGTGTCCTCGCGCGACGGACTTGGTCCGTTGTTCAACGCGCGTTCCTGCTCTGGCTGCCACTTCAAAGACGGACGCGGGCGGGCGCCCGAGCCTGGCCAGCCGGTGCGCACGGCGCTGGTGCGGATCAGCGTCCCGACCTCGGACGGGACCGGCGCGCCTCGACCCGACCCGCGGTACGGCGATCAGCTGCAGGGCGACGCGGTGACTGGTTTCGCGCGCGAGGCCGACGTCTTCGTGCGTTACCGCGAGCAACCCGGCCGCTTTGCCGATGGCGCTGCGTACTCGTTGCGCGTGCCGCGTCTCGAGATCACGGCGCTGGGATTTGGTCCGCTGTCGGACGGTGTGTTGACTTCGCTGCGCAGTGCGCCGGCGCTGGTGGGCATGGGTCTGCTCGAAGCCGTGCCCGAGGCCGAGTTGTTGTTGCGCGTCGACGCCGACGACCGGGATCGAGACGGAATCTCGGGACGCGCCAATCAGGTCGTGTCCGCGAGCACAGGCGCGCGCACGCTCGGTCGGTTTGGTTGGAAGGCGGAGCAACCGAGCGTGCTCGATCAGACCGCGGCCGCGTTCGTGGGCGACATGGGGATCACCTCGCGGCTGTTCGCAGAAGAAAACCAGACGTCGGAGCAAGAGGCTTGTGCAGGCGCAGCCAGCGGCGGCGCACCCGAGCTCGAGGACGACGTGCTGGACAGTGTCGTGAACTACGTGCGCACGTTGGCCGTGCCCGCGCGGCGCGACCGAGACGACGCGGAGGTGCTGCGCGGTGAGCATCTGTTTGCGATCGCGCGCTGTACCGCCTGCCACACGCCGAAACTGACCACCGCGAACGACGCCGTCCCTCGCGAGCTCGCCGGACGCACCATCCATCCTTACACCGACTTGTTGCTGCACGACATGGGGCCTCTGCTCGCCGATCGACGTCCGAGCTGGCAAGCGACGGGGAGCGAGTGGCGCACGGCTCCCTTGTGGGGCATCGGCCTGGTCGAGCGCGTGAGCGGCGGCTCGGGCTTCCTTCACGACGGCCGCGCGCGCGACCTACGTGAAGCCGTGCTGTGGCACGGCGGCGAAGCGGAGCTTGCCAAGCAGAGCTTTGTCCGCATGCGTGCGGACGATCGTCGGGCCCTGATTCACTTCTTGGAGTCGTTGTGAGAGCTGTGTCGTGTTGGCTCGCGCGGAGCACGTCCGCGCTCCTCCTGCTCGTCGTGCTGTTCGCATGTGATGCTGCGCCCACGCGCGAGCGTGTGCTGCGCTCGTTGATTGCGACGCAGCTCGTCCCAAACACCCAGGCGCTCGCCAAAGAGGCAGCCAAGCTGACGGAGAGCTTGCGCGCGCTCTCGACCGATCCGGAGAGTCTGAGCGCGGCGAAGTCCGCATGGCGGAGCTCGCTGTTGGCGTGGGAGCGTGTGTACGCGTTTCGGCTCGGGCCGCTCGTGGCCAACAGCGGCTTGCTGCGGGCGCGCTTCTGGCCCGCGCGCGAGGCTGCGCTCGCGGTACGCCTCGCCGACGCTGCGCCGCCCTCCGAGTCGGCCATCGATCAGCTCGGTGTAGACGTGCGCGGGATGTACGCGCTGGAGTGGCTGCTGTTCTCCAAGACCACGCCCGGCCTCAGCGACGCCGGGGAGGGCGGGGCCCGTGTGCGCGCACTTGCCGTCGCGTTTGCCCACAACGCACAAGGCTACGTCGAGCGCGCGAGCGCAGAGCTCGGCGACGGCTCCGCGCTCGCGAACACCCTCGGCGAGCGCGCCCAAGACACGGTAAGCCAGCTGGTGAACCAGATGGTCGGCACCGTGGAGACGCTGGCCTCCGATCGTTTGGCGACGGTGCTCGAGATGCACGCCCATCAAGACGTGCAGGAGAGCGAAGTGCAGGGCGCCCGAAGCGGCGTCTCCACCGCGCTCGTGATCGCACAGCTGACGGCGACGGAGGCGCTCTACGTCGGACACCAGGGCGATGGGCTGGCTGCGCTGGTGCGTCCGGTCGCACCCACCATCGACGAGCGTGTGCGCAGCCGGTTCACGGCGGCAAGGCAGGCGGTCGAGCGACTCGGCGCTCCGCTCACGCGCGCGGTGACCGCCGATCGGGCAGCGGTGTTGACGGCGTTTCGTGCACTCAAGGAGCTGGAGCTCGCCCTGAAGGTCGATCTCGCAAGCGCCCTCGGCGTCACCCTCACGTTCTCGGCAGGGGACGGCGACTGAAGCGGGCGAGCGGAGCCAGTGTAGGCGGCGAACGCCTCTGGTCACCGTCGTTGGGGCACGTTTACGATGTTGGGATGGTGAACTTGAGTGCCGACCCTCGCACTGCCGACAAACAGATGCGGGCCATCCTCTTTTATCTCACCACGTTCGGCCACATCGACGGGGACTTCGACCTGTCCGAGAAGGCGTTCGTCCGCAACTACGTCGAGCAGCTTGTGACCCATCGTGTGCGCACCGCGAGCGGGCTGAGCGACGAAGCGCGTGGCGACCTGGTGCGCAAGTACACCAAACACTTCCACGATGTCTTCGAGACCATCGACCTCGAGGTCAAGTCGCTGTTCACCGAGGCCGTCGCCCACGACGAGGAGCAAGACGCCTTCGTGCACTCGCGGCTCAAGCTGCGCTGCTTCGAGCTCTTCCAGAGCTTCGACCAGAAGTCCCAAGAGCAGCTGATGGAGTCCATCGACCACCTCTTGATGTCCGACGGCGAGGCACACCCGGCCGAGCTCAAGTTCCGGGCAGAGCTCTCGGAGCTGCTCGAGGCCGACCTCGACGTGGAGCTGCTCGAAGAGCTACCACGCGCGCGGATCGGTGTGACGGCAGCCATCACCATGCCCGTCGGCGGCGAGCCCGCCGCGCTGTTCGCAGACATCGAGCACCACTACTCGAGCGACCCGGACACCATCAAACGTCAGGTCGCGGTCGACGTGGAGATCATGGAGCGCGCCATCAAGACGCTCGACGCCGCGCGCGCGCTCGGTGCAGGCAAGCTCAAGAGCAAACAAAATGTCAGCGAGCTGCTCGGGCAGGCCCAGTTTCTCGACGGTCACGTCATGGTGTGTCCACCCAAGCCGGGCCGCACCTACGACGTGACGGTGCTGGGCGACCTGCACGGCTGCTACAGCTGTCTCAAGGCCGCCGTCACCCAGGCGCGCTTCTTCGAGAAGCTGGCCGCTTTTCGTAAGGACCCGACCAGCGCCCCCGAGCCCAAGCTGGTGCTGCTCGGCGACTACATCGATCGCGGCATGTTCAGCACCAACGGTGTGCTGCGCTCGGTGCTGCGGCTCTACCTCGAGGCTCCCGAACACGTGGTGGTGCTGCGCGGCAACCACGAGTACTTCCTCGAGTACAACGGCAACGTGTACGGCGGCGTCAAACCGTCAGAGGCCATCGACACCCTCAAGCCGCACGTCTCGGTCGACGTCTTTCGCGCCTATATGCGGCTGTTCGACGCGCTGCCCAACATGTTGCTGTTCGACCGCACGTTGCTCGTGCACGGCGGCATCCCGCGCGACACCACGATCAAACAAAAGCTGACGGACTTGTCCGGTCTCAACGACCCCGATCTGCGGTTTCAGATGATGTGGAGTGATCCGTCGACCGCCGACGTGATCCCGGCCGCGCTGCAGGAGCAGTCGGCGCGCTTTCCGTTCGGCAAGCTGCAGGCACAGCGCTTTTTGCAGCGCCTTGGCTGCGTCGCGTTGATTCGCGGCCACGACAAGATCGCGGAGGGTTTTCGTACCGAGTACGACGACCCCAACGTGCTGTTGTGCACGCTGTTCTCCTCGGGCGGCGCGGACAACCACGATCTCCCGGAGACCTCCAGCTACCGTCAGGTCACGCCGATGGCGCTCACGCTCACGCACCGCGACGGCGCGACGCAGATCACGCCGTGGCGCATCGCGTACGAGCGCTTCAACGACCCGCGCCGCAATGCGTTCTACCAAAAAGAGGCCGAGCTCGAGTTCGTGGGCTGACGCTCGTCGCGCGGCTCACGTTTCGACGCCCGGCAGCGCCCGCGGATCGCGCAGCAGCGCGCCGGTGAAGCGAGCGCGCAGATAAAACCCGCGTGGGATGGTCTCGAGGTATTCGCCGTCGGGGCCGTAGGCGCGCGTGCGCACGCCACCGTGGGCGGCCTTGGGACGCACCTGCAGCCAGTGGCCGAGCTTGGCGGTGAGTGCCTCGATGCCGCCCAGCGCGATCAGGCCCATCAAGTCGTCGAAGTCGGCGCGTAGCACCGACTCTTGCGCGGCGGTCGGCTGCCAGAACAGCGGCGTGCCGAGGCTCGCGCCGCGATCGTTGCGGGTCGCGTCGGGGTAGACGACCGGCACGAACAGCACGTGTGCGAGCTTGCCGCGCACGCTCGAGCTCGCCCACTCCGCGTGCTCGGCGTCGGCCACGGACAACGAGCACACGAAGGTCGACTCGCGCGGCCGGCCCAGCGCGTCGACGGGGATGGTCTTGAGCTCGACCCCAAGCCCTACGAAGTCGGGACTGCTGAGCGAGCCGGCGGACGCCCCGAGCGCACGCTCGACGAGCTGGCCGGTCTTGCCCTTGCGATGCCGCATGGGTGCGCTGCGGTCTGCGGCGAGCCACGTCTCGAGCTCGATCAGCGTGCGACCCTCGAGCGCGTGGGCGCGCGCCACGAGCTCACTGAGGCTACGCGGCGGGGCGCACTTCGGAGCTGCGGACGGTGCGACCACGTCAGTGCCCACGCGGGGTGGAGCGCGCATGGGAAGACGGGTCGCCGTGGCGCGCATGCGCCTCAGCTGTTGGCGAAACGGTCACGCAGCGCATTCTGCCAGCGCAGGTCGTGCTTGCGAATGCCCGGCTCGGCGATCAACGCCAACACGGCCAACAAGTTGGTGGCGTACTCCAGCTGGCGCACCCGCGAGCGCTTGGGGGAGAGCGACTCGATCTCGAAGCTGTGGCGAACCAACGAGCCGGGCAGGCCGCCGCCCCACACGATGCGGCTCGGTCCGATCTCGTACAGCTCGCAGGGGACGGGCAGCGGCGGGTGGAACGACGCGGGCTTGATCATCATGGTGAAACGGTCGCCC
>JBEGTL010000164.1:0-14466 GCA_041179425.1 Pseudomonadota bacterium | reverse complement strand
GGGTGTGGAAAGACTGTCTTCAGTCTTTCCACACCCAACGCGCTCTGGCACTTCTCGCCAAAAAAACAAAAAGGATGGACGCCCACCCCACCCTGCGCAGAGCACGTCTTCGGCCCGGCACAACGGAGCCCGTCGAGGAGAGGGTGTGCCCGACCGATTCGCTCTTGCGAATCGGTTTGCGCCGGAGGGGAGCGTGTCTGCGCGCGCAGGCTTTGCGAGCACGGAGACATGCTCCCCGCAGGCGGCCGGCCACAACGATCTACAGCGCCACCGTGGAGAAGAGCAAGCAGTGGCCGCCGCCGTCAGTGCGAGGTGCGGCCCACCAGTTAGGCCTGAGCAACCTGCTGATTAGGAAGACTAGCGGGATGAACCCCGAGGACAGCCAGAGCAGCACTCCACCGCTCATCAGAAGGAGTGTCGAACAACACCCGAGAATCCAAGTCCACCGGGATCCAAATCCCCTGCCGCAGCTCAGCCTCCAGCTGCCCAGGCCCCCAGCCCGCGTAGCCCTGCACCAGCATCGCCCGACCCGATTCTTTACCCTGTACCGAGTCGAGCAAAAACTGCTTCGACGCGCTCACCCCGAGTGCCTCGGTCACCATCAACACATCTTCACGCGGCTCCTCGGCACCGCTCGCCTCGAACACGATCCAGCCCGTCTCCGGCGACACCGGACCGCCAATCATCACCGGCACCTCGTGCTCCACCACAATCTCTCCCACGCCCAGCTGCGTGAGGATCTTGCGCAGACTCGCACTCGCCAAACGATTCACCACGAAACCGAGCGCCCCTTCGCCCGAGTGCTCCACCATCAACACGACGGTGCCCAAGAAGTTGGGGTCGCGCAAAACAGGAGCCGCGACCAGGAAGCCAGGAGCGAGAGACGACGACATACGTCTATGGTGCCAAATCTGAGCGCTCTGCCAACGAAGATTTCCGCATCGTACTGCGGCCTGCACACTGGCTGATCGGTGCTTGACAGCAACCCCTCCGTACTGTCGCGAGTGGCGCGCGTGGGCGCTGCGATTCTGCTTGCGACTAGTGAGAAAGAGGGGGCGCGCGCGGAACCAGCAGCACGTAGTAGTACGCGGGCGCGTACGCAAAAATGTGCTGCACTTGGTAGTCGCGCATCCACACGAATCCGAGCACACGTCGCTCGACGGGATAACCGGCGAACCAACGAAGGTTGTGCTGTGCGTCAACGCGCGGTCGGTCTCGGCTGTGCAGCACCACCATGCCGGGTGCACGAGCGCGCAGCCACGCTTCGTCGACGAGCTTGTCGAGGTGGGCGCCCCGCGCGTAGGCGATGTTGGGCTCGGTAAGGCCGCCCAGGTCGACAAAGATCTGCTCGGGACACGCGTACGACAGCGCCCCGAGATCGATCAGTGCGACGGGCCCTCGTGCCCGACAGATCAGTGCGGAGAGCGCAGGAATCTGCCGCTTTTGGAGCTCTCCCGCAGCGCGCAGCGCACGCAGCTCCGGGATCAGCTCGAGCGCGCTGGTGACCGCCAGCGCGCTACACAGCACCAACAGGAGCTTGGGTCGACGCAGCCAGGTGTTGCGCAGGCCAAGCCCGAGGGCGAGCGCGAGCGTGGGCACCACGGGTGCAAACAGCCGGCGGCTCGGCATCCAATCGCCACCCACGAGCACAACTGCAGAGGCGTGAACGACGAGCGCGAACACCAGCACGCGACAGGAGGTTCCGCCTCGCACGCTCGCGAGCCCGAGCAGGATGACCAGCACCAGCGAGCGTGGCCGAAGGAGTGCGCTCCCGACGTAGTCGAGGCCGGGGCCGAGCAGCGGCGGCTTGGCGCTCGCGCTCATGGGCAGCCAGTGATCAAAAAGAGAAAAACGAAAGGTAGCCACCGAGACCAGCCCCAGTAGCCCCAAGCTCACCAGCAGGGCGCCGCTCCGCCGGTCGCGCCACGCGAGTGCAACCCCGAGTGCAGCCCCAAATGGAAGCAGCTCGGGTCGAAGCCACGCCAGGGCGGCCAGGCACATCCCCGCGACGAAACCACGCCCCGCCGGACGTGCAGTGGACTCCAAGGCGAGCAGCGTCGCGCACAGCGTGGCCACTCCCGTCTCGAGTCCCGCGACCGACCAAGCGACCAGCGAGATCGAGCTGCAAGCGACGAGAACGACGATCCATGAGGAATGTCGGCCCCCAGCCGCCCGATTGGTGCGAGCGATCACGAGGGTTACCGCAATCGTCCCTGCGACCAGAGAGAGCCACTTGGCCACTGTCACGGGTGCCAAGCCGAGCCGCGCTGCCAGCACCAGTGGCAGCAACCAGAGCGGCCCGGTGACACCGTCCGAGCGGACGCCGGGCTCGTAGGAGTAGCCCAATCCCTGCGCGATCCGTGTCGCGTAGCGCGCCACGATGAAGGCGTCGTCGACGGTGAACGGCCAAGCAGCGGCCCCTAGTGTAGTCAGCAGAAGCGCGGCAAGGGGAAGCGCGACATGACGCATCGAGACCATCGAGGGAGCGATACTAACGTGCATGAGCGTCAGCTCCACCCCGGTCCAGCATGTGGGCTTCTTGAAAGCGGAGACGTCCAGCACTAGCCTCGGGGCCATGGTGACGTGTGCGCTGCTCGACCTTCACCGCTCGCTTCTCTGCTCGCGCGCGGAAGAACCGCGCGCTTTGCTAGCTCATCGTGTTTCGCTCGCGCGCCCGACGGCGCGCTTTGAACCGCGCGCGGAACCACCGCGCGCTTCGACTGGTACATGCTGCGCACGCGACTGATCGCCGGCCCGCGCGCGGGCTTTGTCCTGAGCGCCGTGGTCGCCACGCTGCTCACGATCATCAGCGTGGCCGAGACCTTCTTCGAGCCGCTGCGCGTGAGCCCCGAGGTCAGCGCACCGGTCACGTTGCGTCTGCCGCCCGTCGCCATGCGCACCACCGACGCGCAGGGCGAGCACCACCTCGTGCGGGTGGCACCGGTCATCGCGCGCGGTGCGGCGGTGCACGACCGCACGCTCGGCGAGTACGTCACGCTCTACGAGAGCGCGCGGCGCCCGGTGCGGCTGACCACGCTGTTTGGCTCGTGGTTCATCTACTTCCTCATCTCCATCATGATGGTGACGTACTGTCGACGCTTCGCGCCCAGCTACGGCACGCTGCTGCGCACCCAAGTCGGGCTGCTCTCGCTGACGGTCTCGTTCATGGCGGTGGCCAAGCTGGTGCTGCTGCTGACCACCATCAGCGCGTTCGCCCTGCCCGTGGCCGCCCTCTCGCTGTGGGTCGCGTTCTACCTCGACCGCCGCACCGCATTCATGATGGGTGTTGCCGCCAGCTTCCTGACCGCCTCGCTGGTCGACTACCGCCTCGAATACCTGCTGCCCTACCTGGCCAGCAGCTTCACCATCAACCTCGCCCTGCGTGTGCGTCGCCGCTCCTTCGACCTGGTCACCGCGGGCGCCGCCGCAGCGCTGGCCAGCGCCACGCTGGTGATTGCCGCCAACATGTTGGTACGCGGCGGCCTGTGGCTGCGCGGCGACTTCCGTGCGCTGTACCAGTCCGACATCCTCAGCGGCGCCATCGGTGGCTTGGTGGCGGCGATGCTCGGTGTGTTCTTGCAGGGCCCCATCGGACGCCTCTTGGGCACGGTGTCGCGCGCACGTCTGCTCGACCTGGCCGACTTGTCGCAGCCCCTGCTGCAGAAGATGGCGCGCGAAGCTCCGGGCTCGTGGGAGCACGCGCGCGCGATGGCCAACCTGGCCGAGGCAGCCGCGTCGTCCATCGGCGCCGATGCCCTGCTGACGCGCGTCGGCGCGTACTATCACGACCTCGGCAAGACCTGTCAGAGCAAGTACTTCATCGAGAACCTCGACCCTGGCGAGCCATCCCCGCACGAGGGCCTCGACCCGGACGTGAGTGCCGACGCGATCATGGCGCACGTCGTGGAGGGCGCGCGCATCTTGCGCGGAGGCCGCACGCCCGAGCCGGTGGTCGAGTTCGCGTACACGCACCACGGCACCAGCGTGATCGAGTACTTCTGGCACAAGTGTCTGGCGCAGGGGAATCCCAAGGCGCTCGGCGAGAGCTTCTTTCGTTACCCGGGCATGCGGCCGCGCACCAAAGAGACGGCGATCTTGATGCTGATCGACGCCATCGAAGCCGCCTCGCGCACCATCGACCCGCCCGAGCGCGAGAAGTTCGAGGAGATGGTCAACCGCATCTTGTTCGTGAAGCTGCGACAGGGTCAGCTCGATGACTCGGGTCTGACGGTAGAAGACCTGCGGGTCATCTCGAAGCGTCTGGTCGACATGCTGGTGAAGATGAACCACCACCGCATCCGCTACCCGTGGCAAGACGCGAAGGAACGCGGCGAAGCACCTCTGCCTGTGCCTGAGGGTGACGCTAGCGATGAAGAGGTTGCTCGCCAGGTGGGAGAGGCCATCGAGCAGCGGCAGGAGCAGACCGCCAACGCTACCGACTCTGAGCGTATCTAGCTCTTCAAATCACTCAGGAATCGGATCACCACGATCGCGACGAGACTTCCGATCGTCAGCAATCGCCTCGAGGAAGTTCCCGGCGACGTCAGGGTCGAACTGCGTAGAAGAACAATCGTGAATCTCGCGCGTCGCCACTTCATGAGGCAACGCTTTGCGATAAGCACGGTCGCTAGTCATCGCGTCGTACGTGTCGGCAATCGAGATGATGCGAGCGAACAAGGGAATGTCCTGCCCCTTGAGACCCAGTGGATACCCGCAGCCATCCCAGCGCTCGTGGTGCATGTACACGCCCGGGATCAGCGGCTGCAAAAAGCTGATCGGCTCCAGGATGTCGCGACCGTACACCGGGTGCTTCTGAAAGATCGCGTACTCCTCGTGCGTGAGCTTGCCCGGCTTGTTGAGGTTCATCACGCAGCCGATCTTACCCACGTCGTGCATCAACGCCGACTGCCGCACGATCTCCACGTCTGCCGGCGGAAGCCCTAGCTTGATGGCCAGGATCTGCGCGTACGCCGCCACCCGCTCGGAGTGGCCAGCGGTGTAGCGATCCATCTTGTCGATCGCACTGGCCAGACCCTTGATGGTCTGATGGAACGTGCCCTTGAGGTCTTCGTACAGCTTGGCGTTTTCGATGGCGGCCGCCGCACGGCTGGCCACGATACTCAGGAGCTTGCGCTGGCCCTCGTCGAAACGTTTGCCGCGCGTGAAGCTCATCGCGCCCAAGTAGCCGATGGTCTTGTTGCGAATGCGCAGGGTGGTGACCATGAGCGACTGCAACAACGGCCCATTGGGCACCACCGAGAAAAACGGCAGGCCCTCCGACCCGTGCACACGGAGCAGACGATCTTCGCTGAAGTAGTCGTGCAGCGCCTTGGGGTCGAGCTCGCCGAACTCGCCGTCGCCGCGAAAGTGCGGGTTGATCTCGCGCGCGCGCTCGAAAAAGCCTCCCTCGCCGTCGTCGAGCAAGATGGTGACCGCGTCGGCGTCGATCTCGTGCACGGCAGCGTCGGTGACGGTGCCCATCACTCCGTCGAGCGACAAGCTGGACGCAATGGCTTCACTGACCTTGTAGAGCGACAGCGCTTCTTTGAGCCGGATGTTCTCGGCGGTGAGCCGCTGCCGCTCGAGCCCGCGACGGATGGTGTGCACCACCTCCTCGACCTTGAACGGCTTGAGGATGTAGTCGTAGGCGCCCTTCTTCATCGCATCGATGGCGGTCTCGACGGTGCCGAAGCCGGTCATGATGATGGTCACGACGTTGGGCGTATGCTCGCTGATCACCTTGAGCAGCTCGAGACCGCCCATGTTGGGCATCTTGAGGTCGCTCAGGACCAGGTCGTACTGGTTGCGCGAGAGCTCTACCAAGGCGGCGGTGCCGTCTTCGGCCGTGCGCACCCAAAAGCCTTCCATCGACAGGAAGTCGGCCAAAATCTCGCGAATGACTTGCTCGTCGTCGACGACCAGGATGCGCGGCGTCTCGTGCACGGTCTGAGAATCCATGAAACGCGGCGTGTCTCCCAACAAATGAGGCCCGGCTCTTCGGGTCGAGGCAACGGGTTCGAAGCCGCAGGCGGAGCACCAACATAGCAGCTGCTCGGCGAAGCGGCGGTCCCTCTGCTTGCGAGCGACGCAGAGGCTCGACCCTGCAAGCAGTCGAGCAGGCCCACCCCATGCTCGTAGGTCGCACATTCGCGCGTCAACGCTTCGTTGTCACGCGGGAATCGGTTTGATAGACCCGATCCATGGGGCGCTCAGCTTGGTGGCTGCCGTGGGCCGTGTACGGACCGCTCGCGGCGCTCGGCGCAGGACTGGCTTATCTGCTGCACGGGCAGGTGCTTCACGCGCCGCGCGGTCCTCGCTTTTCGGACCACCCGTCGCTGGCCCTGTTCGGCGGACTCGCGCTCGCCGCGCTGGTCACGCTGATCACGGTGGTGAGTACCCGCTGGTTGGTCGCGCGCACGACGTGGGCGCGCAAGCTACACGGCACCCTGCGCGCCGCGCTGCTCGGTGCCACCCCCCAGCGTCTCTTGCTGCTCGCGGTCGCGTCCTCGGTCGCCGAGGAGCTCTTCTTCCGCGCGGCCTTGCTGCCGTGGATCGGGCTCTTCGCGAGCTCGCTCGTGTTCGGTCTGCTGCACGTGTCGTCGCGCGAGACCTACCTGGGTTGGATGCTGTGGGCGAGCCTGATGGGCGCCGTGTTCGGCGTGCTCTTCGTCGGCAGCGGCGGCCTGCTCGCTCCAATCGTGGCCCACGCCGCAATCAACTACGAGAACATGCGCTACCTGTGCTCCTTCGACCCTACCGGTATCGACCGCAGCCAGAAACCCACACATGGACCACGAGCGCGCCGACTGTGAGCACGGAAGCGACCGACTTTCTGCGTCGCGCTTGACGGCACCCTGCCAGGTTTTTACCCTGTTGTTAGCTGCGGTTTTTTCGCAGGAAAGCCGGATTGTCGAGCGCCTTGGATTCCGAGGTCAAAACTAGAATCACGCCGCTCAGCGAGGTTGGGCAGCCCGAGGGCTTGGTCGACGATTGTCTCGTCATGATCTACTCGCCCGACCCGCACAACCTCGGCAAGCGTCAGGTCCTCGGCAACGAGACGCTGCGCATTGGTCGCGAGCGCGGCAACCAGATCGTGCTGCCGTCCGACAGCGTGTCGCGCCGCCATTGCCGCATCGATCGGCGCAAGGCGGCGTGGTGCATCAAGGACTTGGGGTCCACCAACGGCACCTACGTCAACGACGAGCTGGTCGAGGAGTACCAGCTGCGACGCGGCGACCAGATCAAGGTGGGCGACACCATCTTCAAGTATCTGACCGGCCAGGACGTCGAGGCGCAGTACCACGAGACCATCTACCGCATGACCATCATGGACGGGCTGACCAACGTCCACAACAAGCGGTACCTGATCGAGACGCTCGAGCGCGAGCTCCCGCGCGCCACGCGCCACCAACGCGCGTTGTCGCTGTGCATGTTCGACCTCGACCACTTCAAGAACGTCAACGACACGTTCGGCCACATCGCGGGCGACTACGTGCTCAAAGAGGTCGCCGGTGCAGTGCGCATCCGGCTACGCCCCGACGACATCATCGCGCGCTACGGCGGCGAAGAGTTCGCGGTGCTGCTCCCCGAGACCGACCTGATGGGTGCGGGCGTCATCGCCGAAGAGCTGCGCAAGCTGGTCGCCGAGCGGGTGTTCGACTTCGAGGGCGAGCGCATCCCGGTCACCATCTCCATCGGCTGCACGCAGCTCAAGGCCGATGACGAGTCCGACCCACTCAAGCTGATCAAGAGCGCCGACGACAAGCTCTACCAGGCCAAGCGCAGCGGTAGAAACCGAGTCTGCATCTAAATCGGGGCTTCTCGCCGGCTACTTGGCGGGGGCGCAGACGCAGCGCCTGATAGGCTTGTCGGGCGGCGGGAAACACGACTCCACGTAGCCCGGGTCGCAGCTGGGCTTCTGCGTGGGGGCCGACGCGTCGGCCGTGGTGCTCGGGCTTCGCTGCGGCCGAAGTTTTGCGAGCCAGGCCATGACACATTTGGGTCGCTTGCCGGTTTTTGGTGAGCCCGGCCTCCTGGCGCTAGTGTGCGGATGTGGTCTGTTGGACGTCATCTACGGTGCGCCGAAGTCGGGCAATCTTGGGCGGCTCGTTCGCGAGTCTGCTCTTCGTGTTTGCCGGCCAGGCGCGTGCCGACGACCCCGTTGCGGGGGCGACCGATGGCGCGCGCGGGGAGCCACCGCACGCTTCGACGTGGAGCCAAGAAGCGCTCGAAGGCGTCGAGCAGGTCAGTGAGTCGCCCGAGCTGAGGACGCTGCGCCTGGCGGAAGAGCAGCTGTTCGCGGACGACGCGGCCGAGCTACCCGACGGGTTCGACCCCGATGGCGCGCCCTCGAGCAGCGCGGCAACGGGCGGCAAAGACGCGGTCACCGACGCGCCCCCGCTGTCGTTCGAGCGCAATGGCGAGACCGTCGACCTGTCCTTCCTCAAGGGCCTCAAGCTGCCCAGCACGCCGGTGCACTGGGATCGGCGCGTGGTCGAGTACCTGCTGTTTTTCAAGGACGACCCACGCGGCCGTGACCTCGCCAGCGCGTGGCTCAAGCGCCGCGAGCGCTTTGGCCCGATGGTGCGGCGCATCTTGGGCGAGCACTCGTTGCCCACCGACCTGCAGTACGTCGCGATGATCGAGAGCGGCTACGACCCACTCGCGCACTCCGCGGCCGAGGCGTGGGGCATGTGGCAGTTCGTGAAGGAGCCCGCGTCTTACTACGGGCTGCGCATCGATCACTGGACCGACGAGCGGCTCGACCCAGAGCGCTCGACACGCGCGGCCTCGCGCTTCATGCGCGATCTGTACGAGCGCTTCGGCAGCTGGGAGCTCACGTTCGCGTCGTACAACATGGGCTACGGCGGTCTGCTGCGCGCGATCAAGAAGTACAACACCAACGACTACTGGCTGCTCTCGCACCTCGAAGCGGGCCTGCCCTTCGAGACTTCGCTGTACGTCGCCAAGATCTCCGCGATGGCCATCGTCGCCAACAACCCGGAGCGCTTCGGCTTCACCAAGCTCACGCCCGAGCCGCCCCAGCAGCTGGCCAAGGTCGACGTCGCCGCCGGCACACGACTCTCCGACATCGCGAGCGCGGCGGGGGTCTCCCTCGAGCAGCTGCGCGCAGTCAATCCTCACCTCAAGCAGGGCCGCGTGCCGCCGGCCGAGCCCGCCGTGAATGTGTACGTGCCACGCGAGGGCCAGGTGCGCTTCGCACAGAACTGGTCGCAGCGCCGCGAGGCCGCGCCCCTGCCCCTGCCGCACGTGATGCGCCTCGGCGAGACGCTCGAGCAGCTAGCCAAGCGCGCCGACACGACCCCGCAGAAGCTGCGCGAGCTCAACGAGCTTGCCCCCGATGCGCCGGTGCGCGCGGGCTTTGCGCTGTTCGTGCCCGCGCACGCCAAGCCCACCAAAGACCTGGTCGAGCCGCTGATCGCGAGCGTGCCTGCGCGCGACTTCCAGTACACGCAGCGCAAGCGCATATTTTACCGGGTGGGCCCCGACGATACGACCGCCGCAGTCGCTCGCTTCTTCGATGTCAGCCCGGACGAGCTCATCACCTGGAACAGCCTGGCCGAGGGCGCGGCGCTACACATGGGGATGCTGCTGCAGCTCTACGTGCAGCCCGACACCGACCTCTCGCAGGCCGTCGTGTACATGCCCGACGAAGTGCGCATCCTGACGGTCGGGTCCAACGAGTTCTTCGACTACCACGAGGCGCAGCGCGGTCGTGTGCGCGTGCGCTACCGCGTGCAGGCCGGCGACACCATGAGCTCGCTGGCTGCGCGCTTCGACCTGAGCACCGGCTCCATCGGGCGCATCAACCAGTTCCCCAGCAACCGCGAGCTCAAGCGCGGCGAACAGGTGGTCGTCTACGTGCCCGATGCCGAGCTCGTCGCGCTCGAAGAAAAGGGCCTCGTCGAGCGCTTCTCTGCCGACACCAGCGCGCCTGCGCTCGGCGACACGCGCGCGACAGAGCTCGCGACCAGCGCGGGCCACGAAGGCGAGCCCGACTTCGTGGGTCTGGACACGAAGACGCCCGAGCTTCCCGAGGCCGAGGGCCGCCGCCCTGCCCCTACGCGCGCAGAAGCGCCGCTGGTGCCGCCCAAAAAGAAGACGCCCGTGGCCGCGCCGGTGCGAGCGATCGAGAAGGCGGCCAAGGCGCCCAAGGCGGCCGAGAAAAAACGGCCCTAGAGCGAGCCGCTCGCCTGTCGTAAAGACACCGGCATGAAGAGCGTCGACGAAGCGCGCGCGGAGATCTTGGCCGCGTTCGAGCCCATCGGAGTCGATCGCGTGGCGTTGCTCGCCGGGCTCGGCCGGTTCTTGAGCGGCGACGTGCTCGCAGTCAGCGACGCGCCGCCCTTCGACAACAGCGCCATGGATGGCTACGCGGTGCGACACGGCGAGCTCCTCGGGGCCACGCGCGAGCGACCCGTCGTGTTGCCGGTGCGCGGCGAGAGTCGCGCCGGCGGTCCCACGCCTCCCGCGCTCGCCCCTGGCTCTGTCATGCGCATCTTCACGGGCGCCCCCATGCCCGACGGCGCCGACGCGGTCGTGCTGCAAGAGGACACCACGCGCGATGGCGACCTGGTCCACGTGCGCGAGGCACCGCGGGCCTCGCTGAACGTACGCAGACGAGGGTCCGACCTCCGTGCTGGTCAGCGCGCCCTCGAAAGCCACGCGCGCCTCTCGCCAGGAGAGCTCGGCGTGCTGGCGAGTCAAGACGTGGCCAGCGTGTCGGTGTTTCGTCGGCCGCGCGTCGCGATCTTGTCGACGGGCGACGAGCTGCGCGACATCGGTGAGCCCCCGCGCGCGGGCAGCATCGTCAACTCCAACGCCTACGCGCTCGCTGCGCAGGTGCTCGAGGCTGGCGGTGAGCCCTGGGTGCTGCCGCCGTGTCGCGACGTGCTCGAAGAGGCGACTGCCGCCATTCGTGCGGGCCTGCGGGCCGACGTGCTGGTGGTGTGCGGCGGCGTCTCCGTCGGCGAGTACGACGTGGTGCGCGATGCCCTAGTCGAAGCGGGCGTCGCGCTCGAGTTCTGGAAGATCAAGATGAAGCCCGGAAAGCCCGTGGCCTTCGCGCGCGCCGGGCGCGTCCCGGTGCTCGGGCTGCCCGGCAACCCCGTCAGTGCGTGGGTCACGTTCGAGCTGTTCGTTCGGCCTGGCCTCCGCAAGATGCTGGGCGACCCCCGCCCCGAGCGGCCGCGCGTACGCGTGTTGCTCGGCGCGGCCTTGACGCGCAGCGCCGGACGCACCGAGTTCGCCCGCGCGCGCCTCACGCTCGGGCCGGACGGGCCCATCGCACACCTCTCGAGCCGACAGGGCTCGGGCTCACTGCCATCTCTCGTCCACGTCGACGCCTTGGTGGTCATCCCAGCGGAGCGAGAAACGCTCGTCGCCGGCGAGTGGCTCGATGCGGTCTTGCTCACCGACTACCCCTCTCGCTGAGCGCTCGTTCGCCCCTGTCCGCGCCGTGACCTCACGCGGCCCGCGCCGCCCGCGCGGCCCCACCACGGCGGTCTGGTACACTGCCTCGATGCCCGCGGATCTCGCGTCCCTCAAGCGCCTGCTCGCGCGCACCGCGCTGCGCGTGCGTGTGCAGCGGGGGCTCGAGACGGCGTGCTGGGCGTTCGCCGCGGCCACCACCGTAGCTGCCGTCTGGCTCGTGCTCTCACCGGGTGCGCGTTGGACCTTGCCGGCCGCCGTCGCCATCACGTCGCTTTCGTTCTTGCTCGGCGCCAGTCGCCGTGTGGCCGGCAGCCTGGTCAGCGCGACCATCGATCGTGTGGGCAGACTCGAAGGTCGCGTGCAGGCGGCGCACGACTTCATGCACGACGGAGCGGCTCGACAGAGCCCATTCGTCGAGGCCGCATTGCGCGACGCAGTCGTCGCGTCGTCGCGCGTGTTGCCTGCCCAGGCTGCACCGCTGCATCGGCCGCGCGCGACGTGGCTGGCGTTGATCGCCTCGCTGCTGTGTTTGGGCAGCAGCACACGCTCCGTCGCGCGCGCGCCCGGGCAGCGAGTAGCCAGCTCGTCGGGGTCGTCGCACAGCGCGCAACCCGCGCTCTTGTTTCGAGCCGACGAGCTCGCCCTACGCGAAGAAAATGCACGCGCGCTCCACGTGCGCACAGACACCGGCGTCGATCTGCAACGACAGCTCGCTGGCTATCAGGCGCTGCTCGCAGAGCTACGGGCGGGAACGCTGAACCAAGAGGCCGCGGTACAGCGCGCGCTGGCGCTCGAAGCCAAGCTGGCGGCTTCCACGCGCGTCGCCGATCCCGCCGACGAGGCGACGCTGCGTACGCTGACCCACGAGCTGACAAAAGCCGCGCCGGAGCTTGCACGCGCCCTCTCGCAGGGTGCCCTGCACGAGGCGGCCGCAGCGTTGCACGCCCTCGCCGAGAAGCTCCGCGACGAGGCGCTCGACGTCGCACAGCGAGCACGTCTACGCGCCGCGCTTCAGCAAGCACGCGAGCGGGAGCGCGAGCGCGCCGCAGATCGAGCGCGCGAACAGGAGCTAGAGAGCCTGCTGCGAAACAACAGGAAGCCCGACGAGCCGAGCCTGCTCAAGCGACGTAGCGAGCAGCAGCGCGAGCTCGAGAAGCTGACGCGCAAGCAGGCTGCGCGACCGAGGCGCCACCTCGACAAGCTGACGCGGGAGCTCGCGCGGGCCGGCAGCGCACTTTCGACGGGGGCAGCAGACGAGGCACAAGACGCACTCGACCAGGCGGCCGACGCGCTCGAGCAGTACGAGGGTGAGCAACACGACGAAGAAGCGCGACGCGAGCTCGCGCGGGAACTCGCGCAGCTGCGCGAGCTGCTCCAGCAGAAGGCGCTCTCGGACGAGCGGGAGCAACGTGACCCGCAGCAACCCGGCCGCGGGGGCCCACAAGCACGTCAACCCCAGCAGACCGACTCGTTGCCGAACGCGCACAGCCAACCTGAACAGAGTCCGCAGGGAGACGACGCCAAGGCGAGACGTGAGCGTTTGCAGCGCTTCGATCTGTCGGCGCGCGGTCGAGCTGGCGAGCTCGCAGACGGCGGGTCTGAGCCTGGTTTCGCCGCAGGAAATGGCGCGGGGGCAGAGCAGCACTGGCTGGTCGTGGAGCAGCGCCCGAGCCGCAGCGTGGTGGTCGCCACGCCGGCCGAGGGCGGCGGCTCCGAGCACGACCCACAGCAGCTCGACACGCCCACGCGCAGCAGCGGCCTCTACGACGACCGCGCGCTCAGCGGTGTGAGCGGGCCCGGCCCGTCGCGCAGTCAGGTGATCCGCAGTGCGGCGCAGAGCGGCTTCGTCAGCGCGCCGTACCGCAAGGTGTACAGGGACTATCGTGCGCACGAAGAAGCGTGGCTCGAGCGCGACGACGTCCCGGCGGGCTACCGCTTTCACGTGCGCCGTTACTTCGAGCTCGTGCGACCACGCGAACAACAGGAGGAGCGTCCATGAGCGAAGCAGAGCACCAGACGCCCGAGGCGCGTGTCGCCGACCTGCTCGCCGACGTGGCACGGCTGCGCGCCGCCATCGGCGAGCGTGTGGTGGGACAAGAGCGCGTGCTCGACGGCGTGCTGACGTGTCTGCTGGCCGGAGGTCACGCGCTGCTCGAGGGTGTGCCCGGCGTGGGCAAGACGTTGTTGGTGCGCACGCTCGCCGAGGCGCTCTCGCTCACCTTCTCGCGCATTCAATTCACGCCCGATCTGATGCCGGCCGACGTGCTCGGCACCACGGTGCTGCTCGATGACAAAGCGGGCGCGCGCAGCTTTGGTTTCTCGCGCGGCCCTGTGTTCGCCAACGTGCTGCTGGCCGACGAGATCAACCGCGCCACGCCCAAGACGCAGAGCGCGCTGCTCGAGGTGATGCAAGAGCACACGGTGACGCTGTCGACGCAGACACATCGCCTCGACGAGCCGTACTGCGTACTGGCGACACAAAACCCGCTCGAGATGGAGGGCACCTATCCGCTGCCCGAGGCTCAGCTCGATCGGTTCCTGCTCAAGCTGCAGGTCGACTTCCCCAGCCGCGCAGAGCTGCACGCCATCCTGGACCGCACCACCGGCCGCCACGTCGAGCAGGCGGTGACACCGGTGCTCGATCGCGAGCGCGTGCTCGCGTTGCGCGAGGTCGTACGCGACGTGGCCGTGCCCAGGCACGTGCAGGACTACGTGGTCCGCCTGCTCGAGGCGACCCACCCCGAGCGTGCGCGCGAGCTGCCCCGCATCGTGCGCTTCGTGCGCTACGGCGGAAGCCCACGCGGCGCGCAGGCCATCCTGCTCTCGGCCAAGGTCCGCGCGGTGTTCAGCGGTCGCTTCGCCACTTCGCTCGACGACGTGCGCGCGGTGCTGCACCCTGCCCTGCGCCACCGCCTGATCCTGAGCTTCGAAGGCGAGGCCGAAGGGGTGAGCACCGACGCGCTGCTCGACGACGTGCTCGCCTCCGTGCGTGCCGACGGCTGAGCGGCATGG
>JBEGTL010000163.1:0-14471 GCA_041179425.1 Pseudomonadota bacterium | reverse complement strand
GGTGGCGCACTCGGCGACGTCGCCAAACGACTGTTGGAGTCACCAGACGGGACGATCCAACAGACGACCTACGCGATGGGCTTTGCGAATCCCCCGGCGTTTCACCGCGCGTTCAAGCGCTGGACCGGCATGACCCCAGGCGAATACATCAGCGCGCACCGAGAAGCACCTGCTTTGGCCGCAGACGGATAGCGCTTTGCCGGGAGGCGGTATTGATGCGTGCGGTCGTGGTCGATAGGGTCCTGCACTTCTGAAAAAGGGGTGAACTTTGAGAACCTTGACCTTGCGCTTGGCAGCCTTGCTGCTTGCAGCTTGTGACGCGGACACCACGAGCCCGGCCGACAGCACTACGCAAAGCGACCCCAGCCATGCCCATGGCGACGGTGGCGCGCACGACGGTGCAGTCCACGTCGGAGAGCACACGCCAACGGGAGACTACGCCGACCCCAGCAAGCCCTTCTCGCCTCCGCCGCCGAAGGAAGGCTACATGCGCATCGTCGCGCCGACCGCCAAGGGGCTCGCGCCCGGCTCGAACAGCACGCACTGTCAGTACATCCACGCAGCGTTCGACCGCGATTTGGATGTGCTCGACGTGACTGGTTATCAGTCCTCGGGCGGCCACCACGCCGTCGCTTACGCGATCAAGAACGCGGAACCAGTCGGCACCAATCGTCCCTGTCTCGACCAGGACAACCTGGTCGACGGCTTCATCGGTGGCGTCGGTGGCGAGGCGAGCGGCGGTGTAGAGCTGCCTCCCAACGTGGCCTTCCGGCTACCCAAAGGCAGCGCGATTCAGCTCAATGCGCACTACATCAACACGACCGACCAGGACATCGACGGCGACGCCGTGATCGACTTCAAGTTTGCCGAGGTAACCGGCGACCGTACCATCGCCTCCTTGTTCAACAACGGCAGGACGGACTTCATGCTGCCGGCAAACACGCCTTCGGACGTCACGGCCGAATGCGTGATGCCCAAAGAGCTGCACTTCATCCTGTTCGCCAACCACATGCACGACCACGGCGCGAGCGCGAAGACCGAGCTCGTTCACGCAGACGGCAGGGTCGAGCTGGTACACGAGGACCTGACCTGGCGGCCGGAGATGGCTTACAAGGCTGTCTATTCCAAATGGTCCGTGGAAACACCGCTCGTGATGAAGCCGGGCGACATGCTGCGTACACGCTGTAGTTGGAACAACTCCGGTGCTTCCGCTCTGACCTTCCCCGGCGAGATGTGCTTCGGTACGGGCTTCTATCTCTCGGACGGTTCGAGCTCGCCCGTATGCCTGGGCGGTCGCTGGATAGAGCGCTGATCCATGCTGTCGAGGAGTCCGGTCGTGAACGTTGGGCGCAGTTGCCTAGCCACCTGCCTGCTGGCTTTGGCCTCGATGTTCGCGTGCGACGACGAGGCGCGTAGCGAAGGGCCGGGAGGCGGCGAGCCAACGCTCGACGCTGGCGGCGCATGTCCCGAGGGACAGGTTCGTTGCGGTGGCTGCATCGACGCGATCGCCCCCGAGGCGGCCGCGCTGCAAACGCGCGTGTTCAGTCGTTCGTGCGCCCTGAGCGATGCGTGTCACCTCGGACCGGCTGCCCAGGAGGGGCTCTCGCTCGTCTCACTAGACGACCTGTTCGAGGGCGATCGTGGTCGGCGCTCTCGGCAAGCACCCGCACTACCGCTGATTGAGCCTGGAGATCCTGCGGCAAGCTATCTGGTCAGGAAGCTGCGCGGCGTCGATCTCGGCAAGCAGAGCGGCACGGGCGCGCCGTCGACGGCGATGCCGCCGCCGCCGAGTCCTGCCCTATGCGAGGCCAAGATCGTCGCAATCGAGCGCTGGATTCGAGCGGGCGCACCGCGCTGAGAGCTGAGGCTAGGCACACTCGCCAGCATGCTCGATGACGGCGGGCGCGCGGCGCGGGGCAGCATCCTCTCGAGGTGCACATCTCGGCGATCCCCCACACACGCGGCGCAACCCCTGCGCCTTTATCCCTAGGAGATCACTCGGCCACGTTTGCCTACGCGGCGGTGGGAAGCAGATCGACGCCCAGCGCATCGACCTGCTCACCGAGATCAGCGGAGTGCCCATCGACGAGGCCTGGAGCTCGAAGCGAAGATCGGCGACATCGACCTGGCTTTCCTCGGCAAGGACGCGCTGATCGAGAACAAGCTGGCTTCAGCGTGATGGCCGGAGGACTACGCAGCGGAAGGAGACGTAGTCGTAGCCCGACGCACTGGTGGCAGCGCCTCGGTTCCAAGAAAACGCGAGTCGGCCTTTGCCGTCTGGCCCGACCGTCGGCAGACGCCCTGCCTTTCGCCACAGGTGCCCGTCGCAGCGTGCGGGGTTTTCCTCGTTGCATCGCGCCGCGAAGACGGCAGGAGGAAACGCATCGAGGGCCCACTCCGAAGTGCCTGTTCGCGCGCTGGCCGCCTGCCCGTAGGCCTCCCACTGCGCCACCGAGGGCAGTACCGCGCCGCGCGTGGCGCAGTATTGCTGTGCTGCAGCCCAAGAGACGCACTTCATGGCGGCGCTCGGATCGCTGCTTGGTGTGCATGACGATTCGTGCGGCGCGCAGCGGCCTTCTTCGACGCACTTCGTGTAGGCGGCCACGCTGACGGAGCGCGAGTCGATGCAGAAGCCATCGAGCGGCAGCGCAGACAGCGTGCGTTCCCCAAAGGTCCAGGCACGCGGCCGAGGCTGCGCGAGCTGCAGCTCGCGAGCGGGCACGGGCTCCGCGCCAGCGGGACAACGCGGGGCGCTGAGCAACGTCCGGGGACCAGACTCACCCGCTGCCGGCCCTGACGTGGTTGTGGGCAGGGTCCCGGGTTCGGCCTGCTGCGAGGGCGGCGCTTGCTGCACGCGCGGGGCGCTGCCGACGGCCGCTGCCGCGGGCGTCGTCGAAGCGGCGTCGTCTTCCCCCGCGCGCGAGCGAAGACTCGCGGGAGCGCGCGACGCGACGGCATCGCTGTTCAGGGATGGCGCGGCGTCCGTGGCGTGTCCCGCCTCGCCCCTGCGCATGAGCAGCGCGCTGCCCCCCAGCACTGCGGCAGCCGCCACGGCCGCCAGCATGAGCCCGCGTGGTGATCTCTGTTCAAGCGCGGTCGCCCCCGGCCGGACGGAAGTGATCGGCGCCGCCGCGACGGCCTGCGGCAGATACCTGCGGCGCAGGGCCATCAGCTGCTCGCAGAGCTCGCCCGCGTCGGCCGGCCGGTCCTCGGGACGGCCTGCGAGCGCGCGCAGGATCACAGCATCGAGCTCGGCTGGCACGCGTGGGTTCAGCGCACTCGGTGGGACAGGCCGCCGATGCTCGTCGGCGGCCTCTCGCTGGTCGAAGGCAGGATTAGGCAGAACGCCGGTGAACAGCCGATAGGCCACCGCACCCAGCGACCACACGTCCGCTCGCGGGGTCGAAGCGGCGGGGTCTTCCTGCTCCGGCGCCGTGTAGCCGCGCGTCACGCGTGCGCTCGCGTCCAGGGCGGGATGTTCGTCGGTCTCGGAGACGGCGCTGCCGAAATCCATCAGCTTGAGCACGCCCTCGGACGTGACGAACAGCTTGGCGGGCTCCAGCGCGCGATGCACCATGCCTCGCACGTGCACGTACTCCAGCCCCTGGCAGGCCATGACCATCAGGTCGAATGCACGCTCGTAGGCGATGTCACCGGCCTCTAGCAAACGATCGAGCGACGCGCCCTCGAGGTACTCCAAGGTCAGGTAACGAATGTCGCGACTCTCGCCATGGTCGTAGATCGCGACAATGTTCTCGTGCGTCAGCACCTTTGCGAGCTCGATCTCGCGCTCGAAGCGCGGGAGCGGCGTCGCGCTGGTGAGCTCTTTGACGGCGACGAATGTGCGCAGCGTGCGGTCGTACGCCGGGTACACGAAGCCCAACCCGCTCTCTGTCGGCGCACCGAGCTTCTCGTAGCGCCCGTCGAACAGCTCGACCCGCGTCGGTGCGCTCTCCACCGCTTGCTGCGTGAGCACGATCTCCGTTCGACACTGCTGACAGCGCAGCTGGCGCGCCGCACCTAGCGCGGCAGCATCCGGGACGAACGAGCCGGCCCCACAATACGGACAACTGAGCTTCATACGGTCAGCAGACTACAAGCGACCAAGCAAGAGCGCGAAGTTTGAGACCGGCGTTTGCGAGCGGACCACGTGCCTGCCGTGCAGGTGGCCGCCTCGCGAAGCGGGAATTACACGGCGCTTGTCGACCCGGTTGCGCTTGGTAGCCTTTTCCTGGAGGCGCCATGGCTGTGCAGCTCAACCACACCATCGTTCATGTAAGGGATCGCGAGCTCTCGGCTCGCTTCATGACGGACATCCTCGGCTTACCTGCACCGCGGCCATTCGGGCCGTTCCTGGTGGTCGAGGTCGCCAACGGCGTCAGCCTCGACTTCATGTCGGCCGAGGACAACGAGCTCATCATCGAGCACTACGCGTTCCTGGTGAGCGAGCCCGAGTTCGACGAGATCTTCGGTCGCATCCGGGCGCGCGGTCTTCCGTACTGGGCCGACCCGCAGGGGAAGCGGCGCCAGGAGATCAACCATCACGACGGTGGCCGAGGGGTCTACTTTCGAGATCCGTCCGGCCACTACCTCGAGGTCATCACCAGACCTTACGGTTCAGGATAGACAAGGTGCTCGGCCGGGCTGAGTTCCAACGCAACGTGCCTCAAACGAAACGGGCGCCCTCGAGCGCACAACATCGGGACGCACGACTTCACGGTGCCGCAACCGTCTACCAGATCGGTCTGCCGCCACGCCGCAGGTAGCTCCCGCACGACGCTCGTCCACTCGCCGGTCAACCCCCTGACACGAGCCGGCTGACCTCCTTGGCCGCAGCGCGAACCAAGGCGCCATAGCGGGCGATACGCTGGTCCGGTAGGCGCTGTGCTGGACACGAGATCGACAGCGAGCCGAGCGGGCGCTGATCCGGTCCGACAATGGCGGATGCGACCGCCCGCACACCTTCGTCGAGCTCCCCCAGGCTGACCGCGTAGCCACACGCACGCACGCGGGCAAGCTCGCTGCGCAGCGCATCCGGGTCGACGATGGTGTTGGGCGTGCTGGCCTTGAGCGGACGCGCCAGATAGGCCTCTAGCTCCGACGCACTCCGCTGTGCCAGCACGGCCTTACCGTTGGACGCGACGTGCAGCAGGCTGCGTCCACCGAGGGCTCGCACGATCCGTAAGGGCTGCGGCGAGTCCAGCCGCTCGACCAGGACCACAGTGCGCTCATCGTGCGGGACCATCAGATGGATGGTCTCGCGCGTCTTGTTGCGCAGCTCATCCATGATAGGCAGCGCGAGCTCGCGCAGCCGCGGCAAACCGGCACGTCGTCCGAGCGAGAGCAGCCTGGGGCTCAAGCTCCACAAGCGCTGACGCGGACCGGGCTGCGCGGACCCATTGACGGCCTGGATCCAGCCTGCCTCATGCAGGGACTCCAAGCTGCGGTGCACAGTCGTCTTCGGCTCGTTCAGCACGCGCGCCAGCGCACTCACCCCGATCGGTCCGGCGACCGCCATTCGTTCGAGCACGCGCAGCGCCAGCCCAACACTATCGATCATGTTTTTCCCTTTCCGCGCCGGGGGCGTTGGCCTAGTACTAGCTTCGACTCTACCAACATTCCATTTGTTCCGTTAGGCGGAACAAAGGATGCCACGGGGATGCGCAGGAGGAGCGATGAAAGCAGCGGTCTACTACGAGAATGGCAGCCCCGAGGTCTTGCGTTACGAGGACGTTCCCGATCCGCAGTGCCCCGACAACGGCCTGCTCGTGCGCGTCGAGGCGATCAGCGTCGAAGGCGGAGACACGGTCAATCGGTGGCGCGGTCCGCTCGCCACGCGGCCTCACATCGTTGGTTATCAAGCGGCGGGTGAGGTGATTCAGATCGGACGGAACGTCACTGGCTTTCAGCTCGGTCAAAAGGTCACCACCACGGGGGCAAACGGCTCGCACGCAGCGCTGCGCGCGGTGCCCGCCTCGACGGCCTGGCTGGTGCCAGCGGGCATGGACTGCAAGGTTGCGGCGACCTTGCCCATCCCGTTCGGCACCGCGGACAACTGCTTGTTCGCGTACGGCAACGTGCAGGCGGGTGACACGGTGCTGATTCAGTCGGGCGCAAGCGGCGTGGGTGTCGCCGCGATCCAGCTGGCCAGGCGGGCGGGGGCGCGCGTGATCGCGACGGCCTCGAGCGACGCGCGACTCGCTGCCATCGCTGAGCTCGGCGTCGACTACGCCATCAATTCTGCGCGCGTGGACGTCGCGGCAGCGGTGCTGAAATGGACCGACGGCAGGGGCGTCGCGCTCGCGCTCGACGGAAACGGTGGCAAGTCACTCGAGGCTAGCATCGCAGCTCTGGGCTGGAAGGGTCGTGTCGCGTTCATCGGCTTTTCGGGTCGCGACGCCGGTAAGGTCGACGTCTCGTCTCTGATCCAGGGCAATCGGTCCATCATGGGGCTCGCACTCGGCAGGGAAATGACGACGCCGCGGGTTCGACAGAGCGTACAAGACCTGATCGGTCAGGTCGCCAACGGGGAGCTCCGCGTGCTGCTCGACCGCGAGTTCCCGCTCGCTCAGGCGGCAGCCGCCCACGCGTACATCGAGAGTCGTCAGGCCGTTGGTCGTGTCCTACTCGTTCCGTAGGGCGGAACGCAACCTGTCAGCGAGAGAGAGCATGCGTACACTAAACACCGACAAGCTACTGTGCCGCGTCGAAGCCGGAATTGGCTGGGTCACGTTCAACAACCCCGAACGCCGCAATGCGGTGTCGCTCGAGATGTGGCGCGCGCTCGGCGACGCGATGGAGGCACTGGACGCCGACGAGACCGTTCGCGTAGTCGTCCTCACGGGCGCGGGAGGCAAGGCGTTCGTCGCGGGCGCCGACATCTCGGAGTTCGAGCAGCACCGCGCGAGCTCCGCGCAGCTCGGGACATATGGCGAGGTATCGGGGCGCGGGCTGCGCGCGCTGAGCGCGTGCAGCAAGCCGGTGATCGCGATGATCCGCGGCTACTGCATCGGCGGTGGGCTCGTGATCGCCCTGGCCGCCGACCTGCGCTTTGCGACGAACGAATCCCGGTTCGGCGTGCCCGCTGCCAAGCTCGGCCTCGGCTACGAGTACGCCGGTGTCGCCGCGCTGGCCAGGCTGGTCGGCCCGGCACGCACGGCGGACATCCTGTACAGCGCGCGACACCTGAGCGCCGAAGAAGCTGAGAGCGCTGGACTCATCGAGTTCGTCGTCGAAGACGGGCAGCTCGAGGAGCGCGTGCGCGCGTACGCAGGCGCCATCACGGACAACGCCCCGCTCACCATCCGCGCGGTCAAAGCCGCGCTCAGGGCCTACGCCCAGTACACGCAGCTGCCAGCCGCCGCTGCCGCAGAGCCTCTGGTCACGCGCTGTTACGACAGCGAGGACTACCGCGAGGGTCGTCGCGCGTTCATGGGGAAGCGCAAGCCGCGCTTCACCGGGCGCTGAGTCGTGGGCCGATGTCGAGGAGCCTGTCATGACCATCGATGAGCAGTTGGCACCGAGCAAACTTCGGCTGCCACTCGAGAACCTGGTCGTACTCGATCTCACGGTCGCGCGCGCCGGGCCGACGTGCGTCCGCCACCTCGCAGACTGGGGCGCAGACGCAATCCGCATCCTGCCGCCGGACGACTCGGACGGCGCGCAGGCCGCGTTCCGACAGACCTCCGACTACCAAAACCTGCACCGCAACAAGCGCGCGATCACGCTCGATCTGAAAAGCGCGGCGGGGCATAGAGACCTGCTCGAGCTGGTTCGCGGCGCCGATGTCCTGGTCGAGAACATGCGCGTCCAGGTCAAGCATCGCCTCAAGATCGCCTGGGAAGATCTGCGCGAGGTCAACCCGCGCCTCGTCTACGGCAGCATCAGCGGCTTTGGGCAGACGGGACCGTACGCAGCACGCGCAGGAGTCGACCAGATCGCGCAGGGCATGGGTGGACTCATGTCGATCACGGGCGAGCCCGGGCGCGGCCCGATGCGCGCAGGCATCGCGGTCTCCGACATGACGGCCGGCAACCTGCTCGCGCTCGCGATCATGATGGCGCTGTTCGAGCGCGAGAAGACTGGCGTGGGCCGCTGGGTCCACACCTCGCTACTCGAGAGCCAAATCTTCATGCTCGACTTTCAGGCGGCGCGATACCTGATGGACGGCGAAGTGCCGCGACAGGCAGGCAATGGTCACCCCACCTTGGTGCCGATGGGTGTGTTCCCGACGAGCGACGGGTATGTCAACATCGCGCCCGGGTCACCGCGCCAGTGGCGAACGTTGTGCGAGCAGCTCGGCAAAACAGACTGGCTCGAGAATCCACGGTGGTCGAGCTACGCGGACCGACTGCGCGAACGCGTCAGCATCGATGCCGCGGTCGCAGAGCTCACGCGAGAGCGCAGCACAGCACACTGGGTGGAGCAGCTGGAGCGCGCCGGCATTCCGTGCGGACCGATCTACACCGTCGATGAGGTGTTTGGAGATCCGCAGGTGCAGCACCTGGAGATGGCTGCGGCGCTCGCCCACCCGGAGCGCGGTCCGACGCACGTGGTCAGCTCGCCAATCAACTTCGAGGGCACCCCCAAGCATCTCCGCAATGCCGCTGGCGTCGTGTCCGACCGGCCGGGAGTAGAGATGGTTCAGGCGTTCGGCCGGGAGCTCCATCAGCGACGCGCACGCGGCGGCGATGCCAAATAGTAGGCCTACGCTGTGATTGGCGAGCACGCCGTTGCTCAGGTTGCGGTTGCCCAGCGCTTTCGGAATCCTATCGGCGGAACGATCTTTCATTTGTCTGCAGCATCGACGACGGAAAGACGCTGTGGAGTGTTGTTAGCAGCAGCAGCGCGAACGTTCCGTGCAGCGGAACGTTCGCGCTCACCGTTGTTCGTTGGCGTTGGCGAACCTGCTCAACGCAGGCTCACGGACCACACCGCCGCAGTTGGCGCGGTCACCCATCGTTCGGTCAGCTGCAGCTGACGAATCCTCATGGGAGTCTGAGTGTGCCAAGGGTGTGGGCGAGCGCGACAACGCCATCCGGCAGCGCCAAGGCTCGTCTGGCTGCGGCGAGGTGAGACCACCTCGCTATGCGCGCTTCGTAGAGACGCGGAGCTCACCCGCATGCACGCGTTCCCCGCCCGCGAGCCCGCCGATCTGCGCGCCCTGTGGCGGGCGTCGCCCGCGCCGCCGTCCCGCCTGGCCGCACAGCTTGCGCGCGCCGAGCTCGAGCCCGTGCCGGCGGAGCTCGACGCGCTCGTGCTCGCGCTGCTCAGCCCCGGCATGCTGGCTCGTCCGCGGCGTCGCCGAGGTGATCGACCGGGTCGATGCCCGTGGCCATGATCTTGAAGAAGGCGGCGGAGCGTGGGACCGTAGACCATGACCGTGCGCTCGCCGACGGACGCGCTGTTGCAGAAGTTCTGCCGCGATGTGGTGCACAAGACGCTGCTGATGAGCTCGCTGGGGGTCTTGGGCTGCAATCGCGCCCCCGCTGGACCGCCGGCGCCGGTGCGCCCGATGCGCCCGGCGCTCGATGCCAGCGCAGCGATCGATCACGATGCAGCGACGCCAAGCGACAGTGCGGTGATGACACACAAGCCGACGCTGCCGGTGCTGCGTGCGAGCCAGGTGCTGATCGCGAGCGGTGATGCCTTCGCTACCTTCCCCTGCGCCGAGCCGCCCGAGTCGCCTGCGCTGCACGAGTCCCTCGTCGATCATCCGCGACACAACCAAGACCACGCGGACCGTGACGAGCGCGAGTGGGACCGAGTCGCGCGTACGCTCTCGCTCGATGCGGACTACGACTTCGTGGAGGTCGTGCGGGTAACCGGGCCCGGTCAGGTCGGCATGGCGGGCGACCGGCTACGCCCGGTGCCGATCGTTCTCGCTCGCGCCGGCACGCCATGTAGCACCGCGAGTCAGCTCGCCCGGTGCGAGCGTGCGGTTCAGCAGGCGCGCACGTCGGTGTTTGGGGGCGTGCGCTGTGAAGGCGAGATCTGCTCGGAGTTCGACCTTGCCTACGCGCTCACCACGCGCGCGGACAACGTGGTCGTGCACCAGGCCAGCAAGGGTCTGATCCGCTTGTTTGCGGGCGTCGACACGCCGAGCGAGGCCTGGCTGCTGCTCGCGGCCGACAAGCGCGCCTACCAGCTCAGCTGCGAAGACCCTGTCTACGCACGACAGCGAAAGGTGCCGGGCGGCTACGAGCTGGCGACGCGCATGTACACCAGTCGCTGTCAGCCGCTGCTGCAGGAAGATCTCGTCTACCGCGTCGACAGCAAGGGCAAGATACGGCTGGTCCAACGCAAGGATGTGACCCGTGATCCGCAGGGCTGCGTGGTCAGCGGGCGGCGTCCCGCGTCGCTCTGCGCGCTCGAGGTCGAGTCGTCCGGTGCAGGTGCGCTGTTCGCGCGCATGGCGTACCTGGAGCGCGCGTCGGTGACTGCGTTCGAGATCATGCACGACGAGCTGCGTGCCTTGGGAGCGCCCGCGGCGCTGCTCGCGCGCGTCGAGCGAGCACGAGGCGACGAGCTGCGTCACACGGAGGCGATGGAGCGCTGGGCAGCTCGACTCGGCCAAGACGTTCCCCAGCCCGACCATGCCAAGGGAGCTCCTCGGAGCGCACTTGCGGTCGCGCGCGAGAACGCCGTCGAGGGCTGCGCACGCGAGCTGTTCGGTGCGCTGGTGGTACGCCTTCAGGCGGAGCGGACCAGCCTGCCCGGGTTGCGACAGGACCTAACGCGGATTGCCGACGACGAGGCCGCGCACGCCTCGCTCGCGATCGACGTCGCCAGCTGGCTCGAGCCGCAACTGACGCGCGAAGAGCGAGCGTCGATCGACGCGGACGTGGCGCGCGCGTTGGCCGAGCTCGCAAGCGAGCTCACCGAGCCCTCGCCCGAGCTGCTCGCGTTCTGCGGCCTACCGACCCGAAAGGAGAGCCGCGCGCTCCTCGTACATGTAGAACGAGCGCTCTCGACGCTGCGCATGACGCCCATCCGGGGTTGATCGGAGCTCGAGCCGCGAAGATCGCGATTCGTGACAGCCACTGCTGTTCGCGACTACGCTTCGCACGGTGAAGTGCCCGTACTGCGCCGAGCTGATCCAGGACGACGCCGTGCTCTGCCGTTTCTGCGGCGCGCGGCGCAGCGACGAAAAATGGCACGCCCCCGCTCCCGGCCAGCGCCCGCAGCCCAACCAGCGCAACGCCACGATTGCGTCGAGTGGCGCCTTGCTGCTCGTCAGCGGCGTGTGGTCGCTGCTGTCGCTGACAGCACCCTTGCCGGTGTTCGGCGGGCTGACGGGCGCCGCTGCGCTGCTCTACAACGCCGTGATGGCGGCCGCGATGATCGCCATGGGCTTCGCGCTCGTGCGACGCACGCCCTGGGCCATGCGGGCCGTGTGGGGCGCCTCGTTCGTGTACACCGTCGACAAGCTCGGCTTCTTGCTGGACGAGTCGGCCCAGCACGCCTCGCTCGCCGAGCTCGAGGCAGCGGCCGGCCCGCTCTCCGATCTCATGCAGGAGACGGCACGGCTGGTGTCGCTCCTGTGCCTGCTCGGCTGGTGGGGTTTCGTGCTCTTCCTCAACCTCAAGCGTGGCTATTTCTCTGCACAGCGCAGCACGGCACCTGCCATCCGGAGTTGAGCTCGGCGCGAGAGCTTGACGAATCTTTGCGCTTGTCGACGGCAGCCCGCACACGATCTTGCCGAAGACGGGAAGGAGAATCCGAAGGAATCTGTAGCGTTCATCCGCGCGCGGACGCTTTGCTCGCGCTCGTCTCCAGCGCCTTCGTGGCCGCGAAGCCTCGATCGATCAGCGCGAGGAACGCAGCGTTCACCTTCTTCGCGGAGCCTCCACGCTCGAACACGCGGATCGCTTCGGTGTACGCTGTGCGCCACGTCAGCACCACCATACCAGCCACAAGCTTCGCGACGGGGTCTGCTTTCGGACCGGCGAGCTCGAGCGAGAGTCCAGCGATCGCCTCGTCACCGAGCTCACGCAAGCGAGCCTGGAGCGATGGGCTCGCGAACACGACACGCCACCAGCCCACCGTCTCGCTGTCGATGCGCGCAAAGGGATGCCTCTGCTCGCACAGCCTGTCGACCAGGAGACGGAGAGCGTCGACCGGCGACTGCCCTTTCGGCCGCGCGCCGAGAGCCTCGCGCAAGAGCAGCATCACGTCGTCCTCGCGATCGAGGAACAGACTCTCCTTACGCCCGAAGTAGTTGAAGACCGTCGGCTTGGAGACCTTGGCGGCGGCCGCAATCTCCTCGATGGTCACTGCCTCGAAGCCGCGAGCGAAGAACATCGCCGTCGCGATGTCGGAGAGCCGCTGCCTGGTTTCGCGCTTCTTGCTTTCACGGAGCTCGGCCACAGAACAAGTATACACCGAGACAAAAGTTTTACTCGATTAAAAATCGACTCACGCTTAAGCTTGCCGGCATGACCCGCATCGAGGCGGGTCGCTCGTCGTTCTTCACCCGCGGAAAGGTCTGGCCGAGCGGCCCTGGCTCGCTGCGGATCCAGGAGCCTGGTGACGTCGTGCGCGATCTCGCGCGCGACGGCCCGTCCACGCGTCAGATCCTCGCCCTCCCGGCGCGTGACGTAGAGGCGGTGATCGGCAAGGCTCGCATCCATCCTCATCTCGCCGCCGGAGATGCACGCGGCGCCGCCTTCCAACGCCTTCACGACGCCGTGCAGGCAGGCGCCGGTCGGCTCGCCCTCGAGGTCGCCGTCGCCGAGGCGATCTCCGCATTCGCCGCGCTAGACGGGGCGAAGTGCGAGCACACGCGCCCTGTGCGCCGCGCGATCGAGCTCCTTCGGGAGCGCCTCGACGAGGAGGTGACGCTCGACGCTCTGGCGGACCACGCGAGCGCCGACAAGTTTCACTTGTGCCGCGCGTTCCGAGCGCAGGTCGGCCTACCTCCGCATGCCTACCTCACGAGGCTGCGGATCACGCGCGCGAAGGAACTGCTCGCGGCGGGCGTCAGGCCGAGCGAGATCGCGCCGCGCGTGGGGCTCTACGACCAGAGCCAGCTCAACCGGCATTTCCGGCGCATCGTGGGCACGACGCCGGGCGCATACGCGCGCGACAGTGCGGTAGACCGTCCTTTTTGCGGCCACTCGGCGGGAAGGCACCTTCCACGTAGCCGACGGGGACACAGGAGCGTGCCGTCTCCCGGTCGCATTCGGTTGTGAGCTTCGCCTGACCGGCGTGTTCGTGAACGCGACCAGCGCCTCGTGCAACATCGTCTACGACTGCATCTGATTGCGACGCAGTGGTTCGTGTCGCATCGCGCGGAGCCGTTGGCGCGATCGGATTCGCGCCGACCGCGTCGCTTGCTCGTCGTGGCCAGGACTCGAACAGGCGACTCTGAAAAGGGCGAGTTGTGCGAGTGCCGACCGGCAGTCGTGGCGGAAGTTCTTTGCCGACGGACGGCTGCGCACTGTCCCGCCATCGACTGAAGAAACCGGCACCCGCGTCGCGTCTTGCAGGAGGCCGTCGGTGCCAGCCCCAAGGCATTTGCCAAGCTCGCACACTTCTGTTGTCGGCGCCGTCGCCCTAATAAATCGCAGAGAAGCTGCGCGGCGGTGTACCGTCGAGTGCTCAGGCAGCACCGAGAGAGCCATGAGAACGCTCGCTTTTCAGCAAGGGTCAGGAAAAGGGCCCGACTACTTGGTTCTGCTCCACACCAGCGCGGCACCCGATGTGGCGGAATGGAAGGCCTACGTCGACCAGGTGGGCCGAGCCATGTCTACAGCCAAGGGTGCCCTCAGCGTATTCGTCGCGACGGATGGGGGAGGCCCCGACGCCGCGCAGCGCAGGCTGCTCACCGAGACCTTCAGCCGAGGGCCAGGCGACGCGCTGACGCACGTGTTCACCACGAACGCCTTTGTCCGGGGCATCGTCACTACGTTTCGCTGGGTCGCGCGTGCGCCCGCCGTGGCCCATACCCCGAGCGGGTTTTCGGCCGTTTGTGCGGCGTGCGAGCTCGACCCGGCCGAGGTACTGAGCGACCTGTTGGCAGTGCAAAAACGGTTCGCCAGCGTGCGCATCGTCGAGCAGATCGAGCGCTACCACCGGCACCCGAAGCGCAGCCTCAGTTCAGGCGACGACCAAGGACTCTCGCGCAAGTGAGCGCGACCCGGGCCGAACAGACACGGCAGGCGCACGGAGAGCGTGGCGCCACGAAGAGTACGAGCTCGTCGACGACACCTGCGTTCACGTACTGACCGACCAGGTTCGCGCCCCCCCCGAACGTCCTTGCCGCCGCAGACCTCACGGGTCGAGCTCGACAGCGGATACACAGCAACACTCGTGGTCGGAGATCGCGTAAGAGACAGCGCGCGCCTGGCGGACGTCGAGCGGCCGTAGCGATCCAGACCTCGGTCGGCGGCCTGCGAGCGACGGGCCGACCGTGCACAAAGCGCTCGGGATGGGCGGCGTACGCCTCATCGAGTGTGGCTTGATTCTGC
>JBEGTL010000162.1:0-14474 GCA_041179425.1 Pseudomonadota bacterium | reverse complement strand
ACAAAGGCAGCAGCGCCTCGACCGAGCCGTCCAGGCGCACCGGGGCGGCGTCCATGGGTGCATCGCGGCCCAGCACCAGGAGGTCTTTGGCGATGCGCGCGCCTAGCTCGGTTGCGTCGAGCACGATGCTGCCCCGGTCGGCGACGTCGGGGTCCACGTGCGTGGCAAGGGGCTCGGCCGCCATCATGATGGTGGACAGCGCGTTGTTGAAGTCGTGCGCAGAAGCGCGCGCCAAGCGCCCTACCGCCTCGAGCTTGGCGAGCTGCTGCCGCAACAGGTCTTGCTCGCGCAGCTCGATCTCGAGGGCCAGGCGCTGCGACTGTTCGTCGACCATCGCCACCATGTCGGCGACCGAGCTCGCGAAGTCGACCTCGTGCTGCTCGAACTCGCGCGGCGGACCGACGTGCTCGTGGCAGACCACACCCACGACCTCGCCGTCGAGGAACACGGGCGCGTCGAGCAGCGAGCCGATGTTGCGCGGCCCGAGGTACGACTCGTAGAGCTCGGCCGTGGACCGATGGTGACGGGCATCGCTGGCCACGATCGCGCGACGCTCACGTAGCGCCGCAAAGTAGCTGGGGAAGTCGCGCGCCGAGAGCACCTCACCGCCGTCGCTGAACGCACCGGTAGATCGCGTGTACAGGCACTCGTTGCGGATCGACTGCTGACCTGGGCCAAAGCGCCAGATGCTGACGCGCTCGACTTTAAGCGCGACGGCGCTCACCAAACACGCGTGGGCAGATGCGGCCGAACGGCAGTCGTCTCCTCCCAGCTTGTGACGGGCGAGACTCAGACGCGCAGTTTCGAAAGCAACTCGCTTGCTCGCCGGGCGGGGCACGGGCTCATTATAGGAGCCGTGCGCAGCGAGCGAGTTCAAAAACGTAAGAGCCTGTCACCACAGACGGTACGCGCTGCGACCGATGCATCGCGCGATGCATCGGTCGTGCCCGAGAGCCGCCTCCGCATGTGGGAGCGTTTTCCAATCTGGCTAGGGCTGCTCCTACTGGCAGGTCTCGCGCTCTACACGAGCTATGTGCTGCACGGTGAGATCGAACGCAGCGTCGCCGACGAGCTCAAGCTCGTGCTGTCCGCAGAGATCGAGCTCGCCAACGCGCTGCTCGGAGGCAGCGACGATCTGCTCGCGCACAAACCAGAGCCGTCCGCCCTCTCGGTGGGCGAGCGCTTCGCAGCGGTCCTCACACGGCTGCCGGTGCTCTCTCGCATCGGTCGCACCGGCGAGGCGTACGCGTTCGACCGGCAGGGGGTGATGCTGTCGAGGAGCCGCTTCGAACCCGAGCTACAAGCCGCCGACCTGCTGGTCCATCGCGACGGCCGAGCCCACGTCGAGCTGCGCGATCCGGGCGGACGCGTGGCCGCGGGCTACCGACCCACGTTGCCGCGCGCGCAGCAGCCCCTCACCAAGATGGCTGCGGAGGCAACCTCCGGACACGACGGCATCGACGTCGACGGCTACCGCGACTACCGCGGCGTGCTGGTGGTGGGCGCCTGGCGCTGGCTGCCGCAGTACGACTTGGGGGTCGCCGTAGAAATCGACGCCGACGAGGCGTTTGCCTCCAACGACTCGCTGCGCCACGCGCTGTTCGCGCTGTACGTGCTGATGGCCCTTGCGCTGATCGCCCTCGGCGGGAGCAGCCGCATGTACGCGCGCGCCAAGACCCAGATCGCGCACGCCAAGCAGCTCGGTCAGTACACGCTGGTGCGCGAGCTAGGGCGCGGCGGCATGGGCACCGTCTACGAAGCTCGCCACTCGCTGCTGCGCCGGCCCACGGCGGTCAAGCTGATGAACGTGCCCGCCACCGACCCGATCGTCACCGCCGAGGCGCTGCTGCGCTTCGAGCGCGAGGTGCAGCTCACCAGCCAGCTGAGCCACCCCAACACCGTGGTCATCTACGACTACGGACGCACCGAGGAGGGCGTCTTCTACTACGCGATGGAGTACATCGACGGCGTCGACCTCGACCACCTGGTGCGCGTCGACGGGCCGTTGCCGCCCGGCCGCGTCATCCACTTCGCGGTGCAGATCTGCGGCTCACTCGCCGAGGCGCACGACAAGTCGCTGATCCACCGCGACATCAAGCCGGCCAACATCCTCGTGTGTGAGCGCGGCGGGCTGCCCGACTCGATCAAGGTGCTCGACTTCGGGCTCGTCAAGAGCCTGCTCGGCCCCCAGGTCTCCGCGGCGCACGTCTTGGTCGGCACCCCACAGTTCATGGCGCCCGAGGTGCTGCGCGAGCCCACCACCGCCAACGCGCAGAGCGACATCTACGCGGTCGGGGCGGTGCTCTATTGGCTGGCCACGGGCCACACCATCTTCGAAGCGACGCACCCGCTAGCCGCGCTGCAGGTCAGCGCCAAGGTCAAGCCGCCCTCGCAGCTGCGCAGCGATCTCCCGGTCGACCTCGAGCGCATCATCATGCGCTGCCTCGCGCGCGAACCGCTGGAGCGTCCGCTCAGCATGTCGGAGCTTGCCGGCGAGCTGCGCGCCTGCCGCGCACACGGCTCGTGGTCGGCCCAAGATGCCCGCCGCTACTGGCGCGAGCGGGGCAGCGCACTCGTCAAAGAATGGCCTGCGGCGCCAGACGTGCCCACACTCGCTGCCAACTGACGGCGCGGGGAGCCGGCGGGTACGCTCTGCGGAGCCTTCGTGCCATGCTCGCGCGCGCGGCGTCGCTCTCCTCGGGCGGCGCTGCAACGAGTGGAGGACGGCGAGGTCCGTGAAGTCGATAACTCGAGTCGTAGACACCTGGGCGCGCGTGCGACCGCTGGACGGCCAGCGGCCGGCGTTCTTCGTGTTGGTGCTCGGGCTACTGGCGACGGGTCTGTCGTTCTGGGCGGTCCGGCGCAACGAGGCCGACCTGCGCCGGGTCGAGTTCGAGCAGCGCGCGCGCGATCTGGGCGGGGCGCTGCGGGCGAGCCTCGAGCTGCCCCTCGAGACGCTGCGCCTGATGCCCTCGCTGTTCGACGGCTCGGACCCGGTGGACCACGACGAGTTCGTGGGCCTGACCGGAGCCTCCCTCGCGCGCCACCGCGGCATCGCCTACCTGGAGTGGGCGGCCGAGGTGCTCGACGCCGATCGCGACGTGTTCGAGCGAGAGGCGCGACAAGTTGGCTTTGCCAACTTCTTCATCGGAGACCCCGGTCCGTACGGCAAGCTGGTGCCCTCGCCGCGCCGGCCGCGCCACCTGGTGCTGCTCTACATCGCGCCGCGCAGTGACGCGGTGGTGGGGCTCGACCTGAGCTTCGAGCCCAAACGACGCGAGCTCGCGCTGCGTGCGCTGTCCGAGAACAAGCTGACCGTCTCGCCGCAGTTTCAGCTGGTCGAGGACCCGCCGGAGGTGCGCTCGATCGCGGTCTACGCACCCTTGATACGCCCGCGCAAGCCCAGCAGCGACCCGCGCGGCCCGCGGCGCGGCCTCGCCATCTTGATCTTTCGGATCGCGCCGCTGGTGCGCGAGGTGTTTGGCAAGCGCCTCGATCAGATGGACGTCGTGGTCGTCGACGAGAGCACCGCGGGCGCGAGCGAGTTGTTGTTCGAGTCGCGTCCCGGCCTGACCAAGCGGCGCGACGACGAGTTCGAGGCGGCCTACACCCTCGCGTTCGAGTTCCACACCCGGCGCTGGAAGATGCGCTTCTTGGGGCGCCCCGGGAGCGCGCAAAAAGGGCTGCTTTCGCCGGTAATTGGCAGCTTTGGGGCGCTGCTCTCGATCGCGGCGATGCTGGTGGTGGGCATGCTGCACCTGGCCGGCAGGCTGCGCGGCGAGGTGCAGGCGGCCAAACAGATCGGGCAGTACCGGCTGATCCGCAAGCTCGGCGAGGGCGGCATGGGCATCGTGTACGAAGCCGAGCACGCGCTGTTGCGACGGCCCACGGCGCTCAAGGTCATCTCGCCGCGCGCGGTCGGGCAGGCCGCCATCAGTCGTTTCGAGCGCGAGGTCAAGGCCACCAGCCAGCTCACGCACCCCAACACGGTCGCGGTGTACGACTACGGACGGGCTCCGCGCGGCGTCTTCTACTACGCGATGGAGTACCTGCCCGGCGCCAACCTCGAGCAGATGGTCAAGGCGACCGGACCGCTGCCGCCGAGCCGGGTCGTGCACCTCTTGCGGCAGGCGTGCGCATCGCTGGCCGAGGCGCACGCGGCAGGCCTGGTCCACCGCGACATCAAGCCCGCCAACGTGATGGTGTGCGAGCGCGGAGGCATCCACGACTTCGTCAAGGTGCTCGACTTCGGGCTGGTGAAGGACAACCGGCAGGGCAACGAGGCCGCCTCCATGGCCGGCTCGATCGTCGGCACGCCGCACTACATGGCGCCCGAGATCGTGCTCGGACGGGGTGCCACCGCATCGACCGACCTCTACGCACTCGGTGCGGTTGGTTACTTCATGCTGACCGGTGAGGAAGTTTTCCAGGACAGCACGTTGATCGGCGTGATCGCCCGCCACATGAGCGACCCGCCCGAGCCGCCCAGCGCGCGCCTCCAGTCGTCGCTCGCGCGCGGAAGACCCGCGCGCTTCGACGAGGCCATCCCGGCCGACCTCGAGGCGGTCATCCTGCGCTGCCTGGCCAAGACGGCGGAGGGACGGCCCGGCTCGGCCGAGGAGCTGCGGGAGCTGTTGCGGGTGTGCGCCGTGACGCCCTGGAGCCAGCCCGAGGCACGCCGTTACTGGATCGAGTCCCGCGCCGAGGTGCTGGCGGTGACGCGGGCCGACCCGCCTGCGCACAGAACCCCGTGGGGAGACACCCTGGTCGTCGACCTCGAAGACCGTGGCGGCGCCTTCGAGTCCATGATCGAGCCCGCACTCGAGCCCGAAGAGCCGCCGCAACGAGACGCGGAAGGGAGGGCGTGAACGCCGGTTAGCGGCATGATCGCGCGGCCAGTGGTACGAACAAGTAGTGCCAGCGCCTAACTCGAGCGTACTGAACAACGACGAGCTGCAGATTCCAGAGAACGCCGGGCGCAGCCGGCTGACCAAATTGCTGCTGATTGGGGCCGTGCTGGCCCTGTTGGCAGGTGCCGCCGTGTACTTCTTGCGCCCTGCCCCGACCGTCGAGCTGTACCTGGTGCAGCCCGCGGCCCGGCGCGACATCGTGCAGCGCATCGAGGCCGCAGGCAGGCTCGACGTGCGCCGACGCGTGGAGATTCCGGCGCCCACCGAGGGACAGCTGATCTCCATCAACGTGCGCACCGGCGACGTCGTGGTGAGCGGCCAGCTGCTGGCCGTGCTCGACGCGCGCGCGGCCAAGCTGGCCGTGCGCAGCGCCCAGGCAAGCGAGCTGGCGGCCCTCTCCACCGTGCGCGAGGCCGAGACTGCGTCGACCGCTGCGGAGCGCGCGCTCGAGCGCGTCAAGCGCCTCCACGAAAAGGGACTCAGCAGCACCAACGACGTGGCGACCGCCGAGACCGAGCTTTTGCGCGCGCGCGCGGCCCTCGAGGCGACACGCGCTGGCAAACGTGTCGCCGGGGAGGGCGTGGCCTCGGCGCAGCTCAGCCAGAGCCTCAGCCAGATCACGGCGAGCACACCCGGCGTCGTGCTGCGCGCGCCCGAGCGCGTGGGCGCCGCCGTCGCGCCCGAGGCAGGGCCGCTGTTCGTGATCGGCGATCCGCTCGAGCTCATGCGCGTCGACGCCAAGGTCAACGAGACCGACATCGCGCTCTTGCGTGTGGGCCAAGTCGCGCAGATCACGGTGCCGGCACTCGAGGGCAAGAGCTTCCCGGCCAAGGTCGAGCGCCTGTCGCCCGAGCCGGAGCTCGAGCTGGGCGCGGTGCTCTACCCGGTCACGCTGCTGGTCGACAACGCCGAGCAGCTGCTCAAGATCGGCATGACGGCGCGCGTGCAGATGGAGATCAGGCAGGTGAAGCAGACCCTGTCGGTGCACGAGGCCGCGCTGCGCTTCGTGCCCGAAGACGTCGAGCCGGCGCCGCTGCGCTCGCGTGTGTTTCGTCGGGTGGGGCCCGACCAGCTCGAAGCCATCTCCGTGCGCGCGGGCATCTCCGACGGTCTGTACACCGCGATCGAGCCCATCGACGGCAAGACGATCAGCCCCGGCGACGCGCTGGCCATCGGCTTCGTGCGCGCAGATCAGGGCTCGCGGGGTCCACGCGTCACGCTCGGCGACAAGAAGTAAGACATGCCGAAGTCGGTCATCGAGATCCGCGGCATGCACAAGGAGTACGGTGCGGGCGACACCAGCGTGCCCGTGCTCAAGGGCGTGGACTTCGCCATCGAGCGAGGCGAGATCGTCGCGTTGATGGGCCCCAGCGGCTCTGGCAAGAGCACGCTGCTCAACATCCTCGGCTGTCTCGACCGCCCTACCCGCGGCACGTACCTGCTGGGCGGGCGCGACGTGTCCAAGCTGTCGCGCTCCGAGCAGGCCTGGGTGCGGCTGCACTACCTCGGCTTCATCTTTCAGTCGTTTCACCTGCTGAGTGACAGCACCGTGCTCGAGAACGTGGCCATGCCGCTGTTCTACGCCGGCGTGAGTCGCGAAGAGCGCGAGGCGCGCGCGCAGGTGTTGATCGAGCGGGTCGGCCTCAAAGAGCGCGTGCTGCACCGGCCGAGCGAGCTGTCGGGCGGGCAGCGTCAGCGCGTGGCGATCGCGCGCTCGCTCGTGAACAAACCCACCGTGCTGCTCGCCGACGAGCCCACCGGTGCACTCGACACGCCGACCGGCATCGAGGTGCTCGCGCTGCTCCGCGAGCTCCACGACGAGACCGGACTCACCATGTTGCTGGTCACCCACGACGACGACGTGGCGCAGGCGGCCCACCGCACCATCTACGTGCGCGATGGGCTGATCGTCTCGCGCGAGGAGGTCATGCATGCGCCTTAGTATTCCCGACTCGGTGCGCATGGCGCTGCAGGTGCCGCTGCGTAACCCCGGGCGCAGCGCGCTGACGGCCCTGGGCCTCGCCATCGGCGTGTGTTCGTTCATCGCCATGGTCAGCTTTGGGCGCGGCGCACGAGGCTCGGTGGTCTCGCAGTTCGAGACGCTGGGCAGCAACCTGTTGCGGATCCGGCGGCAGACCGCCGCCGGGGAGCTGACGCCGCGTCCGCTCACGTACGCCGACGTCAACGCGCTGACGCGCGAGGCGACCACCCTCGACGCCGTGGTCCCGCTGATCGACCGCATGTACAGCGTGGAGCACGAGGGCCGCAACGCACGCACGGTGGTGCGCGGCACCACCGCCGGCTATCGACTCGTGCGCGACGAGCCCATCTCGCGGGGTGGCTCGTTCGACGAGCGCGACCAGCGCGAGCGCAACAAGGTCTGCATCCTCGGTACCACCGTGGTCAAGACGCTGTTCCCCACCGGCGAGCCGCTCGGCGCCACGGTCACGGTCGGTGGCTCGCTGCCGTGCCGCGTGATCGGCGTGTTCGCACAGCGCGGCGCCGCCATCAGCGGCAGCGACCTCGACGACCGACTGGTGATGCCCTTGAGCACCTTCGAGAACAGCCTCGGCTCCGACAGCTACTCGGTGATCGAGGTGCGACCCAAGTCGCTCGAGCATCACTTCGCCGCCAAACAAGAGATCAACAGCATCCTGCGCCGCGTGCGCAACGTGCGCGATGGCGCGGGCGACAACTACAACATCCAGAGTCCCGACGAGGTGACCAAGGTCGCCCAGCAGATCGGCGGCATCTTGACGGGCCTGCTCGGCGGCATCGCGGCCGTGTCGCTGCTCGTCGGCGGCATCGGCATCATGAACATCCAGCTCGTGTCGGTGGCCGAGCGCACGCACGAGATCGGCATCCGCGCGGCGCTGGGGGCCTCGCCCGAGCAGATCTTGCGGCAGTTCTTGGCCGAGGCGCTGGTGCTCGCCGGCATCGGCGTGGGCGCGGGCGTGGGCATCGGCGTGGGCATCTCGGAGTTCGTGGGCAGTCGGATGGGCTGGCTCCACGCCACGCAGCCGGACGTCGTGATCTTCTCGGCGGCGTTCGGCATCGTCGTCGGCACGCTGTTCGGCTACATCCCTGCCAAGCGCGCGGCCGACCTCGACCCAATCGAAGCGCTGCGACGGGAGTGAGAGATGCGCGAGAGTAGAAGCGTCGTCGCCGCAGTTGTACTGTCGTGGGGACTGACGAGTGTTGCGGCGGCAGAGGTGGTGCCGCTCCAAGATCTCGAGCAGCGCGCGCTGGAGCACCACGCGCTCTTGCAAGTGGGCGCGGCCCGTGAGCGCGCCGCGGCAGCGACGGTGCGCGAGGCAGAGAGCGCGTACATGCCGCGCGTTGGCGTCAACGTGGACAGCAACCTCGGGCCAGGCCGAAGGCTCGTGAAGGTGCAGAACCAGTTTCATAGGGAGAACGGCGTGGTCGTCCTCGACCCTGACGACTATGTGCTCGTGCAGGGCGTCAACGCGCTCACCAAAAAGAACACGGCCAGCGCCCTCACGCCACAGTGGCGCAGCACCGCGAGTCTCGCTCTGGGCGCCAATCTGTACGACTTCGGGCGCACGCAGGCCGCAGTCGCCGCCAGCCGCGCGAAGCTGGAGTCTACGAAGGCCGAGCGCGACCTCACGAAGGCGCAGGTCGTCGCCGGCGTGCGCATCGCCTATCTCACCTGGCTGAGCGCGCACCAGATGACCCAGCTCACGACGACGTCCTCGGAGGACGGCGCGCGGCGCAGCGCGCGTGTGGCCGCGCTGGTGCAGGAGGGAGCACGGCCACGCGCAGAGCTTGCCCCGGTCGAAGCCGACCGGTTGTTGACTGAGCTCGAGCTGGAGCGATCGCTAGGTGATCTCGATGGCGCTCGCCTCATGCTCGAACAGGCTGTGGGTGCGACGCTCTCGACCACCGCGGAGCCCGACCTGAGTGTTCTCGACGTCGCCAGCATCGTGGCCGCTCCCGTGCAGCCGAGCGCCGACCCGGCGCTGCGTGTGCTGGTCCACCAACGCGCGGCACTCGAAGCAACCGCGCGCATGCACCGGAAGGAGGGTTTGCCGGTGCTCAGTGCAAATGCCGCTGCTGGTATCGGGGTCCAGATCGCACCCAGACAGACGACGCGAGCCTTTCCAAACTACATCGTTGGGCTCGCGATGACCATTCCGCTCTGGGACGGCGGGGGCAACAAGGCTGCCGCCGACGCGACCGAGGCGCAGGCCGACGAGCTGCGCCTGCGGCTCGAGAGCACCGAGAGCGAACGCGAGCACGAGCACAAGCGCGCACGCCTCGACGCCGAGCACGCCGAGAAGCGGCAGCACACGGCCGAGCTGCTGCTCGAGGTGTGCAGCACACGAGTCGCCGACGTGGAGGCCGGCTACGAGCTGGGCGCCATGCAGTTCGACCAGGTGCAGCAGGCACGCGCACAGCTGCGGCGCGCGCAGACCGAGGTGGTGCTGGCGCGCGTGGCCCGCGCAGAAGCCGTGCTGCGTCTCGCGCCGTAGCGAAGATCGCCGAACCAGGGGACAGGTCTGGCCAATCGTGCGCGGCCCGCTGCCACCGCGGTCCCCCTTCGGGGAGCACGGGTCAGTCCAATGCGCGCTCTAGCTTGGTCAGGATCTGGTGGAGCGCGCGCATGTCAGCGTCGCCCACGGTACGAGCCAGCTCACGCTCGAGCCCACCCAGCACCGACAAGCCGTGCGCGATGGCGGCGGCTCCCTTGGGCGTGAGCCGCGCGAGCTTGGCGCGGCCATCGGACGGATCGGCGAGCAGCTCGACGATGCCCTCGTCGACCATCTCGGCAAGCGTCTGACTCACCGCCTGCTTCGTGATCTCCAGGCGCTTGGCCAGCTCCACCACCCGCACGCCGTCGAACGAGAGGTGCGGCAACAAGCTGGTGTGGGCGCCCTTGAGCACGGGTACCGCGAGCCCCTGGTTCACGCGGTCGATGGCGCGCTCGTTGGCCCGCCGTGCGCACTTGAACAGCAGCTGCAGGGTGCTCGCCCCCTTCTTCTCCGCGAGCGCTGCGCGCGCCTTGTCCGACACGGTCTTGCCCATCTGGGCAAGATAGCGGAATCGGCGGGGGGCTGGGGGGCTTGCGCACGGGCCTTGACGCAGGGTCGCCTGCAATGACTATCTTGCCGTCCTTACCCTCATGTTCGTCTCCGTTATCATCGTGCGCGGCATCCTCGCCGAGCTCCAGCGACACGGCATCGACCCGGCCGAGACCCTGCTCGGGCTCGACCTGCGCGAAGAGCAGCTGGCCGACCTGCGCTCACGCATCTCGTTTGCGGAGCTCGACCGCGTCATCGAGCGCGCGATCGGGCTGAGCGGCGACCCGGGCCTCGGGCTGTCGATGGGCATCCACGCGCCCGAGAGCATGCTGCAGATCCTGGGGCACCTGATGGTGTCGTGCCGCACACCTCGCGACGCGTTTGCCGTGTTCGAGCGCTACTCACCGCTGCTCGCAGACAGCGTCTGTTACACGCTCAGCGAAGAGGGCGAGCAGGCCAGGTTCACCTACCACTGCCCCGTGCCGCTCGGCGACACCAGCCGCTTTGCAGCCGAGTACGTGCTGGTGATGGCGCAGCGCATCGCCAATCACTTCGTGGCCAACGCCACGCTGCATCCGAGCGCCGTGTTGTTCGAGCACGCGCGGCCCGACTACGCACACCGCTACGACCGCGTGTTCGACTGCCCCGCGTACTACGAGCAGCAGCACAGCGGCCTGATCTTCCCGCGCAGCGTGCTCGACGCCACCCAGCTCCACGCCGACGCCACCGTCAACACCGCGCTGCGCGAGATGGCAGAGCGCATGTACCAGGACATCGACGAGCCCCGCTCGGTGTCCGACCGCATCCGCGAGCTCTTGCGCTACGAGTCCACGCTGGCGGTGGTCGACATCGGCAAGCTCGCACGCGCGCTCGGCATCACGCCGCGCTCGCTGCGGCGCAGGCTCGCCGCCGAGGGCGTCTCGTTGACCTCGCTGCTAGACGAGGCGCGCTGTCGGCTCTCTTGCGAAGAGCTGCGCCGCAACGGCTCGATCAAGGCCATTGCCGAGCGCGTCGGGTTCTCGGAGCCGAGTGCGTTTCACCGCGCCTTCAAGCGTTGGACGGGACAAACGCCGCTCGAGTACCTGCGCTCGAACTGACCGCTGACTGCGCCGCACCGAGCTTGTCGGCGTACAGCGCGAACAGCTGCTCGAAGTGGTTGTCCATGGTGGGGTGCACGCGCGAGCGCTCGACGGCGCGCTGCCTCACCACGTCGCGGTCCTCTGCCAACATGTGGCGGGCTGCCGTGGCGATGTCGCTCGCGGCCGCATCGACGTCGTACACCTGGGCGCACCCCGACGACACCATGTGCGGCGCGGCGCCCGCGTTGGGCACCACCGCGGGCGTCCCCGACGCCAACGTCTCGGCGATGACGAAGCCGAACGTCTCACACACGGAGCCGTGCAGCAGCAGGTCGACGCTGGCGAGCATGCTCGCGTACTCGCGACGGTCGTGCAGAAACGGCAAGAAGGTGGCCGACGGAAGCCCCTTGGCGCGCGCCATCAGACGCTCGCGCTCGGGACCATCGCCGAGCACCACCAGCGCCACCGGGAAGGTGCGCGCGAGCTCGTGGGCGGCGTCGACGAGCAAGTCGGGCCGCTTGTCGACCGCGAGTCGGCCCGTGATCAAGAGGAGCTTGGCGTCGGGCCGACCGTGCAGGTCGCCGAGTAGCTTCTTGCGCAACGACAGGCTCGCGTTGGCGGGCGAAAAGAAGTCGTGTGCGATGCCGAAGGGCACCGTGTGGACACGCTCGCAGCCGTGCTCCTCGAGCTGCGCAGACAGCCATGCGCCGGCCGTGATGGTGGCGTCGACCGCGCGCGTCAGTCCACGCAGGTAGGCCCACGCAGGCGCGAGCGCCGGCCCACGCAACGAAGCAGGCAGGCGCCGCCGCGCGAGCGGCGCGAGGTAACAGCCGATGGGATCGGAGTGGTGCACGTACGTGACGAGGCGCGGAGCCGCGGGACCGCGCGGGATGCTGCGCGCCACCAGCGCGGGCAAGAACGGACTCGACACCTGCAACACGTCCGGTCGCTCGCGCGCCACGATCTGACGCATCCGATCGACGCGCAGCGGCGCGTGGTAGGTGGGGTCGTAAGGCATACGCGGACCGCGGTAGTGCACCACGCGGCTGCCGTCTTCACTCGTGATCTCCTCGTCGTGTGCACCCGGTGCAACCACCACGAGTTGGTGACCAGCCTTACTCGCGGCGCCGGCCATACGGGTGAGGTACGAGCGCACGCCACCGCCACGGGTCGAATAGAACTCGCACAGATCGAGGATCTTCATCGTGGCCCCGCCCTGAGCACGAACCGCGCCCAGCGTGCGTACGGCGTGCGATCGCCACGAATGCAGCCGTTTCGTCGTGTCGTCGTCGCAGCGACTCGCCAAGTTCACGCCGCACTTCACACCTCCGGTCGCGCACGGCCCAGGGGCTGTAGACAAATCCGCACGGTTTTTCGGCGGGTTCACACTCCGTTCGTGCACGGCCCAGGACATGTGGACGAATCAGCACGCTTTTGGACGCGAGCGTGCCCTTTCGTCGACAGGACGTGTGCTGTTTGGTGTCCCGCCACGGATCTGACGGAAAATTGAGGCTTGGCATCGTGGCTGCACTGGCCAGCGACATGACTCTCCAGATCGCAGCGCCCGAGCGTCGTGTTGCCGAGTCCAGAAGCACACGCGGCTGGCTCCGGCACATCGGCATGCTCAACGACTACGTTCGCATCCCGTACGCCAACGGCTCGTCGTTCGCGACGCAGTTCTTGTACCGAGAGTTTCGCGCACACGGACACGACGTCACCGTGGTGGGTCCCACCGATCCGCTCGCGCGTCCCGAAGACATGCCCGAGCGCTACGTGCTGCTCAAGTCGTTGCCGCTGCGCATCCACCCGGGTCTGCGTATGCCGCTGCCCAACGCACACGACCTACGCCGCGTCGCCGCGCAACGCTTCGACCTCGTGCTCGGCCAGACCGGCTCCGAGCTGGCCGAGCTCGGCGTGTGGCTGCGCGCCACCCAGCACGTGCCCTTCGTCACGGTGAACACGTTGCACCTGCGCAGCGCCTACAACCTGGTGCTGCCCGACTTCTTGGCCAACAACAAGGCGGTCACCGAGCTGTGCGAGACGCGGCTCATCCCCTCGCTCGAGCGACATGCGGCACAGGTGTACAACCGGAGCGACGGGCTCATCGTGCTCAGCCACGGCCTGTCGCGGTTCTGGCGCGAGCGCGGCGTCACGACGCCCATCCACGTGGTGCCGCGCAGCGTCGACCCCAAGATCTTTGCGGCGACACGCGGGCCCGATCCGTTCATCGCGCTCGAGCAGACGCCCGCGCGCAGTCAGCGCCTCTTGGTCGTGTGCCGACACACGCGTGAGAAGAGCGTCGACCGCCTGCTGCGCATCTTTGCCCAGCACGTGCTGCCCCACGCCCCGCGCGCGACCCTCACGCTGGTGGGCGACGGTCCCGAGCACGACAACCTCAAGGCACTGGCCGCGACGCTCGGCGTGCAAGACCGCACCTTCTTCCCGGGTGAGTTCCCGGTGACCGAGATGGCTCGCTTCTACCGCGAGGCCGACCTGTTCTTGTACGCCTCGCTGTCCGAGACCTACGGGCAAGTGGTCAGCGAGGCACTGTGGTGCTCGCTGCCTGCCGTGGCCTTTGCCGACGACATGGGCGTGTCCGATCAGGTCGAGCACGGCGTGACGGGCGCGCTGGTGCGGCCCGGTCCCGATCAGCCCGCGCGCGACGAAGAGTTTGGTGCGACGGTGGTGCGCCTGCTCCACGACCCGCGCGAGCGCGCCGCCCTCGCCGCGCAAGCGCACGAGCGCACCCGCGCCCGCGTGCACCCGGAGGGCGTCATCGCGCGCTACTACGATGTCTTCGAGCACGCGCGCGCCGAGTGTTTGCGCACGGTCGAAGAACGGGTGCACAGCCCCCTCGCACCGGCGGCCGCACTCGCACGTTGGGGCGCACTGCAGTCGCTGCTACTGGGCCTCGGCTGCCTGCGCCAGCCCGCCCGCATCAATCGCCACGGCCGCAAGCAGCCCAACTGGAGCCAGCTCGAGACGTAAGCCGCGGAGGTTCTTCCGCGCACGGGAGACGCGGGTGCGCTACAGGTCCTTTTTTGGCGTCGACTCGGCGCGAGAGGGGGCCCCGTGGCTGCGGACGTGTTGCTCGACGAGACAGACCCGCCTCCCTTTCGGGTCGTCGGTGCGCGGGGGCGCTCGCCGTTCATCCTCACCTGCGATCACGCGGGGCGCGCGCTGCCCAAGCGGCTCGGCGACCTGGGGGTCGAGCCGAGCGAGCTGACGCGACACATCGCCTGGGACATCGGCGCGGCGGGGCTCTCGCGCGCGCTGAGCAAACGTCTCGACGCCGTGCTCATCGAGCAGACCTACTCGCGGCTCGTCATCGACGTCAACCGTCCGCCCGGGTCGCCCGACTCGATCGTCACGCTCAGCGAGCACACCGCCATCCCGGGGAACGTAGGCCTCGGCGTCGAGGCGGCACAGCGGCGCGAGCTCGA
>JBEGTL010000161.1:0-14508 GCA_041179425.1 Pseudomonadota bacterium | reverse complement strand
AACGTCATCCAGGGCGCACGCATCGCAGGCGCGGACATGATCATCGGCGTCGACATCAACCCGGACCGCGAGGCGATGGCGCGCAAGTTCGGGCTCACCCACTTCGTCAATCCCAAGGCGCTGCAGGGCGACCTGGTGGCGCATCTGGTCGAGCTCACCAAGGGCGGTGCCGACTACAGCTTCGAGTGCGTGGGCAACACGCAGCTCATGCGTCAGGCGCTCGAGTGTTGTCATCGTGGCTGGGGTGTCAGCGTCGTCATCGGCGTGGCCGGTGCGGGGCAAGAGATCTCCACGCGTCCGTTCCAGCTCGTCACGGGTCGCGTGTGGAAGGGCTCTGCGTTCGGCGGTGCACGCGGCCGCACCGACGTGCCCAAGATCGTCGACTGGTACATGGACAAAAAGATCGACATCGACAGCCTCATCACCCACAAGCTGCCGCTCGAGCGCATCAACGAGGCGTTCGATCTCATGCACGAAGGCAAGTCCATCCGCACCGTGGTGGAGTTCTGATGGGCACCCCCCTCGTCGATGGTCTGCTCGGGCGTGCCGGCATCACCGTCCGCAGCGAACAACACGCCTTTCGAGGCAGGCAAGGGTTCTACGAGCACGTCAGCACCGCGTGTGGCGGCGCGATGCGCTTTGGTGTGTACCTGCCCCCCGCAGCGTTCTCGGGTGGACGCGTGCCGGTGCTGTACTTCTTGGCCGGTCTCACGTGCAGCGAAGAGACCTTTGCCATCAAGGCCGGCGCGCAGAAGCGAGCGGCGGCGCTGGGCCTCGCGCTGGTCACCTGCGACACCAGCCCGCGCGCGACCCGCTACCCGGGTGACGATGCCGACTGGGACTTTGGGCAAGGCGCGGGCTTCTACGTCGACGCCACCGAGAGCCCGTGGTCGGGCACGTACAACATGCACAGCTACGTGACGCGCGAGCTGCGCGAGCTGGTCGAGGCCAACTTCCCGGTGCGCGAAGATGCACGCGGCATCTTTGGTCACTCGATGGGTGGCCACGGCGCACTCAGCATCGCGCTGCGCGAGCCTGCGCTCTACCAGAGCGTCTCGGCGTTCGCGCCCATCGTCGCGCCGAGCCAGGTCCCGTGGGGCACCAAGGCCTTTTCCCGCTACCTCGGCGACGACCGCACGCGCTGGGGGGCGTACGACACGGTGGAGCTGCTCAAGACGCATCAGCACCCCGGCACGCTGCTCGTCGATCAGGGCACCAGCGACAAGTTCCTCGAGCAACAGCTCAAGCCCGAGCTGCTGCAGGCGGCGTGTGCCGCGAGCGGTCAGCACCTGAGCTTGCGGATGCACGATGGCTACGATCACAGCTACTATTTCATCGCGTCGTTCATCGACGACCACCTGACACATCACGCCCGCGTGCTCTCCAAGGGCTGAGGCAGCCATCGTCCGCGCTCCACGAGAGGCGCAGGCCAGCGATCGTTCCAGCTCGCGTCATCACGTTCGTGAGGCCGCCCTTGATCGGTCTCTGAACGGCGTTGGTCACCCTCGAGGGTGAACGGGCCGAGATGCGCTTGCCCGTCGCGGAACGCGCGTCAAATCTTCCATACGAAACACAGCGAACGCAGCGACAGCGCGACCTCTGTCGCCGCCGTGAGCCGCTACGCGAGCCGTTTCAGCGAGCGTCACCCCAAATCGTTGGGCTGACGTCAGGTCCGCATGCGCCCAGGCACGGGCGAACGAAAGGTGGCTTTGCGTGAAACGTTTCACTCTGACTTTGCTGTCTCTGACACTGATGAGCGTGGCCGCGGGGTGCGCCGTCGACGACTCGCCAGAAGAGGTCGCAGAGCTCGCGGCCACCATGCCCGCCGGGCCGCCCCCCGATGCAGAGAGACTCGATTGGAACACCGCCGCGCTCCACCCCTCGTCCGACCCCAACAGCGACTACATGCGCGCGCAGCAGCTCATGGGCCTTCTCTCCTCGTGGGTCTACGCGGGCGATCAGACCTTTCAGGAGCGCGCGATCCCGCGCGGGTTCATGGGGCTCAAGTCCGTGCACCATCAGTCTGGTGAGCTAGGTGTGGGCGGGGCCGACGCAATGTGGGGCTCCACGCTCCACGGCAAGATGGGTTTCCTGGTCGTGCGTGGCTCGAACATTCGCGGCGACTACCTCACCGATCTGTTTTCTGCCCCGACTCTGCCGTCTGATCTTGGGGGGCCGTCCAAGGCCACGCTGCACAATGGCTTTCAGAATTACGCCGAGACAATCTATCAAGGGTTGCGCTCGACCATGCTCCAGGTCTGTCCCCCTGTAGTAGACGGTGCCCAGGCCCCGCTGTGGATCGCCGGTCATAGCCTGGGCGGCGCGGTCGCGACGATCCTTGCGGAGCGCCTCGTCAACGACGGGTGCAACGTGCGCGGTGTGGTGACCTTAGGCTCGCCGCGGCCCGGCCTTACCGACTTCCAGAACTTGTACAATGGTACGACGCTGCGTGACGGGACCAGCCTCGCCACGGTGACGTCGCGCTGGGTCAACGGTGAAGACCCGATGCCCTGTCTTGCACCGGGCGGCGCGTGGAAGCACGTCGGCCGCCACAACATGATCAACCGGGCCGGCAAGGTCGTAATCGATGCCGGGCGCGATGCATGTGAGACGCCCGATGGGGCGATCGCCGTCTTGCAGGCCGCACTCAATCCCATTGCTTTCCTCGACGGCAGCCCCGAAGCACAGGCTTTGATGGACTTCGTCAGGGGACAGCTGGTGTTGCGCCTGGCCTGCAACGCCAACGCGGACTGGGACGACTACCTGTCGCTAGGGCTGTGCAAGGTGGCCGAGGTCGGCACGCGCCTGGTCGACGCGTATGGCGCGCTCAATCCAGACACGATCATTGTCAGAGGGCTCGACATGTTTCTGAACAGCGAGAACCACTATCCGAACCGCTACATCGAGGACATGCCTGCCGACTTCGAGCTTGCCGGACGTGCAAGCCGCCACGATTACGATCTTGATCCCGCGCGAACCCACCGAGGCGAGCGGACCGACGGTGACCGAGACGGTGACGGGCGATTGGTGTCAGCCCGACCTCGACGCGAGCGGGAAGAACTGGGTGTGCGTGTTCAAACCTGCTGTTGGCCGCCCGGCACGCTTCGTCTACCGCATCCGCGACAGTGACCTCGGCGGAATGACGCCGCCCAGCTGTGACGTGACCGAGTGGACGGCACCCAACTCGTTCGTCTGCACGATCAACTCCGCGAGCAACAGACTGCTCTATTTCACTTCTCCCATGTGACGAAGTCTTAGCCGATCCCGCTTCCGCGAAGCGGGGCGTTGCGGGGACCACGCCAGGCGGGGCATGCTCCGGGCGTGGCAACGCCCTACCTCATCGACATCGCACCGCTGCTCAGCGAAGACGAGCGGCTCATCTGGCACAACACGGCCGACTTCGCGCGCGAGCGTGTACAGCCGCTCATCGCCGACAACTACGAGCGGGCGACGTTCCCGCGGGAGCTCATCCCCGAGTTTGCGCGCATGGGGCTGCTCGGTGCTCCGCTCGAGGGCTACGGCTGCGCCGGTCTCAACCCGGTCGCGTACGGGCTCAGCATGCTCGAGCTCGAGAAGGTCGACAGCGGCATACGCTCGTTCTGTTCGGTGCAGACCGCACTCGCCATGTGGCCCATCTACACCTACGGCAGCGACGAACAAAAAGAGCGCTGGCTGCCCCAGATGGCGCGCGGCGAGGCCATCGGCTGCTTTGGTCTCACCGAGCCCAACTCGGGCAGCGACCCGGGCAGCATGGGCACCCACGCCGTGCAGACCGAGGCAGGCGGCGATTACATCCTCAACGGCCAAAAGATGTGGATCACCAACAGTCCCATCGCGCACCTGGCCGTGGTCTGGGCCAAGACCAAGTCGTTTGGCGAGAGCGAGCCCACCATTCGTGGGTTCATCGTCGAGCGCGGCATGCCTGGCTTCCACACGCCCGAGCTGCACGGCAAGCTGAGCCTGCGCGCGTCCATCACCGGCGAGATCGTGCTCGACGACGTGCGGGTGCCGGCCAAAAGTCTCCTGCCCAACGTGCGCGGCCTCAAGGGTCCGCTCGGCTGTCTCACGCAGGCTCGCTACGGCATCGGTTGGGGCGCGCTCGGCGCCGCCATGTCGGTCTACGAGCGCGCGCTCTCGTATTCGCAAGAGCGCAAACAGTTTGGCCGACCCCTGGCTGGTTTTCAGCTCACACAACACAAGCTCGTCGAGATGCACAACGCGATCGGCAAGGGGACGCTACTCGCGTACCACTTCGGTCGGCTCAAGCAGCAGGGCAAGCTTACGCCGGTGCAGGTGTCCTACCTCAAGCGCGACAACGTCGCCTTGGCGCTCGACGCGGCCCGTACCGCGAGGTCTATCCTGGGTGGAAACGGCATCATGGGGGCGTTCCACGTGATGCGGCATCTGTGCAACCTGGAGACCGTCTACACGTACGAGGGAACGCACGAGATTCACACACTTAGCATCGGTCGCGCCATCACTGGAGAGGACGCTTTCAGCTGACATCGTGACTGGGGCACGACTGTCAATGGTCCGGCGCTGTCGGTACTACGCAAAAGCAAGCTCTACGGCTAGCTTGCCGCCTCATGAGGCGCTTAAATATTTCAGCTTACTTGTTCACTGCCCTGCTCGCGATGGGCTGCAGTGACAAGAAGGGCCCAGCCCCGTCGGACGACCCGGACGACGAGCCAGCAGTCGACAGCGGCAAAAAAGACGCTGGTAAAGACGGCGGCAAAAAAGACGGCAGCCTGGGCGTCGACCCGAACGGCAGCACCGGCGGCAAGGGCGACGCAGCCCCCAATGGGGGCGGCATCAAGCTCGACCCCATGTCGCCTCCGTTCAACAAGGATGCGACCAAGGACTCCGGTCTCACGGCCAAAGAAATCACCGACCTCAAGGCAGGCGGTAAGACCTGTGCGGCCAAGATCTTGTATCCGGCCGAGGGCACCGTGTTTCCCGCGGGTCTCACGCCTCCCACCGTGATGTGGGCGGGCGCGACGTCGGGCTCGTACATCAAGCTGGCCTACGACAAGCTCGACAGCCTCGCGTACGAGGCGGCGTTTGGTCCCAGCGACCCCGGCGAGCTGAGGATCGCGCAAGAAGACTGGAGCGAGATCGTGCGGCGCACCCGCGGCTCGGACATGTTGGTGACGGTCAGCGCCAACGTCGGCGGCAGCGTCAGCACGTGCACCACCAAGTGGAAGATCGCGCAGGGCGCGATGACCGGCGCGGTCTTCTACAACACCTACAATCATCCGGATAAACTCGGCAACGGGGCCGTCGTGCGCCTCCAGCTGGGTCAGGCGAAGAGCGAGATCTACCTCGGCTACGACGGTCTGCCTTCGATTCCCGGTCCGGGGCCCTGTCTGTCTTGTCACTCCGTGTCTGCGAACGGCGCGAGAATGGCCGCGTCCATCCACGACTACTCACCGCTGAATCAGAAGTACAAGGCGTCGAGCTACGCCGTGACCACCGAGCAGCAGCCCAAGGCGCTCGCCGATCTGCCCGAGTCGACCTTCGGTGCGTTTACGCCCGACGGCGATCTCATGTTGGCCATGGGCAATCCGGAGTGCACCGATCAGTCCAACGCGTTCCCCCGCTCCCCCAACAATTTTCCGCTCATTCCCGGTCCCTCGCTCGCTGCGCTCCACGACACCGACACCGGCATGGTGGTCGAAGCCAAGGGCCTCAAGCCCGAGTGGTTCATGTGGATGGCGCAGTTCTCGCCGAAGGGCGACAAGGTTGCGTTCAACCACGCCAAGATGGGAGCTGACGGCAAGACCGACCGTCGCGAGCTCGCCGTGATGGACTACGACAACGCCACGCGCACGTTCAGCAACCTGAAAGTCCTGGTCTCCAACGAAGGACCAGCACCCTCCATCGACTACGCGCCAGCGCCTACGCTCAGTTCGGGAGCACCCGCCGGAAACAACTGCACCACGCCCACGCCGAGTGACGTCGGCGCGATTCCCAAGGGCACCTGCACGGGCCCCTGCTACCCGGCCTGGCCGTTCTTCACGCCGGACGGTGAGGGCGTCGTCTACTCGATGATCAGCGAGCCCGACTTCATGGTCGCGATGCCAGGTCGCGACGCGCCTGCGAAGAGCGAGCTCTGGTATATCGATGTGGCGACCAAGCAGAAGCTCCGCCTCGACGTCGCCAACGACAGCGGGGGAGACGAGTGGAAGCAGCGCAACTACTACCCGACCATGCTGCCGGTGCAGGTCGGCGGGTATTACTGGGTGTTCTGGACGTCCACGCGCCCGTGGGGCCATCGCGACCTGAGCACCTCACTCGTACAGGCAGGGTCCAACTGGTTTGGTGGTGGCGCAGTCATCGACTCGGCGCGCAAACGCATCTGGGTCTCTGCCATCAAGCCGCGCGCGGTCACCGAAGCGGGCCTCGAAGATCTGGCAGACACCAGCTCCCCTGCGTTTTACCTCGAAGGTCAGGAGGCCTCCGGCAACGTCCGCGTCTTTGCCACGCTCAACCCGTGCAAGGACAACGGAGGAGAGTGCTCGAGCGGACTCGACTGCTGCACGGGCTTCTGCAACATCGAAAAGGGAGCAGAGAAGGGCAGCTGTGTCCCGCCCAAGACCTGCTCGGACCTGAACGAGAAGTGCAAGGTCGATACAGATTGCTGCCCTGCGCCCGAGGGAGAGCAAGAGCGACTCTGCATCGGAGACTACTGCGGCTTCCAGATTCAGTAGTTCTCGGCTTCACGCAGCTCGCTTCGGTCGAGACAAAACGGTCCTTCGCGCTCGTGGAGGACCGTTTTTGTTTTGCACTTCCTCGTCAGGAAGCTGCTCGGTCGAACACGAACAGAACACGAACACGAACACGAGCACGAGAGACAACGAGCCCGAGCACGTGGACGAACACGCAGGGGCCGTCCGCGCGGGCTGGGGAGCCTCTGGGGCCACCTGTGCGCGCGTGTTCGTGAGACGTGCTCGGGCTCGTTGTCTCTCGTTTTCGTGCTCGTTTTCGTGCTCGTTTTCGTGCTCGTTTTCGTGCTCGTGCTCGATCTCTCTCCCCCCAAACGCAGGAACGCCCCGCTGCTCTCGCAACGGGGCGTTCACACAGTCTGCTCAGCGAGTCAGATCTTGAACGGATACGAGAACGAGAATGTGCTCTGCGAGAACTTCGGGAACTTCGCCTTACGAACTTCCTTCGCTACACAAGAGCCGATTGGACTCCCCGCGAACTGTCCGCTGACGTCGACCGCGGTGACCTTGCCAGACGAGCCCGTGACTCCGACCTTGGCCATCGCGACGCCGCTCTGTCCTGCTCCGCAGGCCTGTACGGCGGAGGTGATCCCCTTCATCGCACCCAGCACGTCGTCACGACTCGGGGTCGCCGGGAGATTCTCGCTCGCTGCCGCCGCAGCGGGCTTGCTGGGAGCCTTCGGCTTGTCGCCGAGCGCGGTGCTGAGCAGATCATCGAGCGACTTGTCACCCGAAGAGGATGCCTTCTTGGGAGGAGGCTCGGCCGCAGCCACGGGCTCCGGCTTTTCCTTCTCTTTGTCTTTTTCCTTCTCGGCCTTTTCGTGACGCCGACTCGAGTGATCGCTGTGGTCGCGCGCGCCGCGCTCGCTCTTGTCGTCGTCGCTGCGCGCGGTCTTGTCGGAGTCTCCACTCGGCGCGGAAGGCTCTGAAGGGGAAGGCTCAGCCGCCTGCGGTGCCTCGGTGGGGGCTTGGTTGTCGGCCGCCGCCGCGCCCGTCGCAGCAGAGGCAGGGACCTTGAGTCGATCGTCGTCGCCGCCGTTGTCCTCGGGCTGCGTGATCGCTGCGATGGGCTGCGGCGCGCTGGGCCGCACCACCAAGTACGTCACCGCGCCGCCGAGCAGCAAGATGGCCGCCGCCATCGCGTACAACATGGTCTTGCTCGAGTCGCCCTTGTCGGTCGCAACAGGAGCGGCCAGGCTGGTCGCAGAGAAGGTGGTGTTGCTCGAGCCGACCGCGAGCAGGTCTTCGACCTTTTCGCGCGAGCTGGCGCCGAAGGGCTTTTCTGCGACCGCTTGGGTGGCGCTCGCCAGTGCGCGGATGTCGATCAAGCCGGAGCCTTCACCCTGCGCCATACCCGGCTTGGGGCGACCCGCTGCCGGTGCTGCACCCGAGCCCGTGGCGAGCGCTTGCAGGTTGGAGAGTGAGAACAGCACGGAGTTCTCGTTGCGCTGACCCGTGGGTGCCTCGCCGGCTCCACGTGAACCACCGCCGCTCCCCGAGTGCGCGTCGTCATCGTCTGCCGCGGCTGCAGCAAACGCGCTGCGGCTCGAGTCGGCGAACAAGTCCGCACCACCGCCCGCGGCCTGTGCGCTCGCGACCTGCTGGCCAATCACACCGGACAGTCCGCCGTCGTCGGACGAGCTCGCAAACGGATCGGCGCCCATGTCGTTGGAGCCACCGAACACTTCACCGCGTCCGCCGCTCGCGACCTTAGTAGACGCTTCGCCGCCTTCGGCCTCGGCCATCACCGACTTGACCAACGGCTCGACATCTTTGGCGGGCTGCCAGCCTTCCATGCCTTCGCGCCACACGTAGGCTTCCCAGTCGATCTTACCTTCGGCCAGCAGCTCGCCGATCTGACGTGGTGCGAACGGTCCCTGCTGCTCGCCGCCGACGACGACGTGCCAGATTGCATCGCTCCCGTAGTCGAACTCGCGCGCAGCCTCGGCACCTTCGCTCGGCTGATCGCCCTTCACCACGATCACGGCACTGCACTTCTTACAACGGATCTTGAATACCTTGCCGGCGACCTTCTCGTCGGCGATCGAGTATTTCGCTCCGCAGCTCTCGCACACGATCTTCATGAGACTTCCTCGGCCCTCGAAACCAATGAACCAACGCGGCTGACACGAGCGCTGGGCTCGTGTGTGTCACCACGTCGGACACCCGTAAATGTTCGACGCAACCCCAGGCTTCACCTTAGCGAAAAAGTGCTCGCTTTTGAGTGTTTTTGGAAGTTGGCGTCAGGAGCGGACTTTTGACCCGCAGCTTCCGCAGAACAGCGCACCGGCAACGAGTTGTGCACCACACGAGGTGCAAGTGCGCGTGCGGGTGTCTGCTTCTTTCGCCTGACGTGTGAACTCCGCGTAGGGGATGGGCACACTCCCGTCATTCGGACAGCGCTCGGTGCCACCAGGGTAACCGCGACGGCACGTCGGGCAGATCAGCTGTTCACCCGAACCAGAGGTCGGACCTGGCCTGCCGGATGGCGAGCCAGGCGGACCACTGCGTCCACTCACGGGCGCGTCGCTCCGGTGCGCGGAGGGACGCTGACTGCGCGGGGACCACGAGCCGTCGTCCTGATCGTGATCGTGGCGCCGTAGACGCAGGCTCAGCAGCCAACCTGCAGCGGCCAAGCAGCCGAGCATGAGCGCCGCCATCGCGACCTTCACCGGCCACGAGGAGCGCTTGACTGCTGCTTCGATGCCGAGCTCCGAGACGCTCTCTTCACCCTCGGAGACGTCGAGCTCGCCGCCGCTGGCGCTCCGGCGCGCGGTGATGTCGGAGAGGTCGGCGGACGTCACACTGACGACCGCCTCGTCGCGTTGCCCACCGCTGATGGCGACGACCTTGAACCGCCCCTCGGCCTCGGCCGCACTGGCTGCGGCCTTGAAGCACGCTCCGCTCAACGTGCCGGTCACTCCGGCCGGCTTATCGAGCTCCCACTTCAGCGAGAGTGCGCTGCTCGGAAGCGCGCAGCCGGCCGCGTCGAGGCCGCGCACCGTGAAGCAGACCTTGTCACCGGGCGCAATCTGCGCGTCGCTGGGGCGCAGCCTGAGCCGTGCCAGAGCGCCAGGTGTGCAGCTCGTGGGTGCGCTGGCCAGAGGCGCGGGCGCAGGCGGCGGCGTTACGGGCTTGAGTGCGGCCGCGCCCCGCGCGACGCGCTGCGTGACGCGTACCTTGGCGACGCAGTGCGACTGGTTCAGCTGCCAGTCGTAGGCGCTCTCCTCGACCAGCTCCAGCACGTCGGGCGTGGAGGCGTCGAGTGTGTAGATGCCGTGCTCTTTTTTGGCGTCGCCCTGCGCGGTGCGACACTCGGCGCGCCAGCGTGTGCTGGTCGCGGTGGCCGTGGTGATGCGCACGTTGGGGTTGGGGCTCCAACAGGCGTCGGTGCGCAGCGTGCGGTCCACGAACGCGAGCGACAGCTGTGTCCCTTGCACCTTCACCACCACCGAAGACGCGGCAGCGTCGGTGGCGCTCTCCGGCTTGGGTCCGCAGTCGGTGCCCCAGGTCGTCACCTCTGCCTTCGTCGTGCTGGTCCCGGCCTTGTACGTCCCAGCCAGGGTCGCCTGTGCGGCGGCGAGCGAGGGGAGACCGAGGCTCGCGAGCAGCAGGAGGGAAAGGCTCGCACGGCGCGAGAACGGGAGGAGACGTCGCAAGGCCGAGGCAGCGTATCAGCCGAGCTCATCGTGAGCAAAAGCAGCTCAGGGGGAGCCGGGGAGGGGGGCGTTTGCCCCGGCCGTCGCCGTCGCCGTCAACGTCAACGTCAACGTCAACGTCCTGGGGCGCCACGCAAAAGGGCGAGCCCCTGCGGACCCGCCCTCTGTCGTCAGCTGGTTGCTGCGCTGCTCTAGGACTTGGCCTTCTTGACCGCTGCCGTGAGCTCGGGGACGACCTTGAAGAGGTCGCCGACCAGGAAGTAGTCCGCGACCTGGGCGATCGGGGCTTCCTTGTCCTTGTTCACGGCCACGATGACCTTGGAGCCCTTCATGCCCGCAAGGTGCTGGATGGCGCCGCTGATGCCGACCGCGACGTAGAGCTTGGGCGCCACGACCTTGCCGGTCTGACCGACCTGCAGATCGTTGGGCACGAGGCCTGCGTCACAGGCGGCGCGTGAGGCACCCATCGCTGCGCCGAACGCGTCGACGAGCGGCTCGAGCACCGTCTTGAAGTTCTCTGCGGTCTTGAGGGCGCGACCACCGGACACGACGATGCTCGCCTCGGCCAGCTCGGGCCGCGCGCTCTTCACCGACTCGATGCTCACGAACTCGACCTTGCTCGCCGCCGGATCGGCGACCACGGCAAGCTCTTCGACCGGGCTCGAGCCACCGCTCGCGGCGGCCTGCTCGAACTCGGACTGACGCACGGTGACCACCTGGACGGCCGTCGTGATTTCGAGCGTCGCGTACACGTTTCCGGCGTACACCGGGCGCTTGTACTGAAGCTTGCCGCCTTCGACGATCACCTTGGAGATGTCGCTCGCGATGCCGGCGTTGAGCTTGCCAGCAACGCGCGGTAAGAGGTCCTTGCCGTAGGTGCTGGCCGTGGCGAGCACCACGCCGTAGCCCTTGCCAGCCTGCGCGACCGTGGCGGCGTACGCCTCGGCGCGGTAGCCACCGGGGATCTCCGTCGCGAGCACCTTGCGCGCACCGAAGCCGCCCACCTCTTCTGCTGCCTTCTTTGCGCCCGCGCCAATGGCGAGCACGTCGAAGGCGCCTCCCGTTCCCTGCGCGATAGTGCGCGCGGCACTGATCGCGTTCAGCGTGGTCTTACGCAGACCACCGTCGATGAGCTCCGCAACAACAAGCACGTCCGTCATGACAATCTCCTTATTCCTGCCCGTCGTGCGTGGCTCAGAGGACCCTGGCTTCGTTCTTCAGCTTGTCGATCAGCGCATCTACGCTCTCGACGATGACGCCGGCCTTGCGCGCAGGCGGCAGCTCGACCTTGAGGTAGTTGGTGCCGGGCGTGGTGTCGACGCCGAGACCCGCGAGGGGCTGCTCTGCAATCGGCTTCTTTTTCGCCTGCATGATGCCCTTGAGCGACGCGTAACGGGCGCCGTCGGCGTACTCGTGCGTGGCCGGGGTGGCGCCATTCTGGATGGCCTTGGGCGACACGATACGGAGGTCGACGCTGATCACCGCGGGGGTCTGCACCTTGACGGTGAGCACGCCCGTGTCGACCTCGCGGCCGACCGTGATGGTCTTGCCCGCGTCGGCCGTGGCGATGGACATCGCGAACGTCGCCTGGGGCCAGCCGAGCAGCTCGGCCAAGATCTGCGCGGTCGCGTTGGAGTCACCGTCGACGGCCTGCTTGCCGAGGAGGACCACGTCGGGCTGCTCCTTGTCGACGATCGCCTTGAGGGCGCGGGCCACGACCAACGAGTCGACCTTGTTGTCGTCGGACTCGACCAAGATGCCGCGATCGGCACCCATGGCGAGCGCCTGGCGCAGCGTCTGCGCTGCTTCCTTCGGGCCCAAGGTCACGACGATGGTCTCGCCGAGCTTCTCGTTGCCCTTGGCGTTTTCATTGAGGCGCAGGGCGCTTTCGACGGCGTACTCATCGAATGGATTGAGCTTCCACTCGAGGCCTTCGGTGCTGACGGTCTTGCCATCAGCCGCGACCTTTACCTTGTTTGCATTGTCGGGGTCGCTGACCCGCTTGACGGGAACGAGGATCTTCACGCGCTGCCTCCGTTCGAACCCTCAGGGCTACCCCGTGACCCTTCTCAGATCACTCGCGGTGCCCCCTCGGGGCCGGGAAATGTATCGGCGGACGCGGGGATTTAGGATCGATGCCCACGCGAGTCAAGACTCGCTCGCAGCGGCTCAGACCGCAGGAGAAGCTTGTCGAATCGGTGCGCACAGCGACGCGATGAAGGCGCACAGGCGGGCCGTGTCGCGCGCGCTCATTCGTTTGAAGCGCACCGCACTGCCATGGAACAGCGCGTTGAAACAGTCGTAGACGATCTCCGCCGTCGTGCGCACCGGCTCGGCACCATCGGGGAGAGGAATCTCGATCTCGATCTCGGCGCTGTGCCGCACGAACGAGGAGATGGGGCGCTCCATGTACAAACCCGAGAGACTCAGGTTGCTCGCGAGACAACGGTGGGTCTGTCCCTCGACGTGCTGGTGGATGTAGACGGAAACGGGGACGCGCGGGGCGCGGCGGCGCTCGAGAGTCTTCATGTAGGCAATGTAGGGCAGCGCGGATTTTGTCTCAACAAACCGCGGCAAAGCTGCAATCTGGCTTGCAGTTGCGCGCGCCCACCATCACGCCGCCTGGACCACCGGGCGGCCCAGCGCGAGCTCGAGTCGGCAGCGGATCTTGTGTTTCTTGCTGTAGACCGTCTTGACGGAGATCTGCATCTCTTCGGCGATCTGCTCGGGGCTCTTGCCCTGCAAAAAGAACAGGTCGACGAACGTGCGGTCTTTCTCCGAGAAGCTGCTCAGCATGTCGCGTACGCGAACCCACTCTTCCTTCGCGGCGAGGGCGTGGAACGGGTCCGGGTTGTGACAGCTCACATCTTCGGCTTCGATGGCGTTTCCGCGCTGCGGCTGGCGCGACAGGCTGCGCAGGTAGTCCCACGCGGAGTTGGTCGCGAGCAGGCCCACCCAGGTGCTCAGGCGGTGGCCGCGCTCGGGCTCGAACGTGCGCAGCTTGTGCATGTCGCGGCTGTTGAGGCTGCACAGCAGGAGCGCGTAGATCTCTTCGACGTCGGCGCTGCTGAGCACCGACGAAAAGCGCTGCGTCACCTTGTGGATGGCGCGGTAGATGAGCCGGTCGTAGCGGGTGTGGAACTCGCGCCAGGCACGACTCTCGCGGCCCATCATGCGTGCGAGCAGCTCGACCTCGGTCCACTCGTTCGGCAGCTGCGTGGACTTGGGGAGCGGCGCCGGCGTCGTGACGTGTGCCTCGAGCGAGAGCTGCACTACCTTGGGCAGCGGTCCGAGCGGCGGCAGCTCCGCGCTGGCCAGCCAGTCCGGCCGCGCTGCATCCAATCCGGCGTGCAGCACGACCGGCATCAGGGTGGTCAGGGGCGAGCAGGCGGTGGTCTCAATCGCGTTCATCGGGACGGCCTTTCGGAGGAGCGCTCCGTCACGAGCGCTTACGAGAGACCCTCCTATGCAGCCGGTGTGCCGTTGTGTGTTCTTTGCGAAAACCTTGAGCTATTCGGTTTTTGTGCGCGTCGGCGCGCGCTGTCTCGCGTAACTTCTCGCTGTAACAGGGGCTCCGCCAAGCGGGTCGAGCGTCACACCGTAACGTCAAGTTACGCCCGCTGAGCCGAGAACCTTCCGTCCGCCATGGGGTCTCACGAGGTCATGCAGCCGATTTCGACCACCGCACGCCCGCGACGTCTGTTCTTCGCTCGCGTGCCCAAGGGCGCGCTTCCACACCTGCGCTTTTTGGGCCTCTGGGCGATTCTAGGCAGCGTCGCCTGCGGGGCGCGCACCACGACACCCACCACGCCCAACAAGGTCGTCGAGATGGAGGCACTGCGCATCGTCGCCAAGCACGACGAGGCGGGTGCCTACAGCTTCGAGAGCTACGACGCCGAGGAGCTGTTCAAGCGCGCCAATGCCGAGCTCGACGCCGGCCGGTGCCGCGAGGCGGTGGTGCTCTACGACAGGCTCGAGAGCGAGTTTGCCGGCAGTCGTTTCCAGTCCGCGGCGCTGTACAACGCGGGCTTGTGTCTGGCGCAGCTCGACGACAAAGGGGGCGCGCTCGCGCACTTCGAAGCGCTCATGAGCAAGCTGCCCGACTCGCCCGACATCAAGCACGC
>JBEGTL010000160.1:0-14651 GCA_041179425.1 Pseudomonadota bacterium | reverse complement strand
ACGTGGGCAAGCTGGATCTCCGCGCGAGAAGACAAGCGCGCCCTCGGGCGCACGAGCGAGTGAGCACGAAGCATAGACGTAGCCCTGACGTGAGACCATGACCCGCGTGCTGCGCGCCCTCTCTCTCGTGTGCTCGGGCGCGCGAGCGAAGGAAACTGTCCTAGCTCAGGAGTCGTCGCCGTCGTCCGTGGTCGTTTCGCTGATGCCCCACTCTTTGAGCCGGTACTGGATCTTGCGCCGACTGATCTCCAAGATCTCGGCAGCCTTGGCAGTGTTGCCAGCCACAGCGTCTAGGGTTTGTAGAATGGCCATGCGCTCGAGCTCGGCCATGGAGATGCCGGGCACCAAGAGCGCGAGGTCCCGCACCGTCTCGGGCGGCACGGACGGCAGCTGATCGGGCCCGATCTGAGTGTCTTGGCACATCACGACGGCGCGCTCGATCGCATTCTCGAGCTCGCGCACGTTGCCCGGCCACGGGTAGCAGAGCAGGCCGCGCATCGCGGCGTCGGTGAAGCCGCTGATGGTGCGCGCGTTGTCGGCTGCGAAGCGCTGCAAAAAGGCCGTGGCGAGCAGGGGAATGTCGCTCTTTCGGACGCGCAGCGGGGGCACGTCTACCTGCACTACGTTGAGGCGGTAGTAGAGGTCTTCACGAAACAGACCCGCCTTCATGCGCTCTTTGAGGTCGCGATTGGTGGCGGCAACGACGCGCACGTCGACATTGAGCGTCTCGTTGCCACCCACGCGCTCGAACTGCTTTTCTTGCAAAAAGCGCAGCAGCTTGACCTGCATGGGCATGGGGATCTCGCTGACCTCGTCGAGGAAGAGCGTGCCCTCGTGCGCTTGTTTGAAGCGACCTTCACGACGCGTCATGGCGCCGGTGAAGGCGCCCCGCTCGTGGCCGAACAGCTCGGACTCGAGCAGGCTCTCCGCCAGGGCGGCGCAGTTGAGCCGGACGAACGGCTTGTTGGCGCGCGCCGAGTTCTGATGGATGGCCGCCGCGATTAGCTCTTTGCCGGTGCCGCTCTCGCCGTGGATGAGCACGGTCGCCTTGCTCGGCGCGACTTGCGCGATGGTCTTGAGCAGCCGCTGCATGGACGGGTGCTGACCCAGGATGTTCTCGACACGAAAGCGCGAGGCGAGGCGATCGCGCAGGCCTGCCGCCTCGCGTGAGAGCGTGGCCTTCTCGCAGGCGCGACCGACCAGCGCCGCGACTGCGTCGAGGTCGAGCGGCTTGGTCAGGAAGTTGTCCGCCCCCTTCTTGATGGCCTGTACCGCCAGCTCGATGGTGCCCGAGGCCGTCATCATCACGAACGAGGCGTGCGCTGCTTTGGCGCGCCCCTGCTCGACCAACCCCATGCCGTCGAGCACGGGCATCATGAGATCCGTCAAGACCACGTCGGGCTCGAAGGTGTCGAGCAGCTGCAGCGCCTTGTGGCCATCCAGTGCGGTCTCGGTCACGTACCCCTCGCCGTCGAGCAAGGTGGCGAGCGCCTTGAGTGCGTTGCCGTCGTCGTCGACGATCAGGATCCGGCCCTTGTGTTCGCGCGTCATGATCTGAGCAGAGTGGTCGACAGCAGGGGTCGTTTGCAAGCTCCGCGAGGCCTCCACTACTCTGGTTGTTTGATGATCACCACGGTGCACGTAGCAAGGCGCAGCACGCTCTCGGCGGTGCTGCCGAGCAACAGGCGAGGTAACCCGCGTCGTCCGTGCGTGCCGAGCACGATGATGTCGGCGGAGAGCTCTTCGGCCGTCAGCAAGATCATCGGGGCAGGGTCGCCGTGGCGTGTCTTGACCTCCCCGAGGCGGCCCGAGTCTCGGTAGGCGTCGGCGACGACTCGGAGCTTGCCGGCAGCGAGCAGCTCGGCGTCGCGCAAGGCCTCACTGGTCAGCGCGCCGGACTCGGGTGCGCCCTGGAGCGTGAACACGTGAACGAGGTGCACCTTGCCGTCGAGTCGTGCCGCGAGCTCGAAGCCGATCTTGACTGCGCGCTGTCCGAGCTCACTGAAGTCGGTTGCGATGACGATGTTTTTACCGAGAGTCATGAGCGCTGCCCCTCTTTCATCGTCGCGCCGCGGACTGCGCTCGTCGTGTCGAGCGAAGCAGGGTTCTGCACTGAATGCGGGGGCAGGTCGCGGCTCCTCAGGATGTACGTGGTCCCTTCGAAGATGGCCCACTCGATCTCCTGGGGCGCACCGTAGTGCCGCTCGATCTGCACCGCGAAGCTGGCGAGCTCGCACAGCTCGTGGTCGTCGAGCACACGGCGGCCGCGCTGTTCTGCGTCGAGCGCAATGCCGAGATCGCCACTGTCGCCAGCCACGATCTTGTGGGACTTCTGAGCGACGCACGCGTTCATCAAGTGCAGACTCTTTTTGTCGACTGCGTACGTATCCGGGGTCACCTGTCTGCTTACCACCACGGCCCCGAGACCAAAGGCCGCGTGAATCAAGACGTGGGACGGGTCCGCTCCGCTGGGGTCGCTGCTGAAGGCGATGCCCGCTTTGTCAGAGTCGATCATGTGCTGCACGACCACGGCGATGGCGGGTTGTGCCTCGGCGCGAGCAGACACGGCGGGTCTGCTCCAGCACGTGACGACTGCGTCGAGCAGCGCGTCCTCGCCGCGTACGTTGGTGAACGTCTGATCCACGCCCGCAGCACAGTCGAGCTCCGCGAGCGTGGCGGACGAACGAACCGCGACGCGGGCCATGTCGCCGAGGCCTCGGTAGGCTTGCCGGATCGCGCTACGCAGGCCGTCGTCGATGGCCGTCTCGCGTAGCAGCGAGACGAGCTCTTCGTGTAGGCGCGCGCGCGCCTCCGTGTCTTCAGGCGCGTCGGCGAGCTGCAGCAGCTTCGTTTGCACGCGGGGTCCTGCCATCGCGTCGCGATACGCCGCGGCCGTGATCACGAAGCCCGCGGGGACGGGGATGTGTGCGCTGTAGAGCTCCCCCAAGTTTGCGCCCTTGCCGCCTGCCACCTTGCGGTCGGTCTTGCGCAGCTGGTCGAGGTGACGGATGTAGTCTCTCCGCTCGCCGACAGGGGGCAAGCCCGGGGCGACGGTGGTCTGTACGTGGATACTCATGTCGAAGCTCCGGCTCACGATGGAGGTGCGCCGTCTGCGCATCGTCGTGGCGACGAGGCGACCGGTGGAGGCGCTCGCAACTCCACAGAGCAAGCTGCAGGCCAGCCCACCGCGGCGCCGGCGGCGGAGCGGCGCACGGCGCGCGGTCGTGCGTTTTGAGCGCGACAGGGCGGGGATTTGCGCGCGCACGTTCCGTGGCGCGGAGCACAGTCGAGAGCGGCGTGCGGGCGCGCGCCGGAAGTCTCGACCCGGCGACGCATTTCTTGCGCGTGCTCGGTACGCCAACGCAAAGGGTGCGCGCTCGACATGGGTCTCGACGCTGGACTATCCCCCGACGGGGCCCAGCCAGGCCAGCCACAGGGATCTGTGTCGTCGGCCACTCGATCTGCGGGCGCCGGCGCGCATCCCGGAAGCGGTCGAAGCGCGCCCTTGGTCGCGCGAGCGAACAAACCGACGAGCGCCGCGCCGGGTTTGCCGGCGGGATACCTTCCTCACCACCAACCTTACCCACAAACCGCGGGAAAATGGGGGCGCCCACGTTGGATCCGCAGGCGGCGTACATCATTCCGTTCTACAAGCTGTTCCTAGAGGACGACCCGCGTCGTCGCGCCCACCCCGCCGACCATGACCCACCGAATTCTCGTGCCCATCGACTTCTCGGCGAACTCACGCGCAGCCATTGCGCGAGCCGAAGAGATAGCGCTGGCGACCAGCGCAGAGTTCGTCGTGCTCTACGTGGGCGAGCAGGTCGAGCAGGCCGCCCTCAAGGGCAGCGGCTACCTCGTGCCCGTGCGCCGCGACTCGTCCCTGCTGCCAGGCGTCGCGCCGCGCGAGCACCGGCCGCTGAGCGTGGGGGCGGTGTTGGCGGCCCTCACCGACCAGCTCGAGGCACGAGGCGTGCGGGCGCGAGCGAGCTCGGTCGCGGGGAGCCCTGCAAAAAAAATCCTCGATGCGATTGCGCTCGAGCAGCCCGAGCTGGTCGTGATGGGTACCCACGGACGGCAAGGCGTCGCACGTTTTTTGCTCGGTAGCGTGTCCGAGCGCGTCGCCCGCGACTCTCCGGTTCCGGTCTTGGTCTGCCGCGCGCCGCCTCCGCTCACCACCGCCGCGGTGCAAGGTACGGCGGCCGAAGTCCTGGTTCCCATCAAGCGGCTGCGCAACATCCTGGTGCCTACCGACTTCGAGCCCTGCAGCGACGAGGCGGTCCACACGGCGTTCGAGCTGGCCGACCGGCTCGGCGCGGTGGTGCACCTACTGCACGCGTACCGGCCCGTCGTGACGGCCCTGGCCAGCGGCATGGGCACCGTCGAGTACGCGGCGCTGCATCGTCAGGCGCGCGAGCGGGTGGGGCTGGCGGCGCAGCCCTATCACGGCTCCGAAGCGCTGGGGCAGTGCTTGGCCGTCATGGGCGACCCTTACCTGACGATCGTCGAGACCGCCGAGCGGCTGCGTGCCGAGCTGATCGTGGTCGGCTCCCACGGTCGCCCTGGGCTCAAGCGCGGGTCGGTCGGCAGCGTCGCGCAAAAGGTGTTGAGTGCAGCGCCGTGCGAGGTCTTGCTCGCCAAGGCGCCGCTCCCGCTTCGCGAAGACCCGGCGCACGCCGCGGACGACGTCTCGCTCGCGGTCAAGCGCGGCGAGCGAGCGGCCGACGCCACGTCGCGGTAGCTCGCGCGGCGCGGCCGCACAGGGACCCGTGGTAAACGAGTGTCCCCATGAGTAGCGAGCAGCGCGCCACAACGATTGCACAGGCGAGCGGCAGCAAGGCCTCTCGCGAGAGCGCGTTGTATGGGCTCGGCTGCGTCGCGGTCTACTTCGCGATCCTGACCCTCTACGCGCAAAGCCTCCACTACGCGCCCCTGTCTCTCGACGATCAGAGTCAGCTTCACGAGGTGAGCGAGCTGCCGCTTCGCGCGCTGTTCGTTTGGGATCACTTCGGTCACTTCCGGCCGCTCAAGAACCTGCTGTTCTGGCAGCTGGTCAGGGCCGACGACCTCGCCGCGTGGCGCCTCGCGTTCGTGTCGTTGTTCATGGTGACTGCGATCGTGGTGCAGCTGTTTGCGACGCGGGTCGCACAGGCGCGTTGGTTTGGCCTCGCGGTCGTCAGCTGTTGGGCACTTCACCCCGCCGCGGCCAACGCCGTGTGCTGGTTGTCCGCCGTCAACGGTGTGTACGCGCTGTGCGCGATGCTCGCGTACCTGTTGCTGAGCGAGCGTGTTGGTCGAGCGTCTGTCGGTCGACTGCCCCGATCCAGAGCTGACCCAGCTGCGCGAGCTCCTGCGCTGAGTCCTCGCGTATTGTCACAAGCCGCGCGATGATGTGCCGCCGTGCCGGACCCAGGAGACCGAGCTCATGAAAGACTTGTTAGCGAAGGCCGACGAGCGAGAAAAGACGTACCGCGTGATCGGCCGTGCGCACTACATCGCGGCCGACCGCTACACGTCGCTGCATCGCTGGCTCGGCATCCCGGTCATCGTCATCACGGCGGTGGTGGGCACCACCATCTTTGGCACGCTGAACGACAACCCTGACCCTGTGCTGCGCATCGCGGCGGGGCTCATCGCGCTCGCGGGCACCGTGCTCTCGTCTCTCCAGACGTCGCTCGGCTTTGCCCAGACCGCCGAAAAACACAAGTCCGCGGGCGAAGCCTACCGCGTCATCCGCCGCCGCTACGAGATGTTCAAGCTGCGACACGTGGACGCCGCGCCGAGTGAGCGCGCCTCGGCGTTGGCGACGTTCGAGGAGCTCGACGCCGCGCTGGCCAAGCTGCCCCAAGAGTTTCCGTCGCTCCCCGATCGTTGCTACGAGCGCGCACTCGCGGAGAACAAGCCCAACACCGCAGAGCGCCTGCTCAACGCAGCCACCGCCGCCTCGCGAGGCTAGCGACGAGACTTCAGCGAACCAGCGCGCGCATCCGTCGGCTGACGCGCGTCTCGGGCTCGCGCTCGAGATAGCGCTGCGCAGCACCTCTGACCTCGTCGTGCCGCTGGAGCGCGAGCAGCACATCGACACGCAGCACGCTGGCTCGCTCGCGCAGCGGGGAGTCGTCGGCGTCGAGCGAAAGCGCATCGAGCAGTGCGAGCGCACGGTCCGGGTCACCGAGCTCGTGGAAGTACAGACTCGCACCGCTGTAGCCGGCCGACGCACGGAGCGAGGGGTCGCGCTCCGCCAGGGCCTGGTACGCGTCCACTGCTTCGGCATGACGGCGCAGCGCACGCAGTGCGTCTGCCGCGAGGAGCTGCCAGGCGGGTTGCACGCGCACGTGCTCGGCCTGTGCGGCTTGGAGTGCGCGCTCGCTCTCTCCGCCGAGGAGCCAGCCGCGTGCCTCCGTGAGGGAGACACTCGCCGGACGATCGGACGCAGGTTCGGGGTGAAGCGGCGACGCGAGCGTGCCGGGCACGATCACGATGGTGGCCGTGGGGAGACTGCCGGCGTCCGTAGCGGCGGATGGTCTGCTCGATGTGACCTCTGGCAGCAAGCTTACCGTCAGAGAAGGCGCAGCAGAGCGTAAGGCGGCGGCTGCTGTTCCCTCAGACCAGAGCGCGTCGTCGATCAGACTGGGGGCAGGTCCGCTCGAGACCCAGACCTGACCGGCAGACAGCCCGCGGTCTGTGACCCACACCTGACCTTCGTACACGCGCACGATGGTGCGGCCGTTCGTCACCTCCACGCTGAACACCGTGCCCCGTACTTGGACGCGTGCCTGTCGTGTCTCCACCTCGAAACGTTGCGCGCCGTGTAGTCGCACCACGTCGAACAGCGCCGTCCCTTCGCTGAGCCGAAGCTCGCGATGGGCCACGTCTTGCGCGAGCACTTCGAGCTTGGTACCCGGTGCGGCGAGCACCGTATCACCACTGGTGAGCGCGACCCGTAGCGGGCGTTCTCCTCTGGCCACCTCGAGAGTCGTGGCGCGGGTGGTGAGCTGCACGCTGACGAACACGGTCCGCCTCCGATGTTCCTGCTCACTGACGGTGTCGACGCCACCGACACTGGCGACGTGTACGCGACCTGCATTCAGTACGGTGCGTACGGCGAGCCTATCGCGTGTCGTTACCATCCCAACCTGACGCTCGACCTACTGGGCACGTCGCTGGTCTACGCTGGCGACGCGGCAGGCGCCTTTGCCGGCACAGAGCTCCCTGAGCGTCATGGAGGACCGTTCGGCTCGGTCGCCGTGTTCAGCGGAACGCAGCTCGGCTATCCCACGGACACCAGCTGTCTCGCGCCGCACGCCTGCCGCTCGGCCGCGCGCGCTTTTTCCGCCGACCATGGCGTCGTCGTGGGCACGGCGCTGGTCCCCGTGGCAGGGGCGTCGCCGACCATCGACGCGCCGCTGTTCGAGACGGGCTTCGTGTACACGGCGGCCGAGGGCATGCTCCGCCTCCCCGATCTCGCCGGAGGCGCTGCGGTCAGCGGAGCGCTTGCCATCAGCGCCGACGGGCGCGTGATCGGTGGCTTTGGCACGACGGCGGACGGCCCGCGCGCACTGCTCTGGATCCAGCGCGTGCCCATCTTACTCACTGACGCGCTGCAGACTGCGCGAGTGAGTCTGCCGGTGGGCTGGACGCTGCTCGACGTGCAGGCGATCTCGGCCGATGGCCTGTTGTACGTGGGCAATGCGCACAACGCGGCAGGTGATCCGGAGGCCTATCGCGTCGTGTTTGCGAGCGTGCCCGCGTCCCCTTAGGCAGCCCCGGCGCTCGCGCACGACACGGTGGCGACGCGAGACCAGAGCTGGTCGCCCCACGCTTCGAGCAGGGCCTGCTGGTAGAACGAGCGGTTGCCGCCGCCCGCGAGGGTGAGTCCGAGATCGCGCATGGCCACGGGTGTAGCGGCTGCGCGTCTGGACTCAAGTCGTACGAGCCGGGCCCGTCGCGTCCATCAGTGGCAGTGGGCCCACGACGGGGAGCCGCCGCTCAAGTGGCAGTAGTTGCAGCAATCGGCATCCGAGCTGCACATGGTGTACGGCGAGTTGTACGTCGCCGTTCCGCCGCCCGGGCAGGTCACCACGATGGTGCAGCCGCCGGAGCCGTCGTCGACGTAGGGGCTCTGGCAGGCGCCGCACGTCGCCGGGGCGGCCACGTTGTTGATGCAAGGCTTGTGGAGGTCGCAACCGCCGTTGTTGGTCGCGCACTCGTCTGTGTCGATGCAGTTGTACGGACCTGCGTTGGTGTAGCCGGCAGGGCAACTGTTGCAGGTACTGGTGCCGGGCCTGTTGACGCAGGTACGCAGCGGGGATGTCGAGCAGCCGCCGTGGTTGGTGATGCACTCGTCGATGTCGGTGCAGCCGGTGATGATCGCCTGGTAGCCCGTCGGGCAGCTGCCGCAGCTGAAGCTGCCGGGCGTGTTGGTGCAGGTGGCCAGGCTGTCGCAGCCGCCATTGCTGGTGGCGCATTCGTTGATGTCCGTGCAGCCGGCGACCCCGTTGCCGGTGAAGCCAGGCGGGCACGCCGTGCAGACGCGTCCTCCCGCGGTGTTGACGCAGCTGGTACGTGCGTCGCAGCCGCCGTTGCCGGTTGCGCACTCGTCGATGTCGGCGCAGGCCGTGGTCACACCATCGCCTGCGTATCCGCTCGGGCAGGCGCCACACGTGAAGGCCCCGGCCGTGTTGCTGCAGGTCGTCAGCGGATCGCAGCCACCGTTGTTGGTGGCGCACTCATTGACGTCGACGCAGCCCGTGACGCCGTCGCCGGTGTAGCCGGCACCGCACGGACCGCAAAACCGCGCGCCTGGAACGTTCATACAAGTCGTGCCCGTCGCGCAGCCGCCATTGTTGGTGGCGCACTCGTTCACGTCCGTGCAGCCCGTGTTGCCGCCACCGGTGTACCCAGCCGGACAGCTCCCGCAGGTGAAGCCTCCGGAGCTGTTGGTGCAGGTGGCGAGCGCGTCGCAGCCGCTGACGCCCGTCGTGCACTCGTTGATGTCCGTGCAGCCGATGACGCCGTTGCCCGTGTAGCCCGGCGGGCAACCACCGCAGGTGAAGCCACCCACCGTGTTGGTGCACTCCGAGTCCACGTCGCAGCCGCCGTTGTTGGTGGCGCACTCGTTGACGTCTCTGCACGCCCCGTCCGTGCCCTCCGCGAAGCCTGCCGGGCAAGCACCGCAGCTGAAGCCGCCCGCCGTGTTGGTGCACGTCTTGCGCGCGTCGCAGCCACCGTGGCCGACCGCGCACTCGTCTAGGTCGACGCAGCTGCCCGTGACCCCGGTGTAGCCCACGGGGCAACCGCCGCAGGCGTATCCGCCGACGGTGTTGGTGCAGGTCCTGAGCGTCTCGCAGCCGCCGCGGTTGGTGGCGCACTCGTCGACGTCTTCGCAAGCGCTGGTCGGGCCGCCCTTGCGCGCAAAGCCCGCGGGGCACGATCCACAGGAGAACGAGCCGGGCACGTTGTTGCAAGTCGTGCTGGGATCGCAGCCGCCGTTGTTGGGCGAGCACTCGTTGATGTCGACGCAGCCAGTGGTGCCATCGCCTGTGTAGCCCGCCTTGCACTCACCGCAGGAGAAGCTCCCCTGCGTGTTGTTGCACAGCTTCAGGCTGTTGCAGCCGCCGTTGTTGGTAGCGCACTCGTCCACATCGACGCAGCCGTGCGCCGCGTCCACCGCATAGCCGCCGGGGCACGCACCGCCCGCGCAGGCAAACCCACCGGAGCGATTGCTGCAGCCGCCGACCGAGCCACACAACGTCGTGTCGGTGGTGCACTCGTCGACATCCACGCAGCCGCTCGTCGCGTCGCCGCTGAAGCCGACGGGGCACGCTGCACCCTGACAAGCAAAGCCGCCTGCTCGATTGGTGCAAGTGGCCGTGCCGCAGCCACCATTGCCGGTCGTACACTCGTTGAGATCGACGCACGTGTTGGCGGTCGAGCCCGGGATGTACCCGACCTTGCACGCGCAAGTCTCGTTGACGCCGTCGCTGTTGGCGTCTTTTGTGGTCGAGGTCGCGGGATCACAGACCACCGGGACCTGAGCGTCGCCTTGGGGTGGTTTGTTTGCATCCACGGGGACCGTCGCGTCGACGACGACGCTCGCATCGGGCGTCGCCGTGTCGGGCACCGTGGCGTCTGGGACGACGGTCACATCCGGGTGTCCGCTGTCTGTCGGTAGGGCCGCGTCGGTCACCACGGTGGTGTGCTCGTCGGTGCATCCGCTCAAGCCGATCAAGAGCGCAACGCACAGCGCGACGCAGAAGCGCACCCTCGGGCGCGCTGAAGATTCGCCAACGGGTACGGCTCCTGTGCCGTGGTGTGCTCGCATCGCCTCGCACTGGTCCATGTGTGAGTCCGCCTTTTTCTGTGAGTGGTGAGGCCGTGGGCGCCGGTGGCGAAGCTGCGCTGACAGATGCACGTCGGCTTTTGTCCGACGCGTCGAAGCGCACCCTTGGGCGCGCGCGCGAGCGAAGGTGAAGCGCACCCTCGGGCGCGCGAGCGAAGAGTCGCTGCGCTGCGACCCCCCCCGGATCGCTCGCCCCGCTCGAAAGTTTCGGAGGGTCTGTGTGCGGGGGTCAACAGAAAGGGAAGCCCAGCGGACGATACCGCGCGGCGACGCGTGTGGTCCGATGTGCCAGACAGTACCGAGCTGGTACGTGCGCCCGCGCTCGCTCACCGGCGAATGTTCACGCCAGAGGCCAATTAGATCTCCATGAGCGCCGCGGTGCACGCCGCCCTAGGCCGCGGAGGAGAGGCCGCGCTACGAGCCAAAGATGTCTTCCTTGGTGCACAGATCTCTCCTCGGCTTGTTCCTGGTGGTCGGCGTGGGTGCGCCCGCTTGCACGAGCGATGGCAACCCGCCGCCAGCGGCGCGTGCACCAGACGACGATGACGGCGACGACGACGAGGAGGCAGACTCGGCGAGCACCGGCGGCAGTGACGCGGGCTCGGCCAGCGCCAGCCGAAAGGACGCGGGCGCCACGCAGAACCGCGACGCGGGAAAGATCGACGCCGGCGCAGCCAAGGACGCCGCCATCGTCGAGCCCCCGGTCAAGGATGCCGCCACGACGCCGAGCGATGCAGCCGTCGTCGCGGACGCCCAGACACCCGGGCCGACCAGCAACGGACCCACCGGCACCTTGCCTGCCGTGACCGACCTCGCCAAGCCGGGGCCTTACACGCCGGCCACCGGTCCCGGGCCCTCTCGCTACGTGCTGTTCTACCCCAAGGAGCTGGGCAAAGACGGCGTCAAACATCCGATCGTCACCTGGGGGCCCGGCGCGGCGGAGACCGCGAGCTCGTTCACGACCTTGCTCAAACACTTCGCCTCGCACGGCTTTGCGGTGATCTCGTACGACGGCACACCCGACGGTCAGGAGCTGGTCAAGGGGGTCGACTACATGGTCGCTGAGAACGGGCGCGACGGCAGCATGTTCTTCGGCAAGCTCGACACCACAAAAGTAAGCTCGGGCGGCCACTCGGCGGGCTCTCTCGCGACCTTTAAAATCGCCGCGGACAAGCGCCTGACCACGACCATGCACCTGTGTGGAGGCACGTTCGATCCGCACACGGACATCAAGAACCTGCACGCCCCCGCGCTCTTCATCTGTGGCGATTCAGGCGGGGACGGGCTCATCTCGGGCGACGTCGCGCGGCCCAACTGCGACATCGACTTCATGAACGTGACCGTGCCCGTTTTCTACGGCAACCCCAAGGGAGCCGCGCACATGAGTCCGACCGAGATCGGCGACGCCACGCTGCGCTCCAAGTTCGCCGCTGCCTGCGTGGGCTGGCTGCGCTGGCAACTGGCGGGGGACGAGACGCAGAAGTCGATGTTCATCGGGGCCAGCTGCACGTTGTGCAAAGACACGAGCTGGACCACCCAACAGAAAAATTGGTAGGCAGCGCCGCCTTCGCCCTACGGAAGAAAGCGGCGCGCGGTCAGGTCGCGAGTGAGCGGTAGCGCGCCAGGTGATGCTCGGTGTTGCCAAGCGTCAGGTCGATCACGGTCGAGCGCTTGAAGTAGTGGCTGACCGCGAGTTCTTCGGTCATGCCCATGCCGCCGTGGTTTTGGATGGCGGCTTGTCCGATGAAGCGACCGGACTTGCCGAGCTGTACCTTGAGCGCCGAGGCGGCCTTCTCGATGGGCTTGCCCGCGTCTTGCGTCATGGTGGCCATGTAGAGCATCGACTTGCTGAGCTCGTACTCGGTGAACATGTCGACCATACGGTGCTGCAGCACCTGAAACACCGCGATCGGCACGCCGAACTGTTTGCGCTCTTTGGTGTACGCAACGGTCGACTTGAACAGCACCGAGAACACGCCCACGGCTTCGGCGCCGAGCGCGATCAGGGTCTCGTCCGAAGCGCGCTCGAGCAACGAGAAGCCCTTTTCGGGCGCGCCCACGATCTGGTCGCTGCCTACATTCACATTGGTAAAGGTGAGGTTGGAGCCCCGCAGACCGTCTACGGTCTGATAGTCGAGCTTGTGCAGGCCCGCGCTCTTGCCGTCGACGGCGAACAGCGTGATGCCGTCGCGATCGCCCGCGTTTCCGGAGGTGCGCGCGGAGACGATGAACAGGTTGGCGGCAGGTCCGCCCAGGACGGCGAGCTTTTGCCCGTTGAGTACGTATCCGTCGCCGTCGCGCTTGGCGGTGGTGCTGACGCGCTCCAGGTCGAAGCGCGACTCGGGCTCGGCGTAGGCGACTGCGGCGATCAGGTCACCCTCGATGAGCGAGGGCAGGTAGCGCCCGCGCACGGCGTCGCTCGCGCGCTTGAGCAGACCGCCCGCAAAGATGATGCTGGTCAAGTATGGCTCCAGCACGAGCCCCTTGCCCAGCTCCTCGAGCACGATCATGGTGTCGACGGCCTTGCCGCCCAGGCCGCCGTCGGCCTCGGAGAAGGGAAGGGCGGTCCAGCCCAGCTCGGCGTAGTGTTTCCACAGCGAGCGGCTGAAGCCCACGTCGCTCTTCAGCAGCGCGCCGCGCGCCGAGAACGAGTAGTCTTTTTCGACCAGCTTGCGGACGCTGTCACGCAGCAGGTCTTGTTCCTCGGTGAATGAGAAATCCATCTTGTTCTTCTTCCTGCTCGCTCAGAGACCGAGTACGGCCTTGACCATGATGTTTTTCTGAATCTCCGAGGAGCCGCCGTAGATGGTGACCTTGCGGAGGTTGAAGTAGTTGGCCGCGGCGCGGTTGGCCCACGCCTTCTTCTCGTCAATCTCTGCGTCGCGCGAGAACTCGGGTGTGAACGGCAGCGCGTTGTATGCCGACGCCTCGAGCATCAGCTCCGACAGCGTCTGCTGCAGCTCGGTGCCGCGGATCTTGAGCATCGACGACTCCGCGCCAGGCGCGCCGCCGCTCGCCACTTGCGAGAGCACACGCAGCGCCAAGAACTCGAGCGCGGTGATGGCGATCTCCGTCTCGGCCAAACGGGTGGCGAAGCCGGGCTGCTCGGTGAGCACGCCGTCGCCGACCTTGACCTGGCTCGCGGTGCGTCGCAGGCGGTCGAGGCCACGCTTGATCTGACCGACGTTGGCGATGTTGGTGCGCTCGTGCGTGAGCAGGTACTTGGCGCAGGTCCAGCCCTGGTGCTCGGCGCCAATGCGGTTCTCGACCGGGACACGCACGTCTTCGAAGTGCGTCTCGTTGACCTCGTGGTCACCTTCCATGGTGATGACGGGGTGCACGCTCACGCCGGGCGTCTTCATATCGATGAGCAAGAACGAGATGCCCTGCTGCTTCTTGGCGGCGGGATCGGTACGGACCAGACAGAAGATCCAGTCTGCATACTGACCGAGCGTGGTCCACGCCTTGATGCCGTTGACCACGTAGTGGTCGCCATCGCGCACCGCGCGCGTGGTGAGCGACGCGAGATCGGAGCCTGCACCAGGCTCTGAGTAGCCCTGACACCACCACACGTTGCTGGCCAAGATGTCGGGCAGAAAACGATCTTTCTGCTCCTTGGTGCCAAACGTGTAGATGACGGGCGCAACCATCTTGAGCCCGAAGGGCATGACGGGCAGCGCGCCTGCTGCGCCCATCTCGTTGCTGAAGATGTAGTTCTGGGTCGGCGTCCAGCCAGTCCCGCCGTACTCGACCGGCCAGTTCGGCGCGATCCAGCCACGCTCGTACAGGATCTTTTGCCAGCGGATGAAGTCGTTCTTCGCGACGGGGTGCCCGTGATCCATCTTGGCCCGGATGTCCGCGGGCAGCTTCTCCGCCACGAAGGCCCTCACTTCGTCGCGAAAGGCCAGCTCTTCTTTGCTGTATTCGAGGTCCATAGACGTCCCTATGCTTTCTGCCCGAGCAGTGAATCCAGAGGCTTGCCTCCGGGTCTACCGCATCGCGTGGCAGTGTGCCGCAAGGGCGCCGTGACACCGTGGAATCATGCTGAGAAGCCGGTCGAATGAGCGCAGCGGGCAGGCCGGCAGAGCCGCAGGTCAACCGGCTGGTCTCGGCGCTCTCAGATGATGGGAATGGTCTCGCAGCCGAAGGCGATGTCGAGCTTGCCGCCGTTCGCGACTTCGGTGCAGGTCGCGGGGCACAGGACGACCTGCGTCGGCTTGGTCTCGTCGTCGTAGTGCCAGCCAAGCTCGTCGCCGCACGCCGCCGCGTCCGTTGCCTTCCTGAAGATCTTTTGCGCCGTCCCGTCGGC
>JBEGTL010000159.1:0-14708 GCA_041179425.1 Pseudomonadota bacterium | reverse complement strand
TGTTTCGGGCGTCGGCGGCACGCAGCGCGGACAGCCGCAGCACGTCCGATGCTCGCCCGCGCATGGACAGCTCGCCCGCTTCCTCGAGCAACGCGAGCGAGGACGCGTTCATCGCCGAGTGGTCCAGGCTGCCCGCAGCAGAGCGCGGCAACGTGGTAGACACGCTCGCGGCTTTTGTCTCGAGCCGCCTCTTCACGCACCGTAGGGGTCCATGACATGAGCGCGATCCGAAGCCGCCATCGCCGCTCCTTCCTCAAGGCCGTGGGCGCCGGACTGGCCACGCTACCTTTCTATCGGCCGCTCGAGCACGCGTTCGCACAGTCCATGGGCGAGACCTTGCCGCTCAAATTCATAGGCGTGTGTCAGCCGCACGGGATCGCCGCCGAGTTCTACACGATGCGTGCGACCGACACCCCCACCTACTTCGATCTCCGCTACGACAACTGCCCCTTGCGCGCCTTCGACGATGCGGCGACGTACGGACAGAGTTTCAAAGACAAGATCTTGGTGATCGAGGGCCTGGATCTCGGCTCGAACGTCAACGGACACGAATCGGCCGCGACGATCCTGACCGGCAGCGCGATCAACAACAAGAAGCCGCAGAACCTCTCACTCGACCAGTTCTTGGCCATCGAGCGCGGACTGGGCAGCAGCACGCGCGTCACCAGCGTCGCGCTGGGGGTCGGGGACGCCGAGCTCAACTCAGAGTTCTGCATCTCCTACGGCGCTGGCGGGGAGCCACTGAGCAAGTTGATCGATCCAGTGGCGGCATTCGACGTGCTCTTTCGCGGGGTGGTGGTCGGCGACGATCCGCGCGCGCAGGCAGAAGCGCGGCGCCAGCAGCGGCTCGGCAAGAGCTTGATCGACTTCGTGCGCGGCGACCTGACACGGCTGCGAACGCGCCTCGCACCCGGCGAGCGCCTCAAGCTCGACCAGCATCTCGACGGCCTGCGCGACATCGAAAAACAGCTCGCCGCGCCCTCGGCGGCGACGCGCGCGTGCGCCGTGCCAGCACGGCCAGCCGCCTTTCCGAGTGTGCTTCGTGCACAAGGCGCGGCGCCACACTTCGACGCCATCACCAACGCCCACATCGACATCTTGGCGCAGGCCATTGCATGCGACATCACGCGCTTTGCGACCCTCAACCTCGCCGACCTCTCGTTCGAAGGCAACCCCCTCGGCTTGCCCAAGGACAACCATGCCGACGTCGCGCATCGCTACCGAGGCACCGGCGTCGGCAGCGGCGCCAGCAAAGAGGGCGAGCCGAGTACGTGGCTGCCGCTTTCGCGCCTCAACGCCTACAGCTTTGGCAAGACCGCACGGTTGATGCAGCGACTTTCCGCGCTCGGTGCGCTGGACAGCACGCTCATCTACACCTCGGGCAGCATGGGCGACCCCTCGCAACACAACCCTGCCAACGTGCCAACCGTCATCGCGGGCGGCGCGAACCAGAGGTTCAGGATGGGCCGGCGTCTGCGCTTGCACGACGACTGCGCGAGCACCACCGACGACTTTGTGCTGCCGTGGTCACCCGCGTGCCAAGATCGCGGCCGCGACGATCAGCGCGTCTTCAACAACAAGCTGCTGGTGTCCATCGCACAGGCATTCGGTGTCGAGATCGACAGCTTCGGCAGCCAGGCCGATGGCGGTGTCACGCACGGCGCGCTGAGCGAGCTGACCTGACGTCGGTTTTGGTCCCTCGACGACGTGGGTCTCGGAACGCTTGCCTTCGTTGCGGCCTGCAGTTGACCCGACGAAATCAGCAGATATATCCGCGAGACAACGGGAGACATGATGATGACATCGTGCCTCGCGCGGAGAGTCCAGATGCTCCCAAGCAGTACAACCCTCAAAGCTGCCTGGACGGGTATGTTGATCGCTCTTAGCGTCGTCGCCCTCACGGCCAGCTACCCGTGCGCCGCACGGGCCGACGAGCGAAGAACGGCATACGACGAGGCCGTGCGGATTGGCCTGGATGAGTATAGCGCAGGCAACTACCCGGAAGCGCTCGCGGCCATGAAGCACGCGCACGAGATCAATCCGAACGCACGCACGTTTCGCGGCATGGGTGTCACAGCCTTCGAGATGCGCGAGTACGTGGACGCGCTCAGGTACCTGACGGCAGCGCTGGCCTCGAACGTCAACCCGCTTCCGCCACAGCTGCGCGCGCCCACCGAGCACCTCATCAACCGTACGCGCCTCAACGTGGGGTCCATTTCTCTAGACTTGCGGCCACGCAGCGGAATGACGCTGAGGATCGATGGCAAACCCGCGACGATGGAGCCAGACGGCACCGTCGCTGTCAACATCGGCGAGCGGACGCTCGAGTTTGACGCTCCGGGGTACGCCCCCACGACACGAATCCTCACTGTCGAGAGCGGCAAACCGCTGCGTGCCACCGTCGTCCTGCAAGCCAGTTCTTCCTCACCGAACTCCGATTCACCACCGACCACAGGGGGCCTGCGCGCGGAGCCCCCATCGGCCCCGGAAAACGCCCAGACGCTCCGCCGCGTGGCGTGGTGGGGCTTTGGCACCGCAGGCGCGATGACCGTGGGCGGTGCGGTGGCACTGGGCATCCGAGAACTTCGCGTCAGGCAGTTTCAGGAGGCGGGTTGCATGACCCCACTCAGCCCGGAATGCAGCGATCAGAGTGGTCGTGTGAGCACGAACCGCGTTGTCGGGATTGTCGTTCTGTCGGCTGCTGGCGTACTCGCCGTCGGAGCGACGGTGCTCCTTTGGAAGGCCCCACGCTCCACCTCCAGCGTGCAGGCTCAGGCACGCTGCAGCGTGGGCCTGGGCATGTCCTGTCGACTTGCTTTCTAGCAAAGCGGTCATCGCACGGCTCACGAAGCGGCCATGCGACCGCGCTGGCGGGCTCACTGACTCGAGCTGCACCCTATTGCCATGACACGCCGGCTGGCCCTATCGAGCCGCGATACTCGTGTGGCGTCCACGCCAGCGGCCCCGCGCTTCGAGCGTGCAGTGGCGCGCCGAAGACTGCGGATGCGTGCGTGCGCCGGAAAGGACTCCCAGCGCGTCGCGCACCGCGGTGCGCACGCTCAGATGCGGCAGGACTTGACGGGGTTCTCCGAGATATCGAGCGCGGACCCCCCGCAATCTGGAGCGGAGGGCGGACAATCAGCAGATGTGGAGCACCGGATCGCGCAACCTTCCCCCAGCTGGACCACAGTCACATCCCAGGCATTCTTGATCGTGCTGCAGCTGGCCGGCAGACACGTCCCCGGCTGCATGACCTTCTGAATATTGCAACTGTAGCCACCGGGACAATCCGCGGTGTTGGTGCATCCCTTGAATGCGGGCGCGTTGCTGATCTTGATGCATTCCACGGGGTGGCAAGTCCACTTGGAAGAGCCAGGGGCCAGCGGATCGCACTGCTCTTTGCCGGTGACGACGCGATCACCGCACTTGGTGACCACGCACTCTCCCTTGCCGTCGCACGTCCCGTCGGTGCCGCAGATCTCGCCGGCGCGCTTCGGCGCCAATCCGCAGCCGGTCTTGGCCGCGCAGGTGGCCTGTTGGCATTCCGTGCCGGCATCGCAGGCCTCCGTGGCGCCTTTGACGAAGCAACCGTCGGCATCTTTGGTGCAGTCGTATTTGCGAGCGCCCAAGGAGCAGACCGGGCCCTCGGCTTCGCAGCCGGAAACTTTACGGCACGCGCACTCGAAGCTGCCGGGTGTGTCGCGGCAGTCCTGATTTTCTCCGCAAGGCTTCATCGCCTGGCACTCGTCGACGTTGAGTTGGCATTGCTCCCCCGCCCAGCCCTCTTTGCATTTGCACATGTACCCGCTGACGCTATCGGTGCATGTGCCGCCGTTCCGGCAGGGGTTGGGCGAACAATCATCGGCGTTCATGTCGCACAAGGTTCCCGCGAAGCCGGTCCCCGTGCAGTCACAGGTGAAGGCGTTGGCGCCGTCGAGACACTTGCTTCCGTTTAGGCAGGGCTTGCGCGCGCAGTCGTCCTTGTCGGCGACATCACACTGGGTCCCGTCACCCAGGACATCCGTGAGCCCCATCGGACATGTGCACTCGTAGCTTCCCACGGTGTTTTTGCAGACCGCTTTCCCGGTGCACGGAGAAGACTTGCTCGCACACTCGTCAACGTCTTTGCAAGTCTCACCCACAGCCAGGTAGCCATCGGCGCAGTCGCAGACGCTGCCGGTAGCGCCCGCGACGCACATCTTCCCGGTACCGGGACTGGCTCCGTCCTCTGCGCCGCCTGCGATCGACTCATTGGAAGGCGAGTTCTCGGCGTTGCCCGCGTTTCGACGAGAGCTTTCCGCGTTGCCCGCATCTCGACGAGAGCTTCCCGCGCTGCCCGTGCTAGCCCCGTCTGAACGCGGGCTTTCGGAGTTGTCCTCGCGCGCCCCGTCTCGGCTGGAGACCTGAGCGTCTGGGTCAGCACGCTGGTCACCAAGCTGGGTGCACCCCGTGGTCACCACGCTGGAACTGGAAAGAGCCAGACAGACGGCGAGATTGCTCCAAGACGATCTTGGCGCCGCTTGTGGACTGAGGGTGTCTGGGGGCATACCCGACCGAAAGCGGTGACTTGCAAGACCTGTCATGTGGGGTTCTTCCTCTGGCGGAGCGATAGCAGGATGGACCCGGGACATCACCTTCTTTCACCCCTTTTAGAAGCGCGATGAGCCTGCTGCGACAACTTAGATCCCACAGCTCCATGCGGCCTTCAGGCCGCATGTGGGGCAGCGGCGATCAGCGCGTGTTCAACAACAACTGCTGGTCGCCATCGCGCCAGTCGTTCCGCGTGGAGGTCGACAGCTCGGAACACAGGACGACGGCGGCCCCAGAGGCGGTGCGGTGCGCCGTCCAACCGAGAGCTGAAACGGCATCGCCTGGAGCGGGATCCAAGGCGCGATCGGCCACCGCTTGCTTCGATGCGCACTCACCTAACAAAAGTGATCGAAGTACGCTCCGTCCGCTCCTCGCAACGGCCGGCGCCTCGTAGCGTGGCTCCGTCTCCATGCGACGCTGTGTCGGGGGCGCGTCGTCAGCTTCGCGAGTTGGTCTGCCCATCGCGGCGCCGCTTGGCGACGCGATGGCTTGCGGCCCGCGCGGTCAGATCACGTGCACTCCTTGACGTTCTGCTCTTTGCGCTTCTCCCATTTGCCGTTGCCCGGCATCTTCTTGAATGCCTCACAGGCAGCCTTGTCGCCGAGGAGCTTCCAACGGAACCAGGGAATCGACACCTGCTGCTGGGCCTCGTTCGGCACGGGAATGTGCGTCGCGCCGGTGGCGGACCACCAGTAGGTCTCGTTGTCCTTCGCCATTGCGGCAAACCCCTGCTGCACCCAAGACTCCGACACGAGCATGTCGGCCGTGCCGCTGAACATGAACATGGGCGACTTAATCTTGGCGTACCACGACTGCCAGGTGCCGGGCGTAGGCCTCTCGCCGAAGCCGCTGGCCGGCTCCATGGCGAGGCCGGCGTAGATGTAGTCGGTAAGGCCAAACTTCTCCTCGGCGCGCGCGAGCACGACGAACGCGGCCTGCCCACCCTGCGAGTGTCCGGTGGAGCCTAGCTTTTTGGCGGCGAGGTCGGGGAACATGGCGAAAGCAGCATCGAACGCCATCAGCCCCTGAACACCGGCGCCGGTGCTGGGGGATTCGTAACACGCAGTCAAGAAGCCGTGGCTGGCCAGGCGATTGAGCGAGGCCTGGTATTGGGAGCAGCTGGCAGTCGTTCCGTTCGCGAGGTGAACGACCGGGACCTTGCAGCCCGCGGGTACCTCGGGAACCCAGAACTTGACCGAGCCCGCAGTTTTGGCCGCGAACTTGAACGGACCATCTTTGGTGTAGTCGGTGATCGAGTCGAGGCAGCTCGAGTCGCCGGAGCTCGAGGGTCCGTCCGGCTTCACGGTGTCGCCGCCGCCATCCTTGCCGGTGGTCCCACTCGGACCCGAGTCGGTGTCGGTCTTGACGGGCGGGCCAGCGTCGGGCTTGACGGTGGTGGACGCGTCGACAGAGGCGTCTTTGACGACCGGCGGCTTGTTCACGACCGGGGGCTTGCCGGCATCTTTGGTCGCGCCGGCCGTGTCGTCAGCGTCGTCCGCCGCGCCCGAGCCGTCGTCGTCGTCAGCCTCGGAGGGGCCGATGTCGGTGCCAGGTTTTGCCACTGGCGACTCGTCGCCTCCGCAAGCAGACGCCAGCAACATCGACGCAAGCAGAAAGCGTAAGTCAGCAAATCGCACAGCACGCATAGTTCAGTCTCCTAGTAGTTCCGTCCAAGCCGGCCCGGGAACCATGCCGGCCGTTAGCCAGTGCCGAAACTGTCATGGATAGACCGCGCCGGACAAGGGCCGAGAGGAGCGCGGAACAAAGATTCCGACTCAAACCTGCAGTCTTCTCTTTGCATTGCAATGCCGCTGATTCCCGGCGAATTGCTGCGACTCGAGGCGGCTGAGCGCAAACGCTAGCGCTTCGTATCGTTGACCGAGGTGCAAACCTTACATTGCGACGAACAACGGCCACTTCGTCGCAACATTCCTACGTAGCGAGCGCGACAGGCAACCAGCGAGACCGTAGCGACTAGCCAAATCCACGAAAAATCCGTGGTGAGCGGTCTTCGCGCCGGCAGCAGGGAGCAGCCGCCTGTGTCAGCCGGGTCACCCCCCGTTCCGGTGGTCGGACCACGTGGCGCGTCCCCGGCGGCACTGTCACCCAGCGCACGGGACGCGTCGGGCGCGTTGCCGGCGTCGCGCGACCGTCCGGCGTCTGACGTATTGCCCGCGTCGACCGTGCGTCCGGCGTCTGCCGTCGTGCCGGCGTCGGCACTGACGGGGTTTTGCGCCACGATCTTGATGTCTGCGCAGTGGTAGTAGAAGCAGCTCGACCCGGGGTGCCCCTCCATCACCTGCACGATCTGGAGAGTGCAGTCGGCGCACGGCTCATCGGGCAAGGTGACCGACGGCTTTAAGCTGCGATTGGTCCCCTCCTGGCCCTCGATCATAAACAGGCCGTCTGCCAACACGTTGCCGTGGGCACCCGTGGCCACCGCCTTGGCGTCGAAGTGACAGTCCACCGGGTCGGTGAGCGGGGGATTGGGAAAGTCCATCGTCGTGGCGCGGGCCGCCGTCGTGCGCGCCAGCGATACGCGGAAGTAGCCGGGATGGTAGACCGTCTCCTCGAGCTCCAGCGTCACGGTCTGCCCCGGCGAGAACGAGGTGACCGCGCCGCTCGTGGGGACCGGCTGCACGTCGTCGCCCAGGATGAGCATGCGATTGCCTGGGCCACACGGGCTGCCCTTCTGCGGACCGCCGACCTCGTCTTCGTGTAACCACGAGGGCGGCTGTTCGAGTCGAAAGTGTGCTTCGACGCGCGCCGTGCTGAACAGCGACACACTCGCCAGCGCGAGCCCTGCCCAATGTTGTTTGCTCATTTCTAGCGACCTCTCCTCGAACGCACGGCTCCTCGTCTCGCCAACGAACTCATTGGCAGCTGGGCGAGCTGGGGTCCATCAGACAGCGATAGGTGCTGCAGTCCGGCATCGTCTTGTGGGCGATCGGCTTGAGCAGTCCGTCCGCGGGCGTCCACTCGATGCCGGGCCCAAAGTCGAGCGTCTGCATCTTGTCGACGACCGCTGGGTCGAGGTCGCCCGACTCGACCAGATCAACCAACACGTCTAACCCAACCGGCCGAATGCGCAGACGCGCCGTCACACGGGCGGGCAGAGAGCCGTCAGGAGCGTGCGCACGATACTGCTTCACCACCGCGTGCTTGCCTTCGACATAGGTCGTGGTGGCCGGGGGAAGCAGGTTGGCTTCGTGCCCGTCCGGGTGATCTTTGGATCGCTCGACCTCCCAGAACATGTGCACCGGCTTGCCGTCGGCCCCAAAGATGTGGTCGCGAAACATCAGCAAGTGCGGGTCGTGCTTCGGGTCTCCGACGGGCCGTTCCTCGATTTCGCCGTCTGCGATGTTGCCGCTGCTGAAGGTCTCGAGCAGCTTGCCGTTTTGATCGTAGGCCAAGAACTCGAGCCACATGCGCCGGTCTTGGGCCGCGCCGCTGGGTTGGTTGTGGCCGGCGCCCGCCTCGATCTGAAACGTAAAGATGTCCGGAGGCGTGACCTCGAGCGTGAACGACCCGATGCTCTTCTGCAGCGAACAAGCCTCGACCGCGCTGCGCATGGCCGAAGAGAACGGAAAGTCCGTGAGCGGCAAGTCGACACCGGGCCATAGATGTTCGTGCACGAGCCGCTCGCCGAGTCCGCTGGGCTGCACCGCCGCAAGCCCCGGACGCGGGGGCATATGACAGCCCACACAGGTGTCGAACGCAGGCGGTTCACCGCTGGCACTTTTCGAGAAGATGCCGCTCAGGTACTCCTGATACGTGCGCTCGAGGCGAATGCCGTTGGGCATGACCACGTCGTGGCAAGCGCCGCACATCGCGCTGCTCTGGGGATTGCCTTCTTCGAGAAAGTCCGAGCTCGCGACGCCGTGTGCGGGTGGCCGCACGGGATCGACCAGCGGACCGCGCATGACGCTGTCGTTCGCAATCCGCAGCATCCCGTTGCTGTCGCCGTCGACGCCGACCACGTTGTGGCAAAAGTAACAACTCACGCCGCGGCGTGAGTCCGGCAGCGTGGCGAGGTCGAGCCCATCGGGCGTAAGCTTGTCGTACACGGCCATGGGCGCATGGCACTTCACACAAAAGTCGCCGAGCGCGCCCTTGGTCTCGCGCTGACCTCGCTTGTTCATGGCCAGGAACACCGGATCGACGGCTGCGTAGGCGTGCATGCTGCTCGACCACTCTCGATAGTGGACCGGGTGACACCCCTTGCAGGTCTCGGGATCACGAAGCTGCTCGAGCGAGAGTGCATGGGGCGGCGTCGGCTCGCCCGAGCTCACCGACACATCGGCGACCGCGGCATCGGGGCGCGGGACACTCGCGTCTTTGTCGACGGGCGCGACGCGCGGTGACGCGGGGCTGCACGCTGCGAGCGCTAGACAGGCGCCCAGGCACAGCCAAGCCAGCATCGTCCGCATGTGCGCACGCGGACCGCTGTTCGCTCGCGCGCGGGCCGAACGACCGCTGCCACGGCGCACCAGCAGCGTGACGACGAGGGGCAGCCACGACAGCAACGGGTAGCCCGTGCGGGTGCCGACCGCCGAGATCTGACAACCGTCCGCAGACGTCGACATGGAGTCTGCGCGCGTCGAGGCCAGCGGCCCCGGGGCAATGACTCGCTGCGTGCCACCGATGGCGACGCCCGTCTGCGGAGGCCGCGGGACGACCGGGTCGACCACCGCCGTGGCCGCACTGAACAGCGCGTTGGCGATCGCGGCACGGTTGTCGACGATGACCGCCCCAGGGCCGCTGGTGGAGAGCTGGACCACCTTGAGGTTGCTCGGGATCGAGCCGAGCGACACGGGCCAGGGGCCGCTGCCTGTCCCCGCGACCACGCCCCCCTGCGGCAGCTCGATGCGCCACGGCAGGCTGGTCTGCGCCTGCCCCGGCTTGCACTGGAAAGTCTGCTTGGCGACCTGAACGTGATTGATCTGCGTCAGATCGAAGTTGTAGTCGAAGCTTGGATCGAGCGTCATCTCATAAGCGCTGAGCGTGCTGTACAGACGGGTCAGGTAGGGGCCCTGAAAGAACAGCGTCGCCGTGCTGGAGACCGGGGCGATGACCCGCTCGCGCAAGAGCGCAAACAGCTTGTCTGCATCGACGCGAGCCGCTCCGCGAAACTGGTCGGGGTGACTCTGAAACGCCTCGAAGGTCACGCCGCCTGGCAACGTCGTCGCGCCCGACACTGCCTCTGCAAAACCATCCCAGCGTCCGTAGCGTTCACGGGCAGCGAGCAGCGCGTCGAGGCCGTCTGTGTAGGTCTCGCCGACGAGTTCTTCGAAGTTGCTCGCATCGACCGTCGACCAGATGGCATCTCGAAACTGACTGGCGGGCTCTGCGAGCTCGGTGACGAAGCCCTGGCCGCCCGCTTCGTTGGCAGCTGTACTCACGACGACATCGTAGTTGCTGGGCCTGCCGAAGAAGGGGACCGAGGGCCCTCCCCCACCCGACGGCGGGGTGCCTGCCAGGAATTTTTGCGCTTGCTGCCAGTCGATCATCGCGTCGTTGAGCACGAGCGAACGATAGTTGGTGGGCACCGCTTGCGACGGACCGATGATCCACACCTGGATACTCAGGTCTGCCCGCGTTGCCACCGCCGTAGGGATGATCGGAATGCGCGGCTGCGCACTCTCGTAGGTCAGGCTGACGGGCCTGATGGCCCCCTGGCTCGTGCCCTTGGTGAGCCGAAAGGCGAGCAGGTTGAAGCCTTGCTTCAAGTAAGGTCGCAACAGCTCGCCCTCGCGCGTCGTCACCTCGTAGCCGTTGGCCGTCAACCAGTCGGTCGCTGCCTTCTCGGGCTCGGCGAGGCTGCGATCACCCGCGATGAGCACGTAGTCGTAGGGGCCGGTCGAGTGCTGTTCGAGGATGGTCACCGGGGTGCTCGCGCCTGGTTTGCGCGCCGGCCATCCGACGCCCGCGTCCCCCGTCGGCTCGTAGCTCGAGGGGTCTCTTGCCACGCAGCTCGCTGCGCGCAGTGGGTCCAGGGCCGCTGGGGCGCCGGAGCCGCCGACCTCGCTGGACACCTCGAGCCAGTGCTGAGGCGCCGTGGCCGCGTCGAGTCGGTCGAACACCACGCTCGACGTCACGGAGACCGTGGGCTTTCCCGGGACGGGAATGAGCCAAACAAACCTCTCGGCCGACCCCTCGTAGGCCAGCTCCACCAGCGCGGTAATCGTGGCGTCTGGGTTGTCGATAAAGATCACGCGCTGCGCGGCTTGTACGGCCGGAGCGGACTTCGTGGACCACAAGCCGCCAAACGCGTGCGCTCGCTGACCGATCAGGGCGGTCAACAGTACCGCTACCCAAGACCAACGAAGCGCGCGAGAGGGCGCGCGAGCGGACAAACGAGCAGCAGCCACATGGAACGTCTTCATCGCCTTCGAGAACTCCCTGCCCGTCTGCCAGACTACCAAGCTAGACAACGGATAGCGCGACACCGTCGCACAGCTCGTCTGCTGGTGGCTAGGACCATGGGCGCGCTTGACCTTTGCGCTCGAGACCCCGGTCCAAGCGCGCGCGGGCAAAGAGCAACGAGGCTGAACGAGCGTTCGCACGAGTGTGCGTACACGCGGCCCACCCGGGCCTGACTGTCAGACTTTGCCCGTGCCGAACACTTTCGAGAGCTCGTACGCCGGCGTGACCTCGAGCTGATCGTACCGACAGTCCCGAGGCGGCTTGTCCGCACGCCAGCGCTGAAAGGTGGCCGCGTGTCGAAATCGATCGCCCTGCATGTGGTCGTACTTGACCTCGCACACGCGCTCGATGCGCAGCGGCTCCCACGACAGATCTTTGCCTGCGGTCCAGCGACTCTGCCCGCCCGGCATGCGCGTGGCGCTCTCCTCGCTGGCCATCGCCGCCCACTCACGCCACGGATGTTCTGCCAATGCGTCTTTGCGCAGTGGCTCGAGCAGCGTGGTCAGCTCAGCACGCACGGCCATGGTGAACGACGAGGTCACGCCCACGTGGTGCAGCTTGCCCTCGTCGTCGAACAGCCCCAACAACAACGAGCCGACCAGCGTGCCCGGTCCGTTTTTGTGCCAACGAAAGCCGGCGACCACACACTCGGCGGTACGGATGTGTTTGATCTTGATCATGCTGCGCTTGCCGGGCTGGTAAGCCTGATCTTCACGCTTGGCCATCACACCGTCGAGGCCCGCTCCCTCGAAGCGGGCGAGCCACTCCTTGGCGCCCGCCGCGTCGCTCGTGATGGGTGTCAGGTGCAAAGGCGGCAGCGCGTCGTGCAGCGCGTGCTCGAGCCGCTTCCTGCGCTCGACAAACGGTAGGTCGCACAGGTCTTGCCCTGCGACGGCCAGCGCGTCGAAGGCCACGAACGAGGATGGCGTCTCGGCCGCGAGCTTGGCCACGCGCGAGGCGGCCGGATGCAGCCGAAGCTGCAGCGCGTCGAAGTCCAGGCCGTGCGCGCTGGCGATCACGACCTCGCCGTCGAGCACACAGTCGTCGGGCAGCGCAGCCAGCAACGACGCGTGCAGGTCGGGGAAGTAGCGATTGAGCGGGCGCAGGTCGCGGCTCTGCAAGTACAGCTCGCTGCCGCGGCGGAAGACGATGCAGCGAAAGCCGTCCCACTTGGGCTCGTACAAAAACCCGTTTGCGTCGGGCACCTCTTCGGCCGCCTTGGCGAGCATGGGCTCGATGGGCACATCGATCGCAAAAGTGCCCGGCGCTGGTGGGGGCGGTGCCTCTTGTTTGGTCCGTTTGCTCGTGGCCATGGCCGGACTTTAGTCCACGCCTGGGATTGTGGCCGCCACGACGTCGGGCGCAGACCCAACACGCGGCCGCGGCACAGGCACGTGCGAGGGCTCATAGTGCTGTCATGCCCAACCCCAAAGCCATCCTGGTCATCGGACTCGAGCCCAGCTTCCTCGACTTCAGCGAGCCGCCGCTCGCCAGCTCGGGTCTCGATGCTGCCAAGATTCGAGGCGCGCTCGAGAGAGACGCGGCGAGCCTCCACGCGCTCGGCCACGACGCAGAGCTGTGCCTCACCGACACGGGCGACACTGCCGCCGCGGTGGTGCGCGCCCGACTCCGCGAGAAGCCTTTCGACTTCGTGGTGATTGGCGCCGGCATCCGCACGCTGCCCAAGTACTTCTCGTTGTTCGAGCAGCTGATCAACGTCGTCCACGAGCACGCGCCCGGCGCGCGCATCTGCTTCAACACCAAGCCCGACGACACGGCAGACGCAGTCAGTCGCTGGCTCTAACCACGCAGTCGAAAGGTTTGCGCGTGCCGCGGCAAACCCACGAACTCCCACATTCCTTTGGGGTGAGACCTCGTGATCGCTGGTGCAATCGCAGGGTCAGAGGCGGAAAGTTTGTCTTTGCTCTCTCGACAAGGACAAAACCAATGAGTGTCTACGTGATAGTCGACCTCGAGCTCACCGACGCAGCCCATGCAGACGCCTTCGCCGAGTATGCAGAACGCACCAATGCGCTACTGCGCGAAGCGGGTGCCAAGGTCATCGCCTTCGACGCGACGCCGAAGATCCTGGAAGGGACGTGGAGACCGCGCATGGTCGTCGTCCAGGAGTATCCAGACATGGCGGCACTCGAACGCGTCTACAACTCGGAGAGCTACGCACCGCTCAAGGCACTTCGCCACAGCATCGCCGATACGCACGTCATCGCCGTGCACGGCGCGTGACGCCGACCGTCGCGAGCCGTACGTTCGCGGCGCGCGTCGGAGCCCGTTGCGATACTGGGCACGCTCAACGGACTTTGCCGCGAACGTGACGCAGCTCGTCGCGACCTTGATGGGAGAATGGCATCGCCGGGCTCGAGCGTAACCTAGGACGATTGGGTACAGAAGGTCAGCCCTGACGGTGCATTCGAGCGGCTAGCGCGCCTTCGGCGTGACGCAGAAGCTGGCGTCGCTCTCGGCACCCGTGATGCCCTGCACGGGCGTGCTGCGCACTCTGCCGATCGGCGCCGCACCCGGCACACGAAAGGTGGTCTTGTCGAGCCGCTCGATGGCCATCTCTTTGGGCCGCTCCAGCTGGGGCACCCACTTCTCGCTGCGCTCGTCGTCTCGTGCGCTCGTTGTCGTCTATTGTACGAGACAGATCGGCCGGCAACCCGCCGCGCACGTGGCGGGCCCACTCGTGCGGCGGCGCGTGCTACACCCGCGAGTCATGGGCGCACAATGGAAAGCAAAAGGCCGCGCGCAGGCAGCCGATGCCAAAGGCCGTCTGTTCACCAAGCTCACCAAGGAGATCATGATCGCCGCGCGAGCCGGCGCGGATCCCTCGATGAACCCGCGGCTGCGGCTGGCGGTCGAGGCGGCGAAAAAGCAGTCGATGCCGCGCGACACGCTCGACCGCGCCATCAAAAAGGGCGCAGGCCTTCTGGACGACGCTGCGACCTTCGAGACGGTGGTCTACGAGGGCTACGCGCCGTATCAGGTTCCGGTCATCGTCGAGTGCCTCACCGACAACAAGAACCGCACCGCGCCCAACATCCGCCTCTTGTTTCGCAAGGGTCAGCTCGGTGCCTCGGGCTCGGTCTCGTGGGACTTCGTGCGGCGCGGCTCGATCGACGCCACGCCGCCCACTTCGGGTGAGGACCCCGAAGAAGCCGCCATCGAAGCGGGGGCCCAAGAGGTCGAGGCCGGCGACGAGGGCTCGAGTGTGTTCCTCACCGAGCCTGCCGACCTCGATGCCGTCGGCAAGACGCTGGCTGCGCGCGGCTGGACGCTGACTTCGCAGGAGCTGGTCTGGGTGCCCAAGAACCCGGTCACCCTCGAGGGCGACAAGCGGACCGAGGTCGAGGCCTTTCTGGCGGCCATCGACGACGACGACGACGTGCGCCTCGTGTTCGCGGGTCTCGCCTGAAGCGTCGGGTCCTCTGCTTTTTGGCTCTGCCCCTCGGGCTGTGCGCGGTGCTGCTCGCGATCGCGTTCGCGCAGGGCTACCGGGCCTTTGGCAAGGCCGCCGACGGAGCGCGCCGCGCCCGCATGGAGCGGTCGCCACAGTGGCAGGGCAAGCACTTCGAGAACCCTCAGGTCATCATCAACGACTGGGCAGGCATGTTCGCGGCCCTGGGCGAGGCGAGCTCGCACGGCGAGCCGTCGGCCCCCCTGCCTGTCGTGCACGT
>JBEGTL010000158.1:0-14883 GCA_041179425.1 Pseudomonadota bacterium | reverse complement strand
GTCGCCGTAGGTCTCGATGAAGCCGTGGATCAGGTCGACCTTTGCCTCGGTGTCGGCCACCCAAGCGATGCTGTAGGCGTCCCACGCGTGCAGATCGCCGGTGCGGTAGTAGTCGATGAGTCGTGTGAGGGCCGCGCGCTGGGCGTCGGTCTCGGCGACCTCGACGGCCTTCTCGAGCCAACGCACACACTCGGCCAGCGCGGCGCCGTACATGCCGCCGACTTTCCAGGGGCGCTCTTCGATCGAGCCGTTGTCGCGCTTGATGAGCTGCGAGTTGAGGCCGTACGAGATGGGCGTAGGATCGTCGGTGCGCGCGAGCTGCCGCGTGTAGCGCAGCACCTCGTCCTTGCTGAGGTTGACGTAGAAGTGGTTGGCGCTGTCCCGCACCGGGTCGCTCTTGGGGTCCTTGTTGACGGCCTTCTCGGCCACCTTGGGATCGAAGATGGCCGGCGTCAGCTTGTGCACCAGCCGCTCTGGCGTCTCGCCCTGCGCGAGCGGCAGCTTGCTCGGCTCGATGGCGCGCACCAGCGTCGCGAAGTCAGCCGGCGTCAGCCCCTCGGGCACGAACTTTTTGGACGAGTAGTGGTGGTGCACGCCGTTGGAGAACCACACGCGCTTGGCGTAGGCGAGCAGCGCGAGGTAGGCCGGCTGGGTGCGGTCGCCCGGGTAGTGCAGCACCACCGCCTCGAGCGTGCGGCGGATGGCCAAGTTGTGCTCGTACTTCTGGTCGTACGTGATGTCGCGCCCGCTCAGCGACGCCTCTTGCAGGTAGTACAGCAGCTGCTTCTGCTGCAGGGTCAGCTTGTCGAAGCCAGACACGCGGTAGCGCAAGATGCGCACGTCGGCGAACGTGTCGACGCGCACCTTGAAGTCGTCGGCCGCGCCCGCTTGTTCGGCGGCAGCGAGCTCGGCGGCCTTACCCGCCTTGCCCGTGGCTGCCCGCTCGCCCGGGATGGGTTTGAGCAGCGGTGGCGGCAGACGCCCGGAAGAAGGCTCGCGCTTCTTGCATGCGGCACACAGAAGCAGCGTACAGACCAGCAGAGCCAGCCGAGTTCGAGAGCCAGATCGCGCAATCACCGGGCGATGGTAGGCGGTGGCTCAAGCGTGTCAATCATGACGTTTCTCAGGCTGGGACCCCAGCGAGGCGTCTGGAACCTGCATCGTCGACAAGCGACCGGCACCGCACCGTTCACCGAAGTCGCGATCGGTTCGAACTGGGTCGAACTATGTCGAGCTGAGCTTCCGGCATACTGCGCGCGCCCGATAGGCAGAGGAGCGTGCTGGTGTGGCTCGCGCGCCCGTCAATTGTGCGCAATCGGCTGCTATGGCTGGGTCACCGGCTTTCGGGTATCGCGCGCAACACGCCCGAGTCCTGCGACGGTCTCGACAACAACTGCGACACCCTCGTGGACAACGTTGGGTTCGGGGTGGGCATCACCTGGCGCATCGACTGCCCTGGCGGCGACAACTCGGTGCTCTACGCGTGCACGATGCCGACCGTAAAGCCGGGTTGTACCGTCACTGCTGAGTGAGCAGGGCAGACCCGTGCAACGGTAGACCGACGACGGCCTGAAAGCCGCACGTCGGTTCGCGCCGTGACTCTACGCTGGCTCAGTGCACGGCGTTGGACTTGCCGCGCACGCGTTGTCACAGCCGTCGCACTGGATGGAATTGCCGTCGTCACACTTCTCTCCAGCGGCGGTATCGACGGTCTTGTCCCCGCAGCCCGTCACTTTGAACCTGAGTGCGTCCAGATAAAACACGTCGGCCATGGCGGTGGGCAGCGGCGTGTACGTCAGCGTGACGCGCTCGATGGGCGTCGCTGACATCTGCGAAAAGGCGACTTGTCTTGTGCCTAGCGCGACGGTCGGTGCAACGACCGGTAGGTCGACACCGCCAGCGCGTACCACGATCTTTAGCCCCATCGGGTTGTCCAGATCGAGCACGTCGAAATGGACCTCGTTGACGGCAGGCAAGAACGCGAGCGTGAGAGAGACGGGCTCTCCGGCCACGCTGGCAGGACTGGCCAGAGCCACATCTTTCGTGATGCCAACGATCGGGACCATGACGGGCTGAGCCAAAGAGGGGGCGGCCATCATTGCGCCGCTCGTGATCGAGGACACCCCGCACCCAGCAAACAGCGTCGATGGGAGCGTCTTCGACTCGCTGACGAACACTCCGGGCGTCGGCATGTTGTCGCAGGTGGTCTCGAAGCCGATCTCTTTGTTTTCTCCGATGGCCGCGCAGCGCGTCATGGACAATCCGGCTTGGTAGCCGCTCGGACAGCTGCAGAAAGGTACGTTGTTCTTGATCGTGCACGCGCCGGGGGCGCAGCTGAGAGTGCACGTCACCGGGGGCGCGACGCAGACGCCCATCTCGATCTGGAAGTTGGGGTTGGTGCAAGCGGGCGTGCAGCGACCACTGACGCAGCTGGCGGTGCCGCCCTTGGGCGCGCTGCTCGCACAGCTGGGGTTGGCCTTGGCGCCGTCGACGGTGCCGTCACAGTCGTTGTCTTTGCCGTCGCAGAGCTCGTCTTTTTTGGGCGCGACCTTGTCGTCGCTGTCGTTGCAGTCGAGGCCCATGCAGGCGACCGAGTTGACGCCGTCGTTGTCGCCGTCGGGCTTGACCAGGCACGTGGAGCACTTGCCGGTGGTGCGATCGCAGGTGGCGTCGGTACTGCAGGTGACCACGTCCATGCCGGGCACGCAGCCGCTGTTGTTGGCGCCGCTGTTGGCGGGCTCGCAGCGCTCGCTGCCGTTGCACGGGTTGCCGTCGTCGCACTTGATGCCGTTGCCGGGCGTCGCGCAGTTGACCACGCCGTTGCCGTTGCCATTGCCGGCATCTGGCTGGGGGTTGTCGGGTGGCGTGACCCCGGTGTCTTTGTCTGGCTTCGTGTCGCCGCCGGCGTCTTTTTCGTCGGGTGTGACGTTGGGTTTGCCAGCGTCTGGCTTGCTCCCGTTGTCCTGGCCGGCGTCGAACGTGGGCGCTCCCGGACCGAGCGGGACCGGCACCACCCGCAGCTTGCCCGGGAGAAACTTGCTGTTGACGGTCTGCGTGCCGAGCTTGGCGCGCCCCGCACCGAACGCGATCGCCGTCAGCGTGATCTCGTAGTTGCTGTCTTGGCCGTCGACCGGCAGCACCACGATCTCGACCGGCCAGGTCAGCTCGCTCTTGGCAAACTCCTGGGTCTGATCGCCGCGCGCGTCGGACCGAACCAGCACGCTCAGCGTCTCGACCTGCTTCTCGAGCGTGTCGGAGACGGCGATGCTGAACGTGAGCTGGGTGCGCGTCTCGACCTCGCTACAGGCACAGAGCATGGCGAGCGAGAGGCACAAGAGAGCCAACGACTGCTTCATGGAGTCCCTTCGAGCGCGCTGAACACACCGCGCGGAGGCGTGTTGTCGCCGACTTCGGCGCGGGCGATCTCGTTGTCGCGCGTGGCGAGCACGACCGAGGTCACCACGATCGCGACGACCGCGACGCCGACCCCGGTCCACAGCCAGGGGCTCTTGTAGACCGGCTGCTTGGTGGGGCGATCGTCGTTGCCGCCCGGCGTGAAGTAGCGAGGCCCCGGGTTGGACTGCTGCTCGGCACGCTCGGCGACCTCGGCAGGTGGGGGCGCGACGGGAGCCGCGACCTGGGCGGGCTGCTTGTTGAGGACCACCGTCCAGGTCTCGACCTCGTGACCCTTGACGTACAGCGAGCGCGTCTCGGTGGCGTACCCCTCGGCACGGAACTCGAGGGCGTGCTCACCGACCTCGAGCAACAGCGGGGTGCCCGCGGCGACGACGATGGGATTGCCGTCGAGCAGCACCTCGGCACTGGACGGATTGACCTCCAGGTTGAGCTTGCCCACGAAGCGCTCGGCGCGGGCCAAGAGCCGCTCGGTCTCGGCACGCAGCGCGCCGTCGAGCGGCTTGACCTGCGACGCCAGCGCCTCGTTGAGGTACGCGATACTCTCCCGGTAGCTACGCAGCTCGAACGCGGTCATGCCCAGGCCGCGCAGGGTGCGGGCGTTGGGGTAGAGCCGGTGCGCCTCGGCGAACAGCGCGCGCGCCTCGGGGAAGTTCTTCGCGGTGTACTCGGACAGCGCCTCGCGCACGACGCTGCGATACGCGGCCGGCTCCGCCGCCTCTTGCGCCTGTGCCGAGCCCACGCTGAGCTGCATGAGGGCCGCGAGTGCGAGCCCGTGCGCGACCGACCCGGCCAACGAGAGCAGCAAGCAACGAGTGATCAGCGAGCGCCGGTAAGATGTGTGCTTCACGAGACACTCCAAGCGCAGACAACGGGTCCAGAAGGCCGTGAGACGTAAGGTGACGCGCGGGTCGTGTCAACGGGCGTGGCCCTCCGATTTCGACTGTCGCCTGACCCGAGCACGTCGGTAGGAGCCCGCCCCATACGTCCTCTGCCGCTCGGCCCGCGAGCGAATTTGGTGGGCTGACTTGCGGCCCCAGACTGCATTTTTTACGGCTCCCTTCGAGCACTGCGACATACGAGTCGTGGTCCTCCGCGCGGCAGGTGAGCGTATGCACCGAGTGCCGGAAAAAAGAGAGTGAACGCACCGCGAAAGACGACTTTCATTCGGCGTGTCCGAGCACCCCGTGACACACTGCAGCGCAGTTTAGGCAATCACTGCCTATGTCTTCTCTTCGCTCGCGCGCTTGGACGAAGAGAACGCGCGCGCTTCGACGCACGAGCGACACGACATGGGCATTTCTGAGGTCATCGTGCAGGCTGAGCACTTCCCCCAGCCGGGTCAGTTGGTAGCGGGCAAGTACCGCATGCTCCGCGAGCTAGGTCGCGGCGCCATGGGGGCGGTGTTCGAAGCCGAGCACGTGGCCACGGCCAAACACGTTGCCGTCAAGTGGTTGCACCCGCACATCAGCGAGAGCAAGTCCGCGGTCGAGCGGCTTTTGCGCGAGGCGCAAGCGTCGGCCCGTGTGCGCCACTCCAACGTGGTCGATGTCTACGACGTCGAGCGCGAGGGCGAGTCGCTGTTCTTGGTCATGGAGTACCTCGAGGGTGAGCCGCTGGCCAGCCTGCTCGATCGCGGGGGCTCGCCGTTTCACCAGGTGCTCGCGCTCATCGTGCAGGCCATGCGCGGTGTGGCCGAGGCGCACCGTCAGGGCATCGTCCACCGCGACATCAAGCCCGACAACATCTTCCTCGCCTACCAGGCCGACCGCAGCGAGCCCATCGCCAAGGTCCTCGACTTCGGCATTTCCAAGGTCGAGCAGCAGCCCGGTGGCCTCTCGCTCACACAGACCGGCAGTGCGCTCGGCACCCCGCTGTACATGTCTTTCGAGCAGCTGTCGGGCTCTCGCGACGTCGACGCGCGCAGTGACATCTACGCGTTCGGCGTGATTCTCTACGAGACGCTGACCGGGACGTTGCCCTACACGGCCGACAACTTTGCCGAGCTTGCCGCCAAGGTCATCACCACCGACCCGGCGCCGCCCCGCTCCCTACGGCCCGACATCCCCGAGCGGCTCGAGCAGATCGTGCTCTGGGCCATGCAGAAGCGGCGCGAAAACCGTCCGCCCAACCTGGCGGCGCTCATCGAGTCGCTCATGCCGTTCACCATCGCGCCCGAGGGCCGTGTCTCCTTCGCGACGCGCGCCACCTCGGTGCCGCCCGAGGGTCCGTCGGCGTCGTCCATCCAGCCGAGCGCGTCGGGTCAGCGCAACCTGTCGTCCAGGCCGCCGGTCGCGCCGCTCCCCTCTGTGCCTCCGCCTCCGCAGAGCGTCAGCTCGCCACCTTCGTTGCGTCTCGACCCGTCGTACGGCGAGTGGGGTTCCGCCATCGATCGCAGCCAGCGTACGCGTCGCGAGATGGAAGACCGCGTCACCGCGCTGATTGCCGGCACCATGCACGACGAGTTCCCGCAGCGCCGCACTGCGCCGCGTCGGGGCCTGTGGATGGCGCTCGGTGCGCTCACCACGCTCGCCGGGGGCATCGGTGTCACCGCCTACTTGCTCGGTGAGCCGTCGCAGCCGCGTGCGAGCCGCGTTCCGCCTCCGATCAGTGCGCCCGCCGTCGACAACGGCCAAACCAAGCAGCAGGCACCTGCGGCGGCCAACCAGCCCACGCCTCCGGCGCAAGCGGCGCAGGCGCCCGCGCCGCAGCAGCCCGCTATGCGCACGCAGCCCGAGGAGGTCAAGATGTTGATCCCCTCCGATCCGGCGGCGCAGGTCCAAGAAGCGGCCAGCGCGACGCCAGCCGGGGCGACGCCAGCTGCCACGGCGCAGCCCGGCGCGGGGCAACTCAAGCCAGGTCAGGGCAAGCCGGGTTCGCAGCTGGGTGCGGGCAAGCAGCCGGCGCAGCGTCTGCCGAGCACCAAGCCTGCGGGCGGTGGTGCCTGGCAGCCCAGTGGCGAGGCTCCGGTGTGGATCCACGAGCCCGCGGCGCAGCCCACACAGGGAGAGCCCCAACCGGTCGCCCAGCCGACCCAGCCAGCCCAGCCCGAACCAAAAAAGCCCGAGGTCATCGAGGTGCCGGGGACCGCGCCCAACCCGTTCGCTGACGACTCTCCCGACAACGACGCTACCAAGTACCGTGCTGGTAAGCCTTCTGAGGAAGAGTTCTGATCTTTCTCTGACGGTCGCGTCGCCGCGTAGTCCGGGGGCTGTCTCGACCCTGGCGCTGTGGGCGGGGGAGTGCTCGGCGAAACGTGCGGCGGGGCCCCTTCCCCATTCGCTGTCGACGCGCTTCGCGCGGTTTGTTTATGCGCTCAAAAAACCCTTTTCGGGTTTCCCCACCGCACGTTTCGCCGAGCAGTCCCCTCCCTTTGCCTTCTCACTCGCATAGAGCGCTGAGCTTGCGTCCCTGAGGGCGCCGGTCTGCTCCGCGCCGCTCACGCGGCCCTCGACGGAGCACTGCCCGGGAAAGAAGTCGATGATGTCATCAACTCGAACGCGGCGCAGCGTGCAGGCTTCTCGTTCGCGCAGCACCGCCCGCTCTCGAGCTGGTACGAGCGTGTCGCCATTCGTCCCGCCGTGCAGCGTGGGCTCACCATCCCGAACGGTCTTCCGCCGCTCCCGCCGCGCCGTCGCTTGCAGAAGAGCGCGGAGGTGTGACAGACGTACCACCGCTCCACCGCTGACATGCATCGGGCGTCTTCCATCGAAGAAGCACCGCGAGTTCCATGGCGCGAGCTTGTTGCGCCGGGAGCTATTGTTCCAGCGCCCGTATTTCCACTACTCGCTTGAGCTGCTGCTTGAGGGTGAAGTCATCCATGGCCTGCTCAAGATTCCAGAGGGGGCCATTGTGCGCTGGCCACTGGCGAACCAAGAACGATAGTGGCACCTGTGGAGACCCACCGGTCGTGGTCCGCAGCGCGCACGATGGCCACCGCGGCCGGCTACGCCTTGGGAAGCGAGCGCTGAAACCCCTCCAGCGAGCACACCCGTTCGTACCAACGCTGTGTTCGCTCTCCGGCGAGCACGACGCCCGCAAGGCCAAGCTGAAACAGGTTCGAAGCCAGCGAAAGATCAGCGATCGTAGCGCGGTCGCCCACCAAGAATGGCCGCTCACCCATGCCGTCGTCCAGGGTGGGGCGGAGCTCGTCGAGCTTCTTGTGGCCGCGAGCTATCGCAGCTTGGTCTCCTTGCGCTCCGAGGAACACTGTGTTGAGGACGATGTCCACCACCGCAGGCGACAAACGGCACTGATTCCAATCGAGCCACTGGTCGACTTCCGCTCTTCGGCGAGCCTCCTCGGGGTACCACTCCTTGAGCCCATGCTTGTTGCAGAGGTAGCGCAGGATCGCGTTCGACTCGTGAAGGCGGAGGTCGCCGTCGACCAGCGTCGGGACCTGATGATTGGGGTTAATCGCGAGGTACTCAGCGGACAGGTGCTGGCCTTCTGCCATCTCGATGTGCCGAAGCTCGTACTCGAGCCCAGCCTCACTGAGCAAGGAAACGACGCGCCGCGCATGCTGCGAAAATGGGAAGTGGTAGAGCGTATACATGTCAGCTGTCTCCTTGTTTTCCGGGGCAACCTTGCATGGAGCGACTGACAGCTGTCTGTCAGGTATGGCGCGGCAGAAGCATTGCGACGCCTCTGTCGGCCTCTGTCGGTCTCGTTGAGCCGGGTCAGACGCGACGCTGCTGACGCTTGCGCCCCGGCTGCCGGCGCTGAACGGTTGTTACCGGCCGCGTCAGCTGATGGCGTAGCGAGAGGTTCAGCGATGTCCATCGTCCACGTGGACGACGTATGTGATCCTCTCGCCGCTAATTGTTGCCGAGTCCGACCTCGTGTTGACGACCGCGCGTTGGCTTGCAGAGAAGCTGGCCACGCAGGCTGGGCTTGTGATCAAAGCGCCACCGTTACTCCTGGCACCTGTCGACCTACCTATGGTTTGGCATGAGCGCTCGCATCGTGACCCGAAGCAAAGGTGGCTGCGGTCGATACTCAGCGGGCTTGCCAACGAAGGAGGCATGGTACGGCCCGCGGAGCGCACGATGGACATGCTGCCGAACGATGGGAGTTCGAGGACCAAGCGCTAGTGATGCCAGAGCTCGACTGCCGGTTTCACTCTAAAAGGGACCACCTGATTTTTAGAGGTAAGGGACCAGGGAGGTCCGCCGACCGCAGGGAGGATGACTGGCGATCGGCCGCTCGTCGATCCTCCGGAGGCGCTCGGCAGAGCGCCGGAGGCTCCAACCGACCCTCGCGAAGGACCTGGTGTACTTGAGGATCCTTCACCGCGCTGCTTCCACGGTCGAGGCCGAGGTCGAACTGGCCTTGTCCACGGGTCAGTGTACGGCGGGGCTGGCGAGCGCCAAGCGGAGCGCAGGCTTTGCGAGCACCGGATTGGTGCACCGCAGAGCGGCCGATCACAAGTCCACCGCATCCAGTGTGTGAGAGAGACGGATCAAGCCAAAGAGATCAGCAAAAGAGAAGGGTCCTCCAGATAAGCAATCACGTCGTAGGCAAAAGCGGCCCCAACGTGACCGTCGATGATGCGATGATCAAAAGAGAGAGAAAGCATCATCACGTTCCCAATCACGATCTGCCCAGAGCGAACGACAGGCTTCTCCTTCACACGGTGCACACCCAAGATCCCAACCTCTGGATAGTTCAGCACAGGCGTGGCCAGCAGCCCCCCCATGCGCCCCAACGAAGTAATCGTGAAAGTTGACCCAGTCAGCTCAGCAGAAGTCAGCTTCCCAGCCCGAGCAGCAACCGACAGACGCTGTATCTCCGTCGCAATCTCCAATGGAGACTTCCGATCAGCATCGCGCACCACCGGCACCACCAGACCCTGCTCGGTCGCTGTTGCAATCCCGATGTGATAGTAATTGCGATACACCAACTCGTTCGTGCGCTCATCCAACGTGCTGTTCAGCACCGCATGCTTCTTCAGCGCCAGCGTCACCGCCTTCACGATGAACGGCAAGTAGTGCAGCTTCACCCCCAGCCGCTCGCCCGTCGGCTTCAGTGACTCCACCACCGCCTTCAGCGCGTCGACATCGACCTCCTCCACGAACGTGAAGTGCGCGGCCTTCTGCACCGACAACTGCATGCGCTCCGCAATCCGTCGACGCAGCCCCACGAACGGCTGACGACGCTCTCGCGCTCCGTCGGCAACCGCGTCGTTGGCGGGTGCACTCGTGGAGAGCCGCTGCACGTCGTCCTTGGTGACGCGCCCATGCTCGCCGCTCGGCGGCACCGTGCGCAGGTCCACGCCCAGATCGCGGGCCAGCTTGCGGGTGGCCGGGGTGGCGAGCGGCTTGTCTGCAAAGAAGTGCGGCTTGGTCGCAGCCGACGCAGCCAGCGCGGGCGCAGCAGACACGGGGGCAGCCGGGGCTGCCTTGCCCCGGTTGAGAAACCCCATGCCCGGCAGGCTCTCGCGGATGTCGCCCACTGCGCTGGCCGTCACGCCTCCCGATTCGCGGAGTGCGTTGCGGTGGGGGGCCGTGGTTTGCGCCGCGCCCTTTCCGGCATCGGGACCCTGCTCCGCACCGTCGCGTGCGCCGGTCTTCGTGCGTGGCTCTTCGGCTCGCGCGCGCTGACTGATGGGCCGCACCGCGCCGTTGCCGAAGTCGTGCGAGGGTGCAGTGACGGCGCGCGGAGCGCTGTGTTTGGCGCTGTCGCCAGTGTCGATGACCACCAGCACACGCCCCACGGGGACGCGCTCTCCAACCAACACGCACAGCTCGGCCACGCGGCCCGTGTGCGGTGCACCGATGCTGACCGTCGCCTTGTCGGTCATCACCTCGACCATCTCCTGGTCTTCGCGGACTTCTTGGCCCGGAGCGACGTGCCACGCGACGACCTCGCCTTCGGCTACACCCTCGCCGAGATCAGGCAGCTTGAATTCAAACAGCGGCATTCTGCTCCTCGAAAGCGTGCTGTCGTTTCCGCGCGTCGTCACGCAGGCAAGTCTGCGTCGGTCAGTAGCGAGCGGTCTCGAGCAGCGCTGGAATGATACGGTGTGCGAGCGGCAGATAGTCGTTCTCGAGCGTGTACGGGAAGGGCGTGTCCCAGCCCGTGACGCGCACCGGCGGCGCCTCGAGGTGCAAAAACGCCTTCTCGCAGATCAGCGAGACGAGCTCGGCACCAAAACCACACGTCTTGGGCGCCTCGTGCACGATCACCACGCGCCCCGTGCGCTTGACGCTCTCGACGATGGTGTCGATGTCGACCGGCCATAACGTGCGCAGGTCGATGACTTCTGCGGAGACGCCTTGCTCTTGGGCGCTCTCCGCAGCAGCGATCGCTTCGTACAACATGGCGCCCCACGCGATGACGGTCACATGCTCGCCGGGTCGCACTACCTTGGCTTCGGTGAGCGGCACCTCGTACGCGCCCTCGGGCACTTCCATCTTGGCGGCGCGATACACGCGCTTGGGCTCGAAAAATAGTACCGGGTCCTCGTCGCGGATGGCACTCAGCAGCAGACCCTTGGCGTCGTACGGGTTGGAGGGACACACCACTTTCAGCCCGGACACGTGGATGAACAACGACTCTGGAGACTGCGAGTGATAGTGCCCGCCGCGGATGCCACCACCGAACGGCGTACGAATCACCATCGGCACACTGAACTCGCCACCCGAGCGATAACGGTACTTGGCCGCCTCGCTGACGATCTGATCGAAGGCCGGGTAGATGAAGTCTGCAAACTGCACCTCCGGCACCGGACGCAGGCCGTACAGCGCCATGCCGATGGCAGCGCCGATGATGCCACCCTCGGCCAGAGGCGTGTCGATCACGCGGTCGTCGCCGAATTCGTCGAGCAGACCTGCCGTCACCCGGAACACGCCTCCGACCCGGGCGACGTCTTCACCGAGCACCACGACTCGGTCGTCGCTTCGCATCGAGATGCGCAGGGCATCGTTGATCGCCTGCACCATCGTCATCTCGGGCATGCGGCTTACTCGTCTCCTTCGCGTCGCGGTCCGTCGACGCAGGCTTGGTATTGTTCGCCCAGGTGCCACGGGCGCTCTTTGTACACGCCGTCGAACATGGTGCTGAGGGCCGGCGGCGACTTCTGCTCGGCCAGCTCGACGCACTGCTTGATCTCGGCGTCGAAGGTCTCGACGAAGCGCTTTTCGTGCACGTCGCTCCAGGCGTTGAGCTGCTCGAGGTGACGGCGTAGGCGCAGCAGCGGGTCGACCTTGTTCCACTGCTCGACCTCGTCGAGCCCGCGGTACGCCTTGGGGTCGTCGGACGTGGAGTGTCCGCCCAGCCGATAGGTCATCAGCTCGATGAGCGTGGCGCCTTCGCCGCGGTCGAGCCGCTCGAGCGCTTCACGCACCACACGGTACACCGCGAGGGCGTCGTTGCCGTCGACGCGCACACCCTTGAGTCCGTACGCCACGGCCTTGGCCGCGAAGCTGGCCGAGGCCGTCTGCTTCTCGCTGGGCACGCTGATGGCCCAACGGTTGTTGCGGCACAAGAACACCGTCGGCACCTTGAACACGCCAGCGAAGTTGAGCCCGGTGTGGAAGTCTGGGGTGCTCGTGGCTCCATCGCCGAAGTACACGGCCGTGACCAGCCTTTCTCGCTTGAGCTTGGCGGCCCAAGCAAAGCCGACCGCGTGCATGATCTGCGTGCCGATGGGCGAGCTCACCGACGCGTAGCGGTAGCGCTTGCCGGTCACGTGGTCGGGCATCTGGCGACCCAGCACTTGGTCGTCGCCGTTGCCAAACATGTTGTCGACGTAGCTCTGCAGGGGAAAGCCGCGCCAGAGCAGGGCGCCGAGCTCGCGGTAGCAGGGGAAGATCCAGTCGGGCTCGCGCAGTGCCGCGGCCGACGCGATGATCGCCGCCTCTTCGCCGCGACAGCCCACATGGAAGCTGACGCGACCCTGTCGCTGCAACGCCAACATACGATCGTCGAGCACGCGCGTGCGTAGCATGCCCTCGTAGATGCGCACCACCAGCGAAGTATCGAGCCGCGGATCGTGCGCGGGGTCGGCGCGACCATCGGCGCCGAGTACGGTCTGTATCTCAGCCAACGAGCCATCTGTGCCGCGCTGCGGCGGAAGCTCGAAGCGGATCATGGGATCACCGTCAGTCGACGATTGGCCTTCTCGGGACTCTTGCCGAAACGGTCGCTGAAGACCGCACTCTGCCCGCGCAGGATGCCCTTGAGGAAGCCTTCCGCGGCGCGGTAGCTGGAGCGGACCAGGGGGCCCGAGGAGACGTGCTTGAAGCCCAGCTGCTCGCCGGCCACGCGGTAGCGCTCGAACTCCGCCGGGTCGACGTAGCGCACGAGCTCGGCGTGTTTGGGGGTGGGCCTGAGGTACTGGCCGATGGTGAGCACGTCGACGTCGGCCGCGCGCAGGCGCGACAGCGCGTCCATCATCTCGTCTTCGGTCTCGCCGCAGCCCACCATCAGCGAGGTCTTGGTCACGTTGGCGCCCGCCTCGCGAGCGACCTTGAGCACGTCGACCGAGCGCTCCCAGGAGCAGCGTGCGTCGCGCATGCTGCGCTGCAGGCGTGGCACCACCTCGACGTTGTGCGCAAACACGTCGGGCCGACCCTCTTCGACCACCGTGCGCACGTCGGCCTGGTTGCCGGCGAAGTCGCCTACCAGCGTCTCGACCAACAGGCCTGGGCACAGCTCGCGGATACGCTGAACGGTACGCGCCACGTGCGCCGCGCCGCCATCGAGCAGGTCGTCGCGATCGACCATGGTCATGACCACGTAGGACAGGCCCATCTGCGCGAGCGCGCGTGCCGTGTTCTCGGGCTCACGCGGGTCGAGCACGCCGCGCGGGTTGCCGGTGTTGACGGCGCAAAAGCGGCAGCCCCGGGTGCAGGTCTCACCGAGGATCATGATGGTGGCGGTCCCCTCCCGCCAGCACTCGCCGATGTTGGGGCAACGCGCCTCTTCGCACACCGTCTTCAGGTCCAGCTTGCGAAAGCGCTCCTTCAGCTCGTTGTACTGCTCGCCTCCGGGCATCCGGACTTTGAGCCACTCGGGCTTGCGCTCAGGCAGATTCATCCCAGTTCCTCCGGTGGGTGTCGAAGCGCGGGCTCCTCCGCGCGCGCGCGAAGAAAACCTCGTTGCGGAACGCGTCTGTCCCTCCAGCGTAGAGACGTTCGTGCGCCGCGCCAAGCTGCTGCGTGTGTGCAACGCACTCGAGCGAGAGAGTGACTACGCTTGACCTAGCGCAAGGCCCAGCACTTGTCTCGCAGCTCACCTGTGGAGGTTTTCCAGAACCAGCGAAACGCATGCTATGGCACACGCGTGAACGCCCTCGCCGATCGTTGGCCCCCGTTGTCGAAATTGGCGCGCGTCGAGCTTGCAACCCTGCCTACTCCGGTCGTGCCGCTGCCGCGCATCTCGGACAAGCTCGACAGCGAGATCTGGGTCAAACGCGACGATCTCACCGCACCGCGTTATGGAGGCAACAAGGTCCGCAAGCTCGAGTACCTCCTCGGCGAGGCGCGCGCGCGGGGCGCCAACGCGCTCATCACCGCCGGCGCGGTCGGGAGCCACCATGTCTTTGCTACCGCGCTGTACGGCGGCGAGCTCGGGTTCGAGACGTACGCTGCGCTCACACCGCAGCCCTACCAGCGCCACGTTGAAGAGGTCCTGCGCGCCGACCTCGCGGTGGGTGCCCATCTCTACCCCGTGCAGGGCCTCTCCCAGGTCGCCAAGCGCATGCTCGAGCTGAGTGTGCGCCTGCGCTTTTGGGGCCGAAAGCCCTTCCTTGTCCCACTCGGTGGCTCCAACGCCCAGGGCACGCTGGCTTTCGTCAACGCCGGCATCGAGCTGGCCCAACAAATCGACGCCGGCCTGTGCCCCGACGTCGACGCGGTGTACGTCGCGACCGGCACCGCAGCCACGGTCTCGGGCATCGCCTTGGGGCTGGCCGCCGGAGGGGTGCGCACGCGTGTGATCGGGGTGCGCATCCTCGACCGCACATTTGCCAACCGGCTGCGCATTCACCAGCTCATGACGCAGGCCGATGCCCTCATCCGCACCCTCGACACGCGCTTTCCGAAGGTGGTCGAGCGCGCCCTCGAGAGCGTCGAGCTCGACGGCAAGGAGCTTGGGCCCGGCTACGGCCTCACCACCCCCGCCAGCGAGGCAGCCCGCGAGTTTGCTGCCAGCGAAGGCTTGGTGCTCGACGAGACCTACACCAGCAAGGCCCTCGCCGCGCTGCTGCGCGATGCGGGCGGCGAGCGGCGCGGCCAAAAGCTCTTGTACTGGCACACGCTGTCGAGCGCGAGCCTACAGCCTTTCGTGCACGACGCCCCCGAGGCGCCAGAGCGCTTCGTCAAGCTCATGACGCTGGCGTAGCGCAAGACAGCCTCTAACGTGGGCGTTGACGTTGACGTGAGCGTTGACGGCGACGTGGAGCGCCGTCGCCGACAGGACCACGTCAACGTCAACGCCTACGTCAAAGCCCACGCCCTCCCGGGC
>JBEGTL010000157.1:0-14914 GCA_041179425.1 Pseudomonadota bacterium | reverse complement strand
GCCGCGCACGAAACGAGGAAGCTCGTCGCGCACCAGCTCGCCCGAGATGCCCGACAAACGATCGAACAGCTCGCCGCCGGTCTCGTTCTCACCGATGTCGACGGTGCGGCAGGTCAGCACGTCGCCCGTGTCCATCCCCACGTCCATCTGCATGAGGCAGACGCCGGTGCGGGCGTCGCCGCTGACGATCGCCCACTGGATGGGCGCCGCACCACGCCAGCGCGGGAGCAGCGAGCCGTGCACGTTGAGGCAGCCGAGGCGAGGCGCAGCCAGGACGTCGGCCGGCAAGATCTTGCCGTAGGCAACCACCAGCGCGACGTCGAGCGAAAGCGCGGCGAGCTCGGCGAGCAGCACACCGTCGCGCGCCTTGGCGGGCTGAATGACGCGCAGGCCGCGAGACTCGGCGTAAACCTTGACCGGCGTGGGTACCAACGTAAGCCCGCGACCTTGCGGCTTGTCGGGCTGGGTGACGACCAGCTGTACGTCGGCGACCTCGGTCAGCGCGGCGAGGCATGGCACGGCGAAGTCGGGCGTTCCCAAAAAGGCGGCTCTCGGTCTCATCGTGCTTGCGTCTTAGCCTCGAACACGAAGCTCCGAAAGGTCCGTGTTCGTCGAGGACGAGACGCGAGAGGCCGTCCGTACGGGTTCGTCTTGTTCGACCGCAACCCGGCCGTCGCGGGTCTCGATACGTTGTACATGGCGGACGACGGTACGGTCGCGACCACTGGTGGTGTGCAGAAGTGGAGCTTCGACGGCTCTACGTGGACGCTACGCAGTCGCGTGACCACCATCTCGGGCGGCACGGCCTCGGGCTTCCGCGGCCTCGCGGGCGTCGTCACCGGGAGCAGCGTCACGTTGTTTGCGACCACCTCCATCGAGACGGCAGCCAACCGCCTGGTGGCGTACGTCGACAGCGCAGCGTCCAACGCTGCGTTGTCGTCGACCACGGGGACGACGATCGCCACCGCAGCCACCAACACCTTGTTCCGCGGCGTCGCCATCTCCGCGCAGTGAGCGAAGACGCGTACGTGCCCCGCCGCTCGCGCGCGTGAGCACGTACGCGTGGGCGACTTGGGAAGGTGCCTCGGAGCTCTCAGCCCCAGCTACCGTCCCACACACAGCTGTGCGCACCGCGTTGCCGGCAGAACGACTCCACGACCGTCGCTCGTCCCGGACCGACCGTGCGCTCGAAGTACGCCATGAACCAGCCGCGCTGAATCCAACACAGCTCCTGGCTGGGCAGGGCGTAGTCGCGCAGCTCGAAGCGGACACGGTTCGGCTCCACGGTGACGAGCATCGAGCCCGTGTCGTGGTACTGCTTCCACCCCGCAGCGAGCTTCTGCGTCAGCTCGGCATCGAACCCTCCGCGCTGCAGAGAGGCGTACATCTTGGACAGGTCGATGCCGCCGGACAGGTACCCCATGTGCACGTAGGTCTCTTCGAGCGACGCGCCGCGCAGCGTGGGCCGCAGCAGCTGCGCGAGGGCGCGGTTGAGCTCCAGCATCTCCTTCTCGGGATACCAGGCGACCGCGAGGATGCGCTCGTCTTCGAGGTACTTGTGCAAGGCGACCGGCAGCAGCTGCCGCGCGCGGTCTTTGTCCAGGCTACGTAGGGCGCGGATGCAGTTGAGCATCGAGACGCCCTTGATCTGCGGAGCCGGTGCCCTCTTGTCGCGCTGCATAGACCTCCGAGGGGAGATCTTAGAACAGGGTGCGGCCCAATCGTTGCGCAACACTTGCCAGGTGGCGTCGGCACCAGGGTAGGTCACCTACATGCACGGTGGTGCGACCGACGACTCGGCCTGCGCCTCACTCCGCCGCAGCGCCGCGCTCAGAAGCACGCTTCTGCATGGCGCGGTGCACGATGCGGCGCTTGAGCGGAGACAGGTGGTCGATCATCAGCTTGCCATGCAGGTGATCGAACTCGTGCTGCAGTGCGATGGCCATCAGCTCGTCGGCCTCGATCTCGAACGACTTGCCGTGTCGATCTTGCGCCCGCATCTTGACGCGCTCGGCGCGCGTCACGTCGGAGTGGATGCCGGGGAACGAGAGGCACCCCTCTTCCCACTCGATCTTCCCCTCGGTCTTGACGAACTCGGGGTTGATGAAGATGCGTAGGTCGCTCGGCCCCTCGCCGCTCGACACGTCGATGATGAACAGCTGCTTGGCCTCGCCGATCTGCGTGGCCGCGAGGCCGACGCCCGGCGCGGCGTACATGGTCTCGGCCATGTCGTCGATCAGCGTCTGGAGCGCGGGGCCGAAGTCGGTGACCGGCTCACCCGGGATGCGCAGCCGTTTGTCTGGGTAGTGGAGGATCTTACGGATGGCCATGGCAGTACTCACTCGTAACACTCGGCCCGACCGAGAGCAAGTGTCGGGCCTGCCCGAAGTTGCCAAAAACCCCGCAAATTGCCGACTTCTCACAGCATCGAGACCGGGTCGACGTCGAGGTGGGCACGCGCTGGCGACACCCCCTGATCGATGCGGGCCACGACCAGGGCGGCGACCGCCCGCAGCTTCTCGCGCGAGCGTGAGCGCAGCAAAAAGCGCATACGGTAGCGGCCGCGCAGGCGCTCGATGGGCGCCGGCGCCGGCCCCAGCACGGCCACCTCGTGCGCCCGGACCTCCGCACTGTGCGCGGCGCAGTCGGCCAGCTCACGAATGACTCGGCGGGCCACCTGCTCGTCGGTCGCATCGCAGCGCACAGCCGCCAGCCGGGCCAGGGGCGGGTACGGAAAGATGAGCTCGCGACGCGCCTCGAGCTCGTCCCGGTAGAAACCGAGGTAGTCGTGGTGCACGGCCCGGCGCACCGCGTAGTGCGCCGGCTGGAGGGTCTGCAGGAGCACCCTCCCCGCACGCTCGCCGCGACCGGCGCGCCCCGCCACCTGGGCCAGCAGCTGGAACGTGCGCTCGGACGCGCGGAAGTCGGGGAACGTGAGGCTCTGGTCGGCCAGCAGGACGCCCACCAGCGTGACCCCCGGCAAGTCGTGCCCTTTGGTGACCATCTGGGTGCCCACCAGGATGTCGAGGTTGCGCGTGCGCATGCGCTCGAGCACCTCTTCGACCCCGCGCCCGGCCGCCGTGTCGCGGTCGAGCCGGCCCACGCGCGCGCCTGGAAAGCTGTGGGTGAGGGCGTCTTCGATGCGCTCGGTGCCGATGCCCACGCGGGTGAGCGCGAGCTTGCCGCACTTGGCACAGGCCTCGGTGGTGGGGGTGGTGAAGTCGCAGTAGTGACAGCGCAGCAAGCCCACACGCCGATGCTCGGTGAGGCTCACGCTGCAGTTGGGGCAGCTCATCACTTCGCTGCACGCCGCACACGCGAGGCTCGGCGCGAAGCCGCGCCGGTTGAGGAACAAGATCGCCTGATCGCCATCGGCCAGACACTTCTCGAGCGCCCGGTGCAGCGGCGCCGAGAGCAGCGGATGGCCGCTCGGCCCGTTGCCCGGGTAGCGCGCCAGGTCGATGACCTCGACGGCCGGCATGAGCTGCTTTTGTGCGCGCTCTTGCAGCACCAGCTTGTGAATCCGTTTTTGGTCGGCGAGGTAGTAGCTCTCGACCGAGGGCGTGGCGCTGCCGAGGACACACAGTGCCCCGGCCATCTGCGCGCGCAGCATGGCCATGTCGCGCCCCTGATAACGAAAGCCCTCCTCCTGCTTGAACGACGAGTCGTGCTCTTCGTCGACGATGATCACCGACAGGCGTGGCACCGGCGCAAACAACGCGGAGCGGGCGCCCACCGCGAGGCGCAGCTCGCCGCGGCGCAGCGCGAGCCAGGCCCGATGCCGGTCGCGCTCGGACAGACCGCTGTGCAGCACCGCGATGCCTTCTCCGAAGCGCGCCCGAAAACGCGCCACCAGCTGCGGCGTGAGCGCGATCTCCGGGACCAGCACCAGCGCCCCTCGGCCCTCTTCGAGCGCACGCGCGACCACTTGCAGGTACACCTCGGTCTTGCCGGAGCCGGTCACGCCGTGCAGCAAAAAGGTGCCCGGCTGCGGAGTGGCCAGTGCCGCACTCAGCGTGTCGATGGCGTGCTGTTGCTCGCCGTTGGCTTGAAACGGCTGCTCGCGCGGCAGGGCCTCGGCGTAGAACGGGTCACTCGCCACGGTCGCTTCTTCGAGGATCAGCAGCCCTTGCGCCTCGAGCTTTTTGGTGGCGGCGCGCGCGTCGGGGATGAGCTTGGCAAGCTCGCTGAGCAACACGTCGCCGCGCGTCTCGAGCAGCGCCAGCACCATCCGTTGTTTGGTGCCCGCACGCGGCGGGATGGGCACGCCTGGGTTGCGGCGCACACGCAGCGCCTTTTTGACCGAGATGTGTCGACCCTTGAGCTCGCCGATGCTGTCGACGAACCCTGCCGCCTTGAGGTCGTCGAGCCCTTCGCGTGGCAGCGCAGGCGCGGCCGACTTGAGCGCCTCGCCGAGCGGCGCGAAGTAGTAGTCGGCAGCGCGCAGCAAAAAGCGCAGGAGCTCTTCGGGGAAGATGGGCTCGGGCTCGAACCTGCCTGCGACGGAGAGCACACGCTTGACGCCCGCGGGCTCGTCGTCGTGCGTGCGCAGCACAAAACCGGCCAGCTTTTGCCCAGAAAATGGCACTGCGACGCGCGCACCAGGCTCGAGCGACAGCCCGTCGGGAATGCGGTAGGTGAACGTGCGGCGCAGCGGGACCGGCAGCGCGACATCGACGAAGCGTGCGCTCACGTGCCTGCCTGCGGGCCGGCCCCGGCGCGCGCGGTCGAAGCGGGCCCGCTGGCGCGCGAGAGGAGCAAGCGCTCTCGTTCGCGGGCGGCGCGTACGTCGGGTGGGCCGAGTGCGGCGCGCTGCTCGTCGAGGTGCTCGTGGCGCGTGAGCCAGAGCGAGGCGTAAAAACGCGCGCGTGCGAATGCCACGTCGACCAGCAGCGTACCGACGCTGAGTGCAGCGAGCTGCCCGGCCCAGGCGGTGGCAGACGCGCCGAGCGTGCGCAGCTCGAAGCTCGCCCACTGACTGAGCGCAAGTAGCACGATGAGCAACACGCCAGCGCACCACAGCGCGCTCGCGGTGCGACTGATGGCGAGCGCAGGAAACGAGGTGCCACGGCCGCGCGACGAGACAAAAGCAGGGCCCTGCACGACGAACAGCCCGAGCGCCACGCTGACGACCACGACGACGAGCGCCGGCGCGCACACGACACTGAGCTCACGAAGCAGAAAAAGAGCGCGCTCGCGTGCCGGTACGCTAGCTCCGCGTGCGGCGAGCTCGAGCGGCTCGCGCAGGAGGGACGTGCAGAGCCGAAACGCGCGCGGCCCCAGCGCCCACACGCTCGCGATCAGCGACAGCAGCACGAAGATGGGGCCCGCGAGGGGCGCGCGCGGCACGTGCCCCTGGGCGCGCGCCTCGGCGCTGCGGCGCGAGCTCGGCGGGTGGGGACGGGCGGCGTGGGCTTCGGACATGGCAACTCGAGGCAGTGTAGCGTAGGGAGCGAGTGCGCCATGTCAGGGTTCTCTTCGCGCTCGCGCTTCACCGCAGACCGCAACCAGCTCACTGTCGCGATCGAGCGAGCGCTCGCGGACGGCAGACCTGTGCTCGATCTGACCGAGAGCAACCCGACGCACGCCGGCCTCTCGCCTACCGGCGCCGAGCTCACCGCCTTGCTCGCCGACGACGCGGTCGAGCGCTACGAGCCCACACCGTTTGGCCTGCTGTCTGCGCGCCAGGCCGTCTCTCGCGAGCTCGCGGCGCAAGGTCACGTCGTGCCGGCCGAACACGTGCTGCTCACCGCGAGCACCAGCGAGGCCTACGGCCATCTGTTCAAGCTGCTCTGCGATCCTGGCGACGCCGTGCTGGTGCCCGCCCCCAGCTACCCGCTGTTCGACGTGCTGGCGCAGCTCGAGCAAGTGCGTCTGATCCCCTACCCGCTTTCGTACGACGGCGAGTGGCACATCGCGAAGAGCGCGCCCGAGCTCGCGCTCGCGAACGCAGCGCGTTCGGGCTCCGAGGTGCGCGCAGTGATCGTGGTGCACCCCAACAACCCCACGGGTTCGTACCTCAAGCGCGCTGAGCTCGACGCGCTCTGTGAGCTCGGGCTGCCCATCATCAGCGATGAGGTCTTCGCCGACTTCGCGCTTCACGACGACGCCGAGCGCGTCGATAGCGCCCTCTGCGCTGCCCCAAGCTCGCTCGTCTTCCGGCTCGGCGGGCTCAGCAAGGCTTGCGCGCTGCCGCAGCTCAAGCTCGCCTGGACGGCACTCGCGGGCCCCGACGCACAGGTGCAAGCAGCCAAGGCAAGACTCGAACACATCGCCGACGCGTACCTCTCCCCCGGTTTACAAGTACAGCTCGCTCTGCCCCGTCTGCTCGCCGCCGGCGCGGCCACACGCGCGCGCATCCGGGAGCGCGCGCAGAACAACCTGACTCTCTTGCGAGGCGCGCTCACCGAGAGCGCCGCGAGTGTGCTGCGCGTCGAAGGTGGCTGGTACGTCGTCCTGCGTCTGCCTGCACTGCTCGACGACGAGGCCTGGACGCTCACTCTCCTCACACAGGACGATGTGCTGGTACAGCCGGGCTACTACTACGAGCTCCCAGGCGTCCACCTCGTCGTCAGCTTACTGGTCGACCCGGACGTCATGCGCGTTGCTGCCCAACGCCTCGCACTCCGTATTAATTCAGTCCTCAGCGAGTAAGGTCCGACCACTCGCGGCACCGATGTCTGACGGTCGCGCCGACTGTAGGCAGCTGGCCGTGGGCGCGCGGGCTCGAAGATCGCGCGTTCGCGCACGACAGCCGTGCTGAAAGCGCAGCTTGGCACCACTGATCGAGTCGCAGCGCGCCCGAGCTCGCAAAAAGGCGCTGGGACGTGGGCTCTTTCTCGGCGGCGTCGCATGCGCTGCCGTGGTGGGCGCACTGGTGTTCTCGCGCAGTCCAGAAGCCAAGTCGATCGCGCCTACCGCCGCCACCGCGCCCAGCCACGACACACCGACACAACAGCCGGCGCGTGAGCCCAGCCCCATGCCCGCGACGACCAGCCAGCCAGGGCTCGCACCCGTTGGGGAGGCGTCTACGGTCTCGCTGATCATCAAGGTCAAGCCAGAGAACGCGGTCGTCATGCTCGATGGTGCAGCCATCAGCGCCCCGTTCAGCGGGCAGTTCCGCAAAGACTCCTCGCTCCATCACCTCGAGGTGAGCGGCCCGGGCCTGCGCTCGGTCAAGCAGCTGATCTCGCTCGACCGCGACCTCTCGCTCGAGATCGCGCTCGAGCCGTTGCCCGAGCGTGCGCCGGCGCAGGCAAGCCGCCGCTCGAACAAGAACGACAAGAACGAAAAACCAGTCGCGCAGGTACCCAGCGCAGCGCCGGCTCGTGCCGAGGAGCCGGCCCCGGCGCCCGCCACGATGCCCGCCGCCGTAGGTTTTAGTGAAGACCTGAAGACCTCACGGCCGCGCGCATCTCGCGGGCACATCGACTCCACCGATCCTTACTCCACCAAGTAAAGAGAAAGTCGCGCCATGAAAGCCGCTGGTTTCGTAGTCGTGCTGTGCCTGCTGTTTCAATCGCAAGCTTTCGCACAAGATCCGGAGCAAAAAGCGCAGGCGAGCCAGCACTTCCGCAGGGGCGTCGAGCTGTTCCAAGACTTCTACACGCAGAAGCCGCCGATCGGGGACACCGAGGTGCCGGCGCTTCGCGTAGTGAGTCGAGCGGGCCTCAAAGCACTCGTCGATGGCTTCGCCGATTTCTCCAGGTCGCAGGGCGTGGACCAAGCCGTCAACGCCGCGCTCGCCAACATCTACGGTCTGGTCTTCGACTGCGAAGACAAGCTCGCCGGCCAGGTGGCACTCACGTACACCAACGCGATCGGCGTCGCGCTCAACCCGGCCCCCGCCGTTCTGTACTTCAACGAGCAGAACGTGCCCAGCCTGACCCGGAAGTTCAGCTACCCGACCGGCGTGTTCAGCACCCTCAATATCGCGCTCGAGAACATCAACGTCGCCACCTCGCTGGTGGTCAGCGCCGATGCAGCGGGGACCCCCACCAAGGTCCGCGAGATCCGCAATGACTACACCATGAAGCTGGCGGCGTTCCGCCAGACCACGGTGCACTTCTACCCGCGCAACTACACCACCTCCAAGTGAGGCAGTGGCGCCCGCTGGCCGGGCGCCACGGGCTACTCCCCCAACACGTGCACCACGACCTTGCGCTGGTGGCGCGCGTCGCGGTGCTCGTACAGGTAGATGCCCTGCCAGGTGCCCAGCGCGAGCCGACCGGCGCTGACCGGGATGCCGAGCGAGGTCGCAGTCAGCGCCGAACGGACGTGCGCGGGCATGTCGTCGGGCCCCTCGTCGACGTGTCGGAACAGCGGGTCACCGTCGGGCACGAGGCGCTCAAAGAAGCGCTCGAGGTCGCGCTGCACCTCCGGGTCGGCGTTCTCTTGGATGAGCAAGCTCGCCGACGTGTGCGCCACGAACACCGTCACGAGGCCGGTCGACACACGGCTCGTCGCGAGCACCTCGCGCACTGCCGCCGTGATGTCGTGGAGCGCCTTGCCGTGGGTGTCGATCGCGAGCGTGTGCTGGTGCTGTCGCATGCGGGGAGAGTAGACCCGCGCGGCAACGCCTCAAGGAGCCAGTCAGCCCGACAGCGCGGCCAGGATATCGTCGACGGTATCTTGGCCAATCACACGGTCGAGCAGGCCCCACGCCGGATCGACCTCGCGGCTGTACAAGGTCTTGCGGTAGAGCGCATCGCGCGCGACGAGCGACGGGTCTTTGTGAAGCTCGGGTGCGTCACTGCGCAGCAGGCTCGCCCAGTGCGACACGTAGCGGTCGACGTACTGTTCGGCGGCATCCAGATCGCCAGGCTCGAGGGTGTACAGCGCATGCCACGGCGAGAGCAGCGCCCGATGGCGCAAGGGTGCCTGCGAGGGTGTGAAGCGTGTGTCGTGCTCGAGCTCGTCGCGCACCTCGGTCAACGGCACGTAGCACCGGTCGAGGTACGCGAGCGAGACCGAGAGGTCGCACTTGGGTAGCAGGTCGACGTACAGGTGAACCCGTTGATCGAGGCGCACCGAGTCGAGCCCGAAGTGCGGCACCGGACTATCGGGCTGCGTGAACACCACCACGCTGTGTGAGTCCATCGACGGCGAGGACAGCGCGAACCGCGAGCTGACCACTTTTTGTACCCTTCCGCGGCCGCGGTATACGCGCAGCTCGCCTATGGTTTCGGGCCCATGCATGAGGTCGCGCCAGATTGGACTGTCGGGCGCGATGTCGACGCAGGCGAGCTCTTCGATGAGGCGAGCGACCACGCGAGTACACACGGACTCGGGGTCGAGCTTACGCGGGGGAAACCTGGTCACGCAGCGTCCTAGCACACTGGGTAGCATACCGGTCCTCTTGGCAAGGGACACCCCCCAGGACAGCCTGGTCTGGTCATGGGCCAAGTTGAGGCTCCTTTTCGCCCCGAGTGTGTTGGTACACTAGGAGTCGACGTGGAACTCAAACCGCTGGCACAACTCCTCGAAGACATGCTCTACGAGGCGAGCGACGAAGGCCTCGAGGTCTGTCTCGCCGAGTCACCCCTCGAGACCTCGGCCAGTAGTGACGAAGAAGCGAGCGCCCTCGCCTCGGAGTACACCCTGCGCTACGGGCGCGCGGTGCAGTCCATCAGCGAGCACCGCGGGTCTCGCTCGTACGTCGGCAAGCGCGGCGAACCGGGCTACCCAGAATGGCTGCAGTTGGACAGCGCAAGCTGCTGGAGCGACGCGGCGGGCGTCATCTACGTGGGCATCGCCAGCACGGGCAGCAGCTTCAAGCTGATCGGCGGCGGCAAGCCCCACCCGGTGCGCCGCGAGGCGATCACCATGATGCCCTCCGCAGGCTGAAGCGCGACCAGCGCCCGAGCTCAGCGCACGATCTTGAGGCGCCTTGGGCCCGCGATCGCTGGCGCCTTCTCGCCGCCCTGACGGGCGAAGTGTTTTTGCGCGATGAGCTCGGTGAGGGTGTCGGCGACGCGCATGAACGCCTTGGCCGAGTCGCTGGCGGGCATGGCCTGCACGATGGGCGTGCCCTTGTCGCCCCACTCGCGCACCTTGGGCTCGAGGGGGATCTGGCCGATCAGCGGCGCCTTGGCGTACTCCGCGATGAGCTTGCCGCCGCCCTCGCCGAACAAGAAGTGTTTCTCGCCGACGCTGTCGATGAAGTAGCTCATGTTCTCGACCACACCGAGGATCGGGATGTTGAGCTTCTCGCACATGGAGACGCTCTTGTAGACGTCTTGCAGCGCAACCTCTTGTGGCGTGGTGACGATGACGGCACCGGTGACCTTGAGCTTTTGCGCGAGGCTGAGCGCGACGTCACCCGTGCCGGGCGGCAGGTCGAACACCAGGTAGTCGAGCTCGCCCCACTTCACGTCTTGCAAGAACTGCTGGAGCGCGCCGTGCAGCATGGGGCCGCGCCACACGATGGCGGCCTTGGTGTCTTCCGTCAGGAAGCCGATGCTCATCAGCTTCACGCCGAAGCGCTCGAGCGGCTCGATGGTCTTGCCATCTTCGCTGTTGGGGAAGCCCTGGATGCCGAGCATGGTGGGGATGGAGGGGCCGTAGATATCGGCGTCGAGCAAGCCGACCCGCGCCCCGGCGCGCTTGAGCGCAAGCGCGAGGTTGACCGCGGTGGTGCTCTTGCCGACGCCGCCCTTGCCGCTCATCACCAGCACGACGTTGCGCACGCCGGGGATGGGATCGTCCTGCCCCACGTCGCGCGTGGGGATCTGTAGATCCCAGTCGAGCGTGACGTTGGCCGCACCGAGCGGCGCGAGCGCCTGCTGGATGCGCTCACGGATGGTGGCCTGCAGTTCGTCGCTAGGGGCTGAGAGGCGCACGCTGGCGCGCACCCCATCGCCCTCGACGACCACTTCGCTCAGCGTACCAAGCTCGAGCATGGGCTTTTGGAACGCCGGGTCTTCGACCTTGGCGAGCGCCTCGAGGACCGCTTCGCGGGTCAGCGCAGACATGACGTGGCTCCTTCGCCGCACCGACAGAGGCGGGGCAGGCGATGGGATAAGGCCCGAGGGGTGGGTGGTCAAGCTTCGATTCCGCTATGCTCCCGCGCCCATGAAGCGCCGCGTCGTGCTCCCACTCGCCATCTACCTGGTGGCCGCCCTCGTTTACGTGAGTCTGCTGGGCACGCGCGCGCTCGGGCCGACCGCCGACAACCACTACGTACACATGGTGCTGGGCTGGTTTCAGGGCGAGCTCGGTGTGCTCGGCAACACGCCTCCGGGCACGAATGATTGGGCTTTTTACAACGGCCGCTGGTTCGTGTCGTTCCCACCGCTGCCCGCGCTGGTGATTGCCCCGGCCGTGGCCATCTGGGGTACCGCGACGCGCGACGCGCTGTTTTGGGCGCTGCTGGCCGGGCTCGCCCCCGCCCTTTTGTTCGTGTACCTGCGCCGCCTGAGCGAGCGCGGAGGGAGCGAGCGCAGCACCCGCGACAACGTCGTGCTCAGCGCGCTGTTTGCCTTTGGCACTGTGTACTTCTTCTCGGCCGTGCAGGGCACGGTCTGGTTCGCGGCGCTGGTGGTCAGCTCCATCCTGCTGATGTTGTTCCTGCTCGCCGCGTTCGAGGCCGAGCATCCGTGGCTGGTCGGCCTCATCCTGGGCGGCCTGCTGGCCACGCGCCCTCCCGCCACCCCGGTGGTCGGGTTGGTGTTCGTGGTCGAGGCTCTGCGCCGCTACCGACGCGACGTCGAGCTCACCATCGCCAGCGACGCCCATCCGCTGGTGCGCGCCTTCGAGTGGGTCCGCGGCGCGCACCTGGGCTGGGTCCTCAAAGAGATCGCCAAGGTGGCGGTGCCCGTGTTGGTCATCCTGGGGCTGCAGCTGTGGTTCAACTACGCGCGCTTCGACGATCCCTTCTCGTACGGGCACGAGTACCTGCAGATCCGCTGGCGCCAGCGCATCGACGACTGGGGCCTCGTCAACCTGCACTACTTCTCCAAGAACCTGGCCGTGTTCACCTCTAGCCTGCCCTGGCTGTACGACCGTCCGCCGTACGTGAAGATCAGCCTGCACGGGCTCGCGCTGTGGTTCACCACGCCGGCCCTGTTCTGGACGCTCTGGCCCAGGCGCGTCGACGCGCGCACCGTAGGCCTTTGGCTGGCCGTGCTCCCCATCGCCTTCCTCGACCTCTGTTACCAGAACAGTGGCTGGATCCAGTTCGGCTATCGGTTCGCACTCGACTACATGCCGCTGCTCATCGTACTCATCGCGCTCGGCCGGCGGCGGTTTGGCCCAGGCTTTTACGCATGCCTGCTGTTCGCGGTGATCGTCAACACGTTTGGCGCCGTCACCTTCGATCGCAGCTGGCGCTACTACGATGACGACGGCACCCAGAATAGGCTGTTTCAACCCGACTGAAGCGCGGGCCGTGTATATTGCTCCGACTGTCATGGCGACGCGTCCTACGGCACGCGTCGCTGCGGTTAATTTCCGATCGCGCGCCCGAGGGCGCGTCGACGCATGAGCACGGGCGAGGGAGTGTATGAGCTATTTGTTCGACCCCGAGGTCCTTTCCGAAGTGGTGAGGATGCACCTTGGCGCACCCATCGAGCAGCAGTTCGTGGGCGTGGCCCAGACGCTGCGCAGCATCTACGGCGACCATGTCAGCCCCGGCCAGCGCTGGATGTTCAGCAACGCGGGAGGCATCATGTGCTCCATCAACCCGCTGCACGTGTCGCCCAGCGAGTACCTGCTGTTCTGCGGCACGGCGATCGGCAGCGAGGGACACAGCGGTCGCCACCGCGCCGATATGTACGAGCTCGTGATGGCCGGCGAGCTGTGGACCTACGAAGCGGGCTCCATCGAGCGCAAGGTGCACCGGCCCGGCGACACGGCCTGTCTGCTGCGCGGCAGCGCCAACGGCTCCAAGTTGCGACCGGGGCTGTGGATGCTCGAGTACGCGCGGGGCAACGTGGCCAGTCTGTTGCCCTTCGCACTTGCCGACACCACCTTCTCCACGCTCGACTTCCGCGACTTCAAGAACCAGGTCGGGGTCACCACCAAGCTCATGTGCAAAGAGCTGTTGGTGCGCATGCGCGAGCGTAGGCTCGGTCGTCCGTTCATCCCCAACCTGGGCGTGCTCGGACCGCAAGAGCGTGGACCCAAGCGACCGAACAAACGCAGTAAGGGTCGCACCCTTGCCAACTGACCGCGGGCAAGCCGTGGTGCCGTCAGATCTGACGGCACCCGTCTCCCGCCAAGGTCGCTCGGCCACGGTGGTCCGACCAGATTGGGGACGCCAATGCCGTGACCAAGAGGTTCCTGGTCGCTCGGCGGTTCGTGCCGCCCCCGACTCGCCTCGTGCATCAACCGCGGCGCTATTCGGCCCGACGCCGAGGGTCAACGTCACTCCGGGTGATACCGTCAGGTTCGAGCTTTCTGAGTGCGCACTGGCAGGTGCGTCAGCGTCGGTCACAGCTAACCAGGACATCAATTGCGGCTCGATCTACTTGCTACGAGGACCCGACTAGTCACGCGGAGAGGAAGCCCTCTTCGAGACTGACGTCTTTGACCACGTCGAGCACAAGCGTGTAGGTCGCCTCGTTGCAGGCAAGGATGCCGCGACGGTTTTTCATGTCCGAGGTCGCGTACTGAATCGCGCTGCCATCGACGTGCACGAACCGCCCGCCTGCCGCGTACAAAATCGCTTCGGGCGCGCACGCGTCCCAGAGCGAGCTCTTGTCCGAGATATGCACGTAGAGGTCGGCGGTGCGCTCGGCGATCAGACCGACCTTGACGCCGACCGAGCCGCTCGGCATCTCTTGAGTCGCGCCGAGGCGCTGCATGATCTGTTCGATGCTGGCCGGACGATGCGAGCGTGAGACCACCAACTTGAGCTTGGAGGGATCTGACTCTTCGCTGACACTCAGCTCGCGCGTCACCCCGCGTTCCTCGAGCTCGGCGCGGTCGCCCACCACGCCCCAGTACAGCTTGTCGAGCGAGGGCTGGTACACCACACCGAGGGCACTCACTCCGTCGATCGCAAGTCCGATCATCACCGAGAACTCGCCGTTCTTTGCGATGAACTCTTTGGTGCCATCGAGGGGGTCGACGAACCAGCAGCGGCGCTTGGAGAGTGCATGCCCGAGGTCGACACTCTCTTCCGCAACGATGCCGTCTTCAGGAAAGTGTTCGGCGAGCCCCGCTACGATGAAGGCGTTGGCGAGCTGATCGCCTTCGGTCACCGGGTCGTTCTTGCCCTTGTACGCGACGGTGAAGTCCTTCGCGTAGATCTCCATGAGGATGCGGCCCGCACCGCGGGCAAGCTCGATGGCAACTGAGAGTTCTCGGTCCAGCATGGGGCCGGCATAGCACAGAGGTAGTGCCCGTCCGCGCCGAGCCACCCATGGGATTCGTCACGCGCCTATCGCGAACCGGCCTCCCTATTCAGAACGCGCCGTGAACCGTAAGGCGAGGCATGGGCGGCAGCTCAGAGCGCCGGCGTATAAAGCTGCGCTGCGCCGAACGTGCGGCCTGTCGAGCGCGCGACGTGCGTGCCGGAGTCGTCCATGCCCACGACGTCGGCCGTGCCGTCGCCGTCGATGTCGGCCAGCGTGCGGCGGTGCGCGCGGGCGCTCCACCCGGTAACCATTCGCCTGCGCAAGCGCGACGTACGCGCCGTCGGTACCGAAGCCGATCAGGTCGGGCTTGTGATCACCATCCACATCGGCGAGCTGCGGCGACCCTTGATGGACCGGCCACGGACGCTGTGGGCGTGCCACGGGAACCGGCCCGTTCGCCATCCCAGCATCAGGTGCACTTGCGTCGGGAGCTGCGCCCACACCCCCTGCATCGGGCGCAGGGACGGGCGCCCCGGCGGGATCGGAGGGTGAGCGAGGCACAGTGGGCACGCCCGCGTCTGCGACGCCCGCGTCGGACAGCGGCGCGACGGGTG
>JBEGTL010000156.1:0-14956 GCA_041179425.1 Pseudomonadota bacterium | reverse complement strand
GCGTCGAGGTCGGTCGCGAGCTGCTCGACCGCGCGCACGGGGTCGACGTCCTCGATGACGCGGCGCACGCGCACGCCACCCTGGGTCTGATACGTCTCTGGGAAAGGCACTGTCATGGCGGCGGCGACGACTATAGCGCGCTGTCAGGACGGTGGGCGCAAAGGCCTGCGTCAGGTCTGGGTCGGAACGCGCAGCGCTTCGGGAGACGAGCGCAGCAAGCTGACGTGCAGCGGGACCACCGTCTTGGGCCCGCGCAGCATCACCTGTCCGACCAGGGCACAAGCGGTGAACATGAGCCCTGCGGCGTAGCCCAGCCAGACGCCGGAGAGGCCGAGCGACGTGGAAAGGCCGGTGTAATACGCGAAAGGGATGGCGATCACGAAGTAGCCCACCAGGTTGATGACGGCGGTCACCCGGGGCTTGCCCATGCCGCGCAGCACGCCCCCGCCGGTCGCTTGCAGCCCGTCGAGCAGCTGGAACGCGCCGGCGATGGGCAGCACAGAAGCCGCGGCAGCGACGATGGCGGCATCGCCGGAGTACAAGGTGGGCAGTAGCTCGCGCCCCAGCACGAACACGGCGCCGGCAGTGAGCGAGTAGGCCGCGATCAGCTTGAGGGCGGTGTGCGCTGCCTGCTGTGCGCGGCCCGGGAGCTCGGCGCCGATCAGCGCGCCGACGCGCGCGGAGGTCCCGATCGAGAAACCGAGCGGCACCATGAACGACAGCGCAGACAGGTTGAGCGCAATGGCGTGCGCACCGAGCGCCACGTGTGAGATGCGCCCCGCGATCACGGTCCCGAACTGAAAGGCCCACAGCTCGAGGGCGATGGTGATGCCGTTGGGGATGCCCAACGCGAGCTGCCGCACGAGCGGGCCGAGCGCAAAGACACGCTTGCTCCAGGGCGCCCACGCGCCGCGGTGCAGCGCGAAGCGCACGATCAGCAGCGCCATCGCACAGGGCAGCAACAAGCGCGTGAGCCCGGTGGACAGGCCAAGGCCTCGAATCCCAAGCGCGGGGAGCCCCAGCGCGCCGAAGGTCAGGGCCCAGGACGTCACGGCGTTGAACACGTTGGCGACGAACATGACCGCGATGCCTGGCCGCACGATGCCGCGCGACACCAAGTAGGTGGACAGCGCGGCGTAGATCATGAAGCCAGGCGCGCTGAAGCGCTGCGCGTGGACGAACACGGCGGCCTCGCGCGCGAGCTCGAGGTCTTGCCCCAGCAGCAACAGGCCCTCGGTCGTGTGGCTCCAGCCCAGCACGAGCAGCCCGGAGAGCCCGAGCGCGATCAGCAGTGCGCGCTGCAGTGCGAGCCCTGCGTCCTGCCCGCGGCCTGCGCCGTGGGACTGACTGACCAGCGGGTCGAGCCCGAAGATGATGCCCATCAGCGGCATCATGGTGCACACCTGCCAGACGTTGCCGAGCGCGACTGCGTCGAGCGCGCGCACGCTGAGCCGGCCGGCGATCAGCGTGTCGACCGTACCCAGCAGCATCTGCCCGAGCTGGGCGATGATGATGGGGATCGACAGCCGCAGCAGCGGGCCGACCTCGCTGGGCGAGGCGCGCTGTTCTTCGCCGCGCGAGCGAGATGGGGTCGCTCGAGGCATCTCACGGCGGTAGTTCGCGCTCGGGCGCGAAGCGTTACTTGTTCCCGGTGGGCACGATCGCCGGCACCGTCTGGGCCGCCTCGGTGCTCAGCTTTTCGCGCAGCTTGAGGTAGCGCGGCCCGAGCATCCGCTCGACGGCCATCTCTTCGGTGGCGCGCTGCTGTTTCTCGGCTTCGAGGTTGGTCTGGAGGCGCGTGGCCTCTTGACGGTGCTCTTGTTCGCTCTGCTCGAGCGCCCCTTGCAGGGTCTCTGCCCGCTGCTCGAGCTTGGTGAGCGCGTCGTCGGTGCTGCGCTGCTGCATGCGCGCCTGATCGAGACGCTGCTCGAGCTCGCTCGCACGCTGCTGGTTGACCACGAACACCGACCCGAGCAGAGCGAGCGCGAGCACCGCGGCGACCAGCGCCAGCCAACGCAGCTTGCTCGACGGCGTGGGCCGGGCGGCCGTGGCGTGCAGGTGCGGACGACGACCTGTGGACTCGTCTTCGACGGGCGCCACAGACGCGATCGCGACCGTCGCCGAAGCCTGTGTATCGTGTGTGCCTGCGCCGACGGAAAGCGCAGAAAACGAGCCCGTATCGCCGGCCGGCACCACGACCGCGCTGGTCACCGGTGCGGGCGGCGGCTCGGTGGTCGGGGCGGTTGGCTGCACCAGCTCATGGCTCGGACCAAAGCCCGCGATCAACGAGCCCCGCTCCTTTTGCAGGCCGCTGGCCAGGGCGCGCAGCTCGCGGTCGGCCCCGTACTCCCCGGCGTCGACCGGGAGGCCGTGGCGCTCGAAGAACGCCAGCATCTCTCCGATGGGCTTACGTTCGCGCGCGTGCTGGTGGAGGAAGCGCTCCACCTCCTCGCGCGACAGGCTGCTACGCGGCGGCACCCCTTGGGCCAGCACTTCGTACAGCACGTCGAGCAAGTCGTCCTCGCTGGGCGCCGCGGCGGCTGCACTCGCGCCGTCCTCGCCTCGTACCCCTGGTACGTTCAACCCATCCGCCCCGGGGGTCGCACCCTTGCCCGTCGCAACTCCGGACGGAGTCGAGGCCTTCGAGTCAGAGTCGCGGTCGAACCCGGCCACCGCAGTCATCTAGCAACCTCCCAACAGAGCACGCCGAGCGTGAATTCCACAGACCTACGCACGGCTCGTGGGAGCCCAGCAAGTTTTCAGCGCCTCGCGCTCGCGTTCACTCACACTCAGGCTCGCCTTTCCCCTTTGTGGTGCACTTGACGATCTGGTAGAGGCGCTCGAAGCCACGGCGCTTGTCGCGCAAGACCTGAGCGACACGGACAAGCGTGACCCGCAGATCTTCGGCGCTCGCCGTGCCCCCTTCCCCCGGCTTCACGCGGTTGATCTCGAGCGCGGCGTCGAGGATGACCTCGAGCGGCGACGGTCGACCCACCGGCAGCTGCGCCAGGTTCTTGAACATGCGCTCGAGCACGCTGACCTCGGCCGTGTCGTTCACCGCGCTCTGCCGCAGCATGTACAGGTTGCGGCCCAGCGCGCTCAGCTGCGGGTTGAGCTCCACGGGTTTGCCGGCGACCGCTTCTTCGACCTTGTCTGCGAAGGCAGAAGCGATCGCGCGCAGTGCCGCGTTGGTCTCGGCGTCGCCCGGCAGCAGCTGCACGGCGTCGAACAGGCCTCCGAGCAGCGGACGCAGGTTGTTGAGGGCCGGGTCTTCGCTGAGGCTCGAAGACGTGTAGTGCGTGAGCGCGGTCAGCGCGTCGGGGTGCGGCTTGAGGCTCATCGACAGGCCGAGCGCACCGGCGATGATGGGGTTGTGCAGCACATCGGCCGCGTCTTGATCGGTGCGCGTAGGCAGGGTGGCCAGCGTGCCCGCGACGCTCTCTTCGCTGATGCGTGTGCGGGTGTCGTCGATCAGCGCGAGCACCAGCGCACGCACCCTGCGATCGTCGAAGCGTCCGCTCTCCATCCCGGCGTAGGTGTCGATCAGGCCCCCGATCAGGCCGCTGAGCGCACTGTCGAGCTCCGGGTCGAGGTCGGCCTTGTCCTGGATGGTGTCGATGGCGTCGAGCAACACGTACAGCGGGGAGGGGAAACGTTTGGGCGAGGTCTTGCCGTCGAAGCAGCGGCCGTCTTCCCAGCAGATGAAGCCTGTCCCGTTGCGGTACACGAAGGGCGGCGACAGGCCGGGCTCACCGCGCGCCTGTCGATCGCACGCGCCTACGCCGTCGATCACGCGCCTGTCGCCGGTGGCACCCGCGCAGCGTGCGTGCGGGCTGAGCAGCTCTTCGGTGCTCTGTGCGCTGAGCTTGATGCCATCGACGCCGCCCTCGACGGCGAGCGTGTCGAGCAGCTGGAGCAGCGGCATCGACTGGTAGATGACGCCTAGCTGCTGCTGCGGCGTGTACGTGACGGCGGGGTCGAACAACGGCTTCTTGTCGTTGGCCGCCTGCGTGCGGTCGATCATGCCATCGTCGAGCGCGTCGGCGAGCAGTCGCTCGTACTTGGTGAGCCCCGTCAGGCGGCGGTAGTTGAGGCCCTTGGGGTCGGTGCTCTGCACCGCGGGGTTGTCTTTGCTGTCGTAGTGCTGCGCGACCAGCTTGCCGATGGTGGAGAACACGTAGCCCGTGTCCTCGAAGTTCTTTGGGTCGTCGCGTGAGGCGTCGAAGTCGAACTGCGCGACCGCATCGGACAGCGAGCGCATGGTGTCGAGGAACGAGATGGTCTTGCCGTCGGTGAGCTTGATGGGTTGCTCCCACGCGAAGCTGGTCGAGCCGTAGTACGTATCGAGCCGGTAGCGCAGCGGCGGACGCGTGATGTCTTTGATGCAGCAGCCACCGGCGGGCGTGGGCGTCACGTCGTTGGTGTCGCACACCGGGAGCGCCGGCTTGGCCTCGCACGAGGGCGGCGCACCGTGGAGCAGCAGCGGGTCGAACAGGATGAAGCTGGTGCTGCCTGCGGGCGCGAACAGCACGCGCGACAGCGCCTTGACGTCCGGGCGCAGGTCCCGCGTGTCGGCGTCGTTGGCGAACAACTGCGTGTCGTCGAGCAGAAACTCCACCAGCTCGCCCAGCTCGTCGACCGTCGCGGGCATGTCTTCGTAGATGTCGCGCGACAGCCGCGCGGCCGACGGTGTGCACCCCGGATCGACGGTCGGGTCGGCAATACGAAAGCCGCTCGCGCATGCGGTCCGCTCGGGTTTGCCCGCGAACGCGATATCCTCGAGGTAGCGTCGCACCCACGGATTGGGAAAGTCGATCCGGAACTCGTGCGTCAGCGCGTCGCCGAAGGTGCGTCCGACGTCCGGCAGGTTGATCATGTGGCAGGCTTGGATGCTGGCCGGCTGGCCGCCGTCGATGCCATCCGGGTCGACGAACGCTGCCGGATACTTGTCTGCATACGCGCGGCACGGCGCGCCCGGCGTGTTGGGGCACGCGTAGTCGTCACGTACGGCCGTCTCGGACGACTTCACACTGCTCGAGCGATTGGTGGCCTGCTGGCGGCGCAGGGCGTTGCACTGCGGCGAGTCGGGGATGATGGCGCCGGTGCAAGGGTCTTTGAGCACCGCGAAGTCGAGCAGGTCGCCGATGGAGATCGGCTTGTTGCACTGCGAGCGACCGGCCATCTCCGAGATCAGCCCGAGCGAGCGCTGCAGCAGGCTCTGGTTGGCGCGCTCGCCGCAGTCCTTGCCCGAGATGGGCCGGCCCTGCCGCTGGATCATGCAGTTCTGCTCGGGCTTGCGCCAAGGCAAGAACGCGGTGTCCTCGATCAAACCACCACAGCCATCGCGCCCACACGTGATGCCCGTGTCGGGCAGACTGCGATCGACCGGTGTGCGGAAGCTGCCGAGCACCACCGGATCACCCGGCACGCGCTTGGACTCGCCCGTGGGGTTGGCGCGCCACTCGTCCTTGAAGCGCATCAAGGTAGACAGCACCACGCCCTGATGACGAAGTAGCTCGGGGTCGACCAGCAGCTCGATGGGCGCGCCGGGCTTCTGCAGGTTGCGCCCAAAGCCGAGCGAGGCGCGCATCATCGCCTCGAGCAGCGTGTCGCTGTCCTTGCTGATGCGCCGACGCGAGAGCTTCTCCACCTCGAACAAGATCTCGTCCCAGAACGTGTGCCCGGCCGGGAGCTTGGCCTCGGGGTAGGCGTCGTCTTTATCGCGCGTGCGCCGCTCGAGCGCGAGCAGCGGCTTGAGCGCCGCGACCAAGGTAGGCTCGTGCTCGTCGAGGAGCACCTTGGTGAGCGCCAGCGAAGGCGGCAGCACCGGGCGGTCGAGCAGCGCCGTGCCGCCGTGGACCAGGTCGAGTGCCGCGCTCTGCGTTGGGTCGGGCGCGGGGTACGCGAAGTCGAGCAAGCCGTAGCGCTGCTTGCCGACCACGTGCGGACCGAGGATGAGCGGCCCCACGGCACTCATGTTTTTGACGAGTGTGTCGTCGCGAAACAGCTTCTGGGCGGTGCGCAAGAGGCCGGCCAGCAGGGTGGTGTCGGAGTCTTGCGTCTCGTACAAGAGGCGCGTCGGATCACTCTCCCCAGTCGCCGCGAACGCAAATGCGCGGCCGCTCGGATCGCGCGCAGGTGCACCTTCGCCGGTAGCCGGAAAGGGCTCGGGCAAGCGCGCCGTGAACGTGGGCAAGGTGAGCAGCCGCGGGCCATCCGCGTCGGCCACGTTATCGCCGTTGGCGTCGACGAACGGAAACGGAATGCTCGCGCCGCTACGCGTGGGCGTCGGCAGGCCACGCGCGTCGCGAACCGTGCCGTAGAGTGGCTTGCCGCTGCCGAAATCGGGATGCGTGCGCAGCAACAGACGTTTGAGCCGCTGCAGGTCGGAGTTGGGCGGCGCATCGACTTCGATCGTCGCTAGCTCGAGTGCCAGGCCGTCGAGCAACGTGTCGAAGTGCGGGCGCACCAGGACGTCGTCGGCCACCAAGGGCAAGAACTTGCGCGCCATGTCGCGCAGACCCGAGGCACCCAGCGAGCCGCGCATGAGGCCGAGGTTGGCCTCGTAGGGCAGCATGCCCTTGCGCACGACGCGCGCGAAGCCCGACATCACCTTGGGGTCGCTGACCACGTTGGGGTCGCTGCCGGTGAGCCGCTCGATCACGGCCGCGAGCGATCGGGTGCCCTCCTGTACGGGAAACGGCGCGTCGTAGAACGGCAAGAGCCTTCGGAACAGGTGCTCGAGCTCGTCCGAGAACTCGCCAGGCATCATGTCGTCGACGGCCTGCGCGATGGGCGCGCGCCGCTCAGCCAGCGCGACGACGCGCGACGGCAGCGCGGAGGGGATCTCCCCTTCCCCTGGGGGCGCACCCTGCGCGACCGCCAACGCATTGGCCACGCCCGATGCGTCGCCAAGGCAGATCTGCTGGCTGCGCCGACCGCTGACGTCGAGCGGCATCTCGGTCCCGGCGACGCGTCGACAGAGCGACTTGTACACCTCTTCGCCGATCGTCCCGCGCGCGCTCCGCTGTTGAGGCAGAGGGGCGAGATCGGGCGTGCAGGCCGCAGCGCTGCAGGCCACTGGCACGACGACGAGAGACACGAACCAAGACAAGAACGGCTGGCGCCGACGCCGCATACCCAGACCTCTCCAGATCAAAGCAAGACGGCCGCACTCTATGCGAGTCGCCTCGAGATTACACGCGTGGTTCGCAGTGGAAGCGTGGGGCTAACGCTTCAGAAGCCGAGGCCAAGCGTGGGGCCGACCAGCAGACCTCCGTGACTTCCGATGAGGCCCCAAAGTTCCGCTGCGACACGGATACTGGCGCCCTCGCCCAGCCCAAACCCGTAGCCGAGCGTGCCGCTGACGAAAGCGCCGCCGATGAGTCCACTCTTTTGCCCGCCTCCGTAGCCGCCTCCGCGCACGATCCCGACGAAGCCGCTGGCATCGTCGTGGGGGATGAGCGCGAGCGAGAGTGCGAGGGGGGTGAGCACACGCGAGCTGGCGTCGTCGTTGCCCGAGAGGGCACCGATGCCGGTAGCCGCCCCGACCCGCAACCAGCTGCGCGTGGCCCACACGTCGATCATCACGGCGCCGCCGTAGCGTTGGTCGAAGCTGATCAGCGGACGACCGTCGATGGACCCGGAGGGCTCGGCACGCGCAGGCGCGGCGCCGGCGAGCCAGGCGCACACGAGGGCGAAGAGGGCGAGGCGAATCTGTACCAAGTCAGCCCGCAGCGTGTGCGCAGTCGCTCGCAGCGCGCGAGCGAAGGCAGGAGCCGATGTAAGTGCCTTGGACCCGACCCCTGTCGAAGCGCGCCCTCGGGCGTACCCGCGATAAATCGAGAAAGATCTTCATGGCTTCGACCCCGAGGACGAGACACCCCGTAGGGAGTCGGCGGTTTGTAAGAGTAGGACCAGGCAGCGTCAAGCATGCATGCTTGAACATCCAGCGTTCGCTGGCGTCGGAGGCGTTGTGCAACACAAGCGTTTGGAACTCTGTTGGGTGACCTCTATCACCGTTGGCTCGCTCGCCCGAGCACTCGCTTCGACCGTGCTGCTCACGAGCGCCTTACTCACGAGCGCGACGTTCGCACAAGCGCCTCTGCCGGCCGCGGCACAGGCCAAGGCGGCCAGTCCGGCGCCCGCTGACGACGCCAAGTCGGACGCGCGCACGCAGCGGCTCGAGGCGCTCGACGACAAAGAGCGCGCGCTGCTCGCCCCGCTGCTCGAGCGCGGTCCCGTCTCGTTGGTCGAGTTCGCGCAGGCCGACGTGCTCCCGGCCGTGCTGGTCGCCGGCTACATCGACGCGCCCGCCGACTTGGTCGCGAACGTGGTCTCACACCCCAAGGAGTACCCCAAGTTCATGAAGACGCTGGACAGCGTGCAGGTGCTCTCCGAGAGCCCCACGCAGACCGCGTACAAGTGGACCTGGCAGACCGGCGTGCTGTTTCTCGAGGGCGAGAACCGCATGACCATCATGGCGCCGCCCAAGGGCAAGCCGCAGCTCGGCTACCGCATCAGCGTCAAGAGCGAGCGCGGTCAGCTCGGCGAGGGCCGCATCTTGTGGCGCATCTTTCCGGTCTCGCCGAAGCGCAGCCTCATCTCGCTCTCGATGCGCGTCGACATGCGCGACGCCAACTTCGTGATGCGTCAGCTCGACGCCGCATCGCGCAGCATCAACCGCTCCGTCAACATCGCACTCGCACACGTGATGATGCTGGGCACCGCACGGGAGTCCGAGCGACGCGCCGGCAGCACGCCCAAGCTGGCCGCCACCGTGCCGTTCGATGCGCCCAAGCTCGATCTCGAGAAGCTCGCGCCGCTGCTCGCGCGCGCCGACCTGCTCTCGATGGAGCTCACCCGGACCGGCCTCGGCAAGCTCAGCGTGATCGGTCGGGGTGGCGCCACGCCCGAGCAGCTCACCAAGGTGATGGTCGACCCCGAGACCTTCGGCAAGAGCCTGGTGCAAGGCAGCTACACCAAGGTCACCAAGGTCGAGGGCAACAAAAAGACGTTCGACTGGGGCGTCGATCTCCCGCTGATCGGCACCAAAGGGACGATGACCATGAGCACCGACAATGGTCAGGTCGCGATCGACGCCACCGACGGAGCGCTCAAGGGCGGACGCTGGCGCTTCCTCACCCCCAAGCTCGCCACCGGTGAGGGAGTGGTCGTCGGCTACTCGCAGTTCGACGTCACCAAGACCAGCTGGCTCGTGCAAAAGATCGCGGGCCTCGACCCGGCCATGGGTCACGGTCTGGCGGCGGCCACGCAGGTCATGATGCTGCGCGCGCTGCGCAAGCGCGTCAGCCAGGAGCGCGAGGCGGCCGCTGCTGCTGCGATGGCCCGGCCAGTGGTCGCGCCGATCGCGGCGAAGCCTCCGGTCGCGGGCACGGTTCCGGCGCAGTAGGGTCGCCCGAACGGCGACGCCACTGTTTCACTCCACCAGGAAGCCGCAGTAGCCGCCGATGCACACGCGCTCTTGCTGACCCGCCTCGGCCGGGCAGCAGTCTTTGTCTTCTTTGCACTTCTCGTTCACGTCGCTGCACGTCTTCTCGGGCACACACGAGCCACTGTCGGCACCGGGCTTGATGCTGCAGAAGCCCGTGCAGCAATCGAGGCCGCTGGTGCAGTCGCTTCCCGTCTGCTGACAGGGGTTGAGAGTCGCGAACGCGCGCACGTTGCCGGAGTTGGCCTGGCCCTCGAGGTAAAAGCCGGGAGAGCTGGTGTCGCTGAGGTCGGCGAGCCCGGCTTCGTTCGAGCCGCGCGGCTTGATGGCCGACACCCAGATGCGCTTCTTGTTGGCGTTGAGCTGGGCAGCGCCCGGCACGCCGGGGACGCCACCCATCCCAAAGATGCCGCCCACGATGCCGCCGGCGATCCCGCCTGCGTTCGCGCCGGGCGATGCCGCGAACTCACGCGTGCCCCAGGGCCGCGTGGAGGTCCAGAACAGCCAGTAGTAGCCGCCCACCTGCACGGGCAGCATGGTCGGATAGTAGTTGGCGAGCGCGTCGTCGTCGCCCAGGCCCTTGTTGGCGACGTCGAGTCGCACACGCTCTTTGGAGGCGATGTCGACGTACCACAGCTCGCTCTTGGCGGGTGTGTCGCGCCCCGGGAACGCACTCATGAAGTCGGGCTCGCTGATCAGACTGAACACGATGCCCTCGCCGTCGGGCGTAAAAAACGGCCAGGCCGGGTAGCACGGACCCGTGCAGGTGCCGCGCGCGATAGCGCCCACGGGGCTCGACGGCGGCGTGTTGCAGTTGTCGTTGCCGGCAGGCGCAGGCTGCGCTCCTGCTGGCTGCGGGTTGTAGTCGAGCGTGGGCGCAGGGCCCTCGTTGGAGACGACGACCTGCAGGTCGCTGAACGTGTTGGTCGCCGCGTCGTACTTCATCACGGCCAGCTCACGCCGATCGGTCCTGCCGTCGGCGCCCATCTTGGCGTGGTTGAAGGCCACCCTGTCGCCCGCTGGGGAGAACTGCGGCATCCACATGAACCACTCGGGCTTGAGGCCCTTGGCTGCCACCTTGGCGCCGCTCTTGACGTCGTGCAGCTCGGCCACCGCGGGGCCGGGCACGAGCGGGAAGTTGTTGGGCGAGCGCGGGAACGAGAGCGAGCCGTTGGTGCACTCCGGATTGCCGACACTCAGGATGCGCGTGCCGTCCGGCGTGAACGCGCCGAACGTGGACTCCGGCAGGTTGCTCATGGTGGGCGGGTTGACCATCTGCGTGACGGAGTAGCTGGACGCTTGATACAGGTTCTGCGTCGGCGCGTAGTTGTGCGTCGACGCCGCGAGGGCCGCGCCGTTGGCCGACACCGAGTGGCACGAGATACACGGACCCGTCCCCGGCACCGCCACGCCCTGATACTTGAGGTAGGTCTGCGACTCTGACTGTCCGAGCGTCAGACGCACCACCGCGCCCTGCCCCGCGCTGTCCGGACTGTCGTAGGTGTTGTAGTAGACGGCACCCGTCATCGCGCCCTGCGCGATCTTCCAGCTGAACTTGCAGGTGCTGACCACGTCGCCGCTCTTGCTGTTGAGCGTGACCAACAAGTCGGTGCCCTGCGTGCGGCGCACGATCTCGTTCCAGTCTGCCGGATCGATCGTCAGCTCGCCCTTCTTGGTCGCGGCGGCAGCCGTCTCGTAGCTGAGCGTGTCGAGCTTGTCGTAGGCGAGCTTGAGGTGCGCGCCGTCGCTCGCTCCCTCCCACATGATGGTGGGCGGCGTGAGGCCGGCCGGGAACACCGTCTTGTCGTACGGGTAGACCACCTTGGCGACACACTTCTTGCCGCCCTTGCGCAGCACGTCGAGCGTGGCGGCCGGTAAGCCTCCGCGGTCGGTCGCGTCTTTTTCCCAGCCGACCGCCGTCGGCGTGAGGTTGGGTGGCGGCGGCGCGACCTTGATGCCGCTGTCCGTCTTGGGTGGGTTCTTGCCACCGTCTTTGCTCCCGGCGTCCTTCTTGGGAGCGTCGTCGTCACCATCGTCGCCAGGGTCCGCACCCTCGGAGACTTGGCTCTTGGGGTCGGTCCCACAGGCGACACCGAGCAGGGAAGCAAACAGTAAAGTGGTTAAGATTACGTTTCTCACTCCATCAAGTTATTCGAGCCAGAACCGATTGCGTAGCCCCGCGACTTGACCGCCAGGCCCTCTACACGGGCAATGCAGGCAGCTGGGGCCGCGGCTTTGTTTCCTCGGGCACGGATTGGGCACCCAGTCGTCAAGCGATGGTCACGCGGTGCAGCACGCGCCGCTGCTCCCCGTAGTCGTGTACGGCGCGGTGCTGCACCAGGCGGTTGTCCCAGATGGCGAGCGTGCCCGGCTGCCACGTGAAGCGCGCGTGGAGCTCCGGGCTCTCGAGCGCACCGAACAGGATGCGCAGCAGGCTCTCACTGGTGACCCGCGTCAGGCCCTTGATGTACGTCGTGTGCAGCTCGGTCACGAAGATGTACTTCTCGCCGGTCTCGGGGTGCGTCTTGATCACGGGTGCATCGATGGGCGGATACTTCGCTCGCAGCTCGACCAGCCGCTCGTCGCGCTCCCCCGGCACGGTCGAGCGAGGGTACCCGTTGGCGTCGACGAAGTTCACGGCGTGCAGGCTGTCGAAGTACGCGGCCAACGCAGGCGGCAGCGACCGATAGGCACCGGTCGAGCTCGTCCACACCGTGTCACCGCCGAGCGCAGGCAGCTCCTTGGCGTAGAGCACGGTCGCCTTGGGCGGGTTTTCTTGCCAGGTGACGTCGGCGTGCCACGCCTCGTTGGCAAGGCGCGAGCCGGTCCCAGACTCGATGATCTCCACGCCCGTCGTCTCTTCGTGCGAGGGCAGGTACGGGTTGTGGCGCAACGGCTCGCCAAAGATGTTGGCGAACGCGAGCAGCTGCGTTGGGCTGAGCTGCTGGTCACGAAAGAACAGCACGCCGTGCTCGAGCAGGCCGCGGCGCAGCTCGCGCCGGGTCTGCTCGGAGAGAGACTGACTCAGATCGATGCCGCGCACCGTGGCCCCGAGCGCGGGACGGTAGCGCTCGAACGTCGTTGGCGGCTGCAGAGACGGCGCACTCGAGACGTAAGGTTGGCTGGAAAGGGTCACTTGTTCTCCTCGAGACGAAGGCCTGGGAGTCCAGCTTACAAGACGCACGTCTGCCATCGCCAGCGCCAATCGCCTGCACCGAGCGCGACGCGTGCGTGACCGTCTTGCCAACAAGACCTCGTTTCCGTACAAGGCCGGGCGTGTCCGTCACCTCGCATCAACGTTACCTGCTTGGATTCATGTTGCTGGGCGTGCTGGCAGGGACCAGCAACGGTGTCGCCAAGGTCGTGCTACCGCTGTACGCGGCGTCGTTGCACGCGGCTCCCTGGCAGATCGGTCTGGTGGGCGGCCTCCAGTTCAGCGGCATGCTGCTGTTGTCCATGCCGGTCGGCGGCCTGATCGATCGCCACGGCAGTCGACCCTTGTTTCGGTTCGGCGGGCTCGCGGGTGCCGCGCTGTTTTTGCTGGGCTTCACCCAGATGCAGCAGCCCACGCAGCTGATCGTGGGCGTGATCTGTTTTGGTCTGCTCAACCCGTTTCGGATGGTGGCGACGCAGACCGAGTTTTTGCACCTGTTGCCGCGCATCGGTCCGCGCAAGGCGGGCTGGCAACGCGCTTCGCACTCGCTCGGCATGTTCTTCATTGGGCCCATGCTCGGCGCGCAGCTCTTGACGGTCCGAAGCCAAAGAAAAGTTCGAACAGCTGCAGGAGCTCATCCTGCCCGAGGTCGGCCTCGCGTTGCTCTCCAACCTGATCGGCGGCTTCGACCTGTCGGGCTACCCGCTCGACGGCCCTGTCCCTGAGCTGCCGCTGACCAACAACAACAAGAGCCGTCAGGCGCTCATGAACAGCATCGCGAAGGAGGGCCTGACCATTCGTCAGCTGTACCTCCGCATCGCGGGCGCGCGCGGACACTGGCAGCTGGTCGGGACCCCGACCCAGATCGCCGACGAGCTGGAGAGCTGGTTTTTGAACGAAGCCGCAGACGGCTTCAACGTCATGCCGCCGGTCCAGCCGACCTCACTCGAAGACTTCGTCTCGCTGGTCGTGCCCGAGCTGCAGCGTCGTGGTCTATTTCGCACCGCCTACGAAGGGCGCACGCTGCGCGAGAACCTGGGCCTCTCGCGTCCGCAAAATCGCTACGTGGTGCAGCGCGCCGCACGCGAACACGCCGCCGAGTAGTCCGCACTGGTTGTCTGCTCGCTCTCTCGACATCTCGTTTACGTCGAACACAAAAGGACTTGCCATGACCCTAGCCGCTCTCGAGCTCTCCCAGCCCCCATTCGCGCGCACGCCCGATGCCAAAGTCGATGCGCAGTTCGTCGAGCGTTGGTCGCGCCGCGCCATCTCCGACCGGCCCCTCTCCGCAGACCAGGTCGCGACGCTGTTCGAAGCCGCGCGCTGGGCTCCGTCCGCGAGCAACCTCCAGCCCTGGCTGTTCATCACCGCGAGCCAGCCCGACACGCTCGCGCAGGCTCGCACGCTGCTCAAGGAGCAGAACCAGCGCTGGGCCAGCCGTGCACCGCTGCTCGTCTTCATCTTTGCGCAGAAGCGTCACCCGGAGACCGGTGCACCCGTGCGCACTGCTGCGTTCGACACCGGCGCGGCGTGGCAGTCTCTCGCGCTCCAGGCGCACAAGCTCGGCCTCGTGACGCGCGCCATGGGCGGCATCCATCACGAGCTGGTCTACGGCGCCTTCAACGTGCCGGCAGAAGACTGGGACTCCCAGGCGGCGGTCGCAGTGGGATACCCGGGCGCCCTCGCCGACTTGCACGAAGACTTCCACAGCAAAGAGAAACCCAACCAGCGCAAACCCGTGCGCGAGTTCGTGTTCGAGGGTCGGCTGCGCTGAACGCTCGCTCGCTCGTGACGGCGCGCGCTGGAGATGCAGGGTAACTCAGCGCTGGACGGTCGACGCGTCCTGACCGTAGAGGATCTTACGTGTCTCCTCCACGCTCGGCTGCGGCTGTCCAGGCGGATTGACCCGCTGCACCTGCGCGTACGCGCGCTCCACTGCGGGCCGCGCCTTGATCGTGTCGAACCAGCGCTTGAGGTTGGGGAACTTACTCAGATCCTGACTCTGACGCTCGTAGCCCACGACCCACGGGTAGTGGTCCCGTATACAGCTGGAATGTCTACGATACAAGACGCTCGTCCGACCGGCAAAAGATGTCGTGCTGGTTTCACGAAAGATGGCCCGCGCGGAGGAGTCTTCTTTACAAGACATGCGTCTAGTCGTAGATGCGGGTGCGTGATCTCTCGCTCGGCGCCGCGTGGCGTGCCGACAGCGAGGCGCGCCCAACGTGGGCGTACGCATCTCGCGAAAAAGGAATCGAAGTCATGTCGTCGTTCACCGTCCGGCCAGGCCGGACCGCGCTACGTGTACGAAGTCTGGTCTGCTCGAGCTCTCTTCTTTTCTTTGCGAACGG
>JBEGTL010000155.1:0-15002 GCA_041179425.1 Pseudomonadota bacterium | reverse complement strand
CGCCGTCGCCGCACCACCTCGACGACCGCCTCGTACTCCCCGATGCGCACGCGGTCGCCCGGCTTGGGCAGCCGGCCGAGCTTCTCGATCACGAAGGCTCCAACGGTCTCATCGCTGTCCTCGACGAGCTCGCGCAGCTCCTCGACCTCGAGGTCGGCAAACGGACTGCTGCCATCGACGACCACCGAGCCGTCCGGGCGAATCAGCGTGCGCACCGGCTCGTCGTCGGTCTCGTCGCGGATGTCGCCGACGATCTCCTCGACGCAATCTTCGAGCGTGACCAGGCCGCTGGTGCCTCCGTACTCGTCGACCACGATCGCAATCGGGGTGTGGCTGGTGCGGAAGTCTTCGAGCATCTCGGCGACGGTGCGCGACTCGGGCACGAACAAGATGTCGCGCCGCAGCTGTGCGATGCGACCGCGCTGCGGGTGCGGCGCGGTCCACACGTCTTTTGCGTACAGGTACCCCACGATGCGATCGGGATCGTTGTTCTCGCTGAGCGGGTAACGACTGTAGGCCTCGCGCCGCATGCGCGCCTCGGTGGTGGCCAGGTCGGCTTCGATGGAGAGCACGCTCATGTCCACGCGCGGGACCATGATGGCGCGCACGGTGCGACCCGAGCCTCGCAGCACGCGCTCGAGCAGATCGCGCTGGGTGCCATCGAGGCCGCCCGCGCGAAACGAGCTCTGCACGATCAGGCGTAGCTCTTCGGCCGAGGGAGCCCCTGCTGCGTGGTCGGGGGGCCCGAGCCCGAACAGCCGGAGCAGCATGTTGGCCGACCCGTTGAGCACGACCAGGAAGGGGTAGGCGGCGTAGTAGAACGCGTGCATGGCGCGCGCGGTGAACAGCACGACCTTGTCGGAGTACTGAATGGCCAGCGACTTGGGCGCGAGCTCGCCCATCACGATGTGCAGCAGCGTGATGACCGCGAACGCGAACGCCAGCCCGATCGGGTGGACGGCACTCTCTGGCAGGCCCACGTCGGCGAGCAACGGCTCGAGGATCACGGAGATCGCGGGCTCGCCCAGCCAGCCGAGGGCCAGCGAGGCGAGTGTGATGCCTAGCTGGGTCGCACCCAGGTAGGCATCGAGATTGTGGACCGCTTGCAGGCCGAGCATGGCGTTGCGGTCGCCGAGAGCCGCGCGCGCCTCGAGGGAGGTGGGCCGGATTTTGACGAGAGCGAACTCGGCGGCCACAAAGAAGCCATTGGCCAGCACGCACACGAGCGCGGCGAACAGCGCTAGCACCGCGCACCTGCTCCATCGGGAATCACGAAGGCTTTATAGCTTGTGCGGCGGGATCGGCGAGCGAGCCATGCGCGCTACGTCGGCTGCACCCTGGCTGGCCGCCGCCTGCTGGTCGAGCGCAGCGAGCGCACCTGCCAGCCGGTGGAAGCCGTACGTGGTCACCGCCGCGGGCAAGAACGTCTCGAAGATGCGCACGCTCTGTAGGCAGAACTGTTGGCCCAGGTTGACCTCGCGCTCGATGAACGACTCGAACGAGCTGTACCCCTTGACCTCGTAGAGACGCTGCTCGCGGACGCGGTGGAGCAGCTCGCCGATCTCGTAGAAGTGTTTCTGCGAGGAGCGCTTGAGCTCGCCGAGTTTCTGCTGCGTGTTGACCAGTGCAGTCAGACGCTGCTTGATGGTTTCGGCGGCGGCGGGTGTGCGCGCCTCGGTGTGCAAGCTGCCGGTGGGCAGCCGCGTACGACCGACGTTGGCTCCGATTGCGGACATCGGCGTTGGTGGCGCCTTGCTTGGCTCGCGTACGGATCCACCGCGCGCTTCGACTCGGGCACCGTTGTTGTCGTTGTCGGCCATGGCGGCGGGGGGGAGGCTGCTGCGCTCCCTCTTCTTCGCCGCCAAATCGGGCGGCGGCGCACTCGGTCGCTTGGTCAGGATCTGACTGCGCTCCGGGCTTCGAGAGCTGTTTGTAGACACGCGCACGTCTTTGACCGCTCGCGCGGTCGATTTCTTCGAGTCCATCCCCACTTTCCCCCCTCGTGACATTCAACGAATGCCACCAAACGGCCATATCATTAGGCATTCGGCGAAGTAAAGATCGACGCGTAAAACGTGCATGTTTCGTGCTTCGCACACGTTGTGACCCGCAAGCGGGACGGCATGCGCTACGTACGCGCTGCCCGTATTTCGTGGTACATCGCCGCTCCCCGTAGCTCCCCAGAAGGACCCGCTCGATGGCCAGCTTTACGCCCCTTTCGCCGGCAGACGGCGAACGCATCGCCGCTCAACACCAGCTCGGAAACTGCCTGGGCGTGGTGCCTGTTCCTGCGGGCACCGTGAACTCCAACTACTTCCTCGAGACCTCGCGCGGGCGTGTGTTCGTGCGTCTGTACGAGCAACAAGAAGTCGACGGTGTTGCGTATGAATGGACGTTGCTCGATCACCTGACGTCGCGTGGTGTTCCGGTGCCGCCGCGCGTGCCGGGGCCAGGCCCGGGCGAGCTGCGTGTCGGCGGAAAGCCGGTCGCCGTGTTCGAGCTGGTGACGGGCCACGACCTCTGCCAGGCGCGGGTGACCGAGGCGCGCGTCTTTCAGGTGGGGGCGGCGCTCGCGCGCGCCAGCCGCGCCGGCGAAGACTTCCCGGTGCGCCGCGAGGGGCGCTTCACCTTCGCCGACATCGTGCGCCTACTCGACACCGCCAGCGCGGCGGGCCGGGGCGAGCTGAGCGCCCACCTCGCGCGCCTGTACGCCCTCCACGCGGAGCTCACGGCGAGCGCTCCGGCGCTGCCGCGTGGCGTGGTGCACGGCGACCTGTTCCGCGACAACGTGCTCTGGCAGGGCGAGCAGCTGGTGGCGCTCCTCGACTGGGAGAGCGCGAGCGACGGCGTGGTGGTCTACGACCTCGCGGTCACGCTCCTGGCCTGGTGCTGCGGCGACACGCTCGACTGGGGTCTCGCGCGGGCGCTGGTCGCCGGCTACCAGAGCGAGCGTCCGCTCTCCGCGACCGAGTGGCAGGGCCTCTCCTGGTCGCTCCGTGCGGGCTGCCTGCGGTTCGCCAGCAGCCGCCTCATCGACGTCTACCTCAAGGGCAGCTACGCCCCTGGCTACAAGAGCTACGCCCGCTTCCTCACCCGCCTGGACGCGGTCGAGGCGCACACGCCGACGGCACTGGCCAAGCTGCTCGCCTAAGCCGGGTCGTCGCGGTCGACGATCGCCGCGAGCAGCTCGGCCTCGACGCACACCGCGCCGTCCACGCTCGCAGCGCCCGTGCACTTCCAGATGTTGGACTTGCGCTGCACCACCTCGACCTCGAGGTCCATGCGGTCGCCGGGCACCACGGGGGTGCGGAAGCGCGCGCGATCGATGCCCATGAAGTACATGATCTTCTGGTTGCTATCGAACGGCTCGGAGGCGTACGCCAGCACGCCCACCAGCTGCGCCAGCGCCTCCAAGATGAGCACGCCGGGGAAGATGGGCCGACCCGGGAAGTGCCCCGGGAAGAACGGCTCGGTGTAGGTCACGCACTTGATCGCGCGCGCGCGCTGGCGTGGCTGAATGTCCACCACGCGGTCCAGCAGCACGAAGGGTGCGCGGTGCGGAAGGATGCGCAGGATCTGCGCCAAGTCGAACGATTGGATCGTGCTCATCGCGAACACGACCAAACTAACACGTCGCCTGGGCTCGTCCCCGGGGAAGCGCGCGGCTCCGCCTTCTGCGAGCGCAGAAAGCAGACGCCTACGCGATCACTTGGGGGCGACGGGCGCGGCCGGGGCGGCGGGAGGCTTGGCGGCCGGCGCGGCCGCGGGCTTGACGGCCGGACCTGCTGCAGGCTTGGCGGCGGCGGGCTTGGCGGCTCCGTCGGTGCCTTCGCCAGCGTTGTAGCGCTGGATGACCACGTCCGTGAGATCGAAGTTGGTGGGCACGTAGATGACGCCCGCTTCGCCGCGCTCGACGATCATGGAGTAGCCGTCGGTCTGTCCGATGCGCCGCAGGATGCGCTCCATACGCTCGACGATCGACTTGGTGAGCTCGCCCTCTTTCTCGGCGAGCTCACGCTGGTATTCGCCGTAGATCTGCTGCAGCTCGACCAGCTGCTTTTGGTACGACTCGACCTTGGTCTCGAGTGCGTCGCGCGACAGCACGTTCTTCTGTTGGTCGAGCTCGTCCTTGAGCTTCTTCAGGTCTTGCTGCTTTTTGTCGAGCCCCTGCTGACGGATCTCGAACAGCTTCTTGAGCTTGTCCTTGGACTTGCGCCCGTCTTCGGTCTCGTTGATGGCGCGCTGCAGATCGACCACCGCGATCTTGGCCGCCTGCGCGTGCACGCCGTGAGGCATGACGGCGGAGCACACAAGTGCGGCGACGAGGGGCAGGGCGTAGTGCTTCAGCGACATGCGAGTGTTCCTTTGCTGGCGGGGCTTGCTAGCCGCTCGGGCCAAGCGGGTCAAGCGGGCCTGGCGGGCGCGGTGTCGACGCGCGGTCGTTCCGGGCGTGGGCATGAACAGAGCGCTGGCTCGTCGCCTTCGAACGGCACGGCCAACGTGGGTATTCAGAAGAACTGCCCGATGGTGAACTGGAAGTTGTAGCGCTCTTCGAAGGGGCGCTTGTTGATGGGGAAGCCCCACTCGAAGCGCAGCGGGCCCATCGGGGAAAACCAGCGCACGCCAAAGCCGTACGAGAAGCGCAGCGGGTTGAAGCCGCACGTCTTCTGGGTCGGGTCGAGGTTGAGGTTCTGGGGCGCCTGACAGTACGTGTCTTCGAGGTTCCAGACCGTGCCGCTGTCGGTGAAGACCACGCCCTTGATGCCGACGGCCTGCAGGATTGGAAACTCGATCTCCACATTGGTGCGCAGCATCGCGTTGCCGCCGATGCGCAGGCCGGTGTGCAAGGTGTTGCCGCTGGCGATGGCGTTGGGGTCGAGCGTGTAGGGGATGTTGGCGTTGGAGCCGAGGCCCTGGAACGGAAAGCCGCGCACGCTGAGGATGCCGCCGAGGAAGAAGCGTTCGTAGAGCGGCACGCCCGTCTTGCGCGAGGTGACCAGACCAAACTCGGTGTTGATGCGCAGCACCATGCCAAACAGGAGCGGGTAGTAGACGCGTCCGAAGTACTTGTTGCGCCAGAATGTTCGCGTGTCTTCGGAGCCGATGATGGGATCGGCCGCCTCACTCGAAACCGATGCGTAGATGCCCTTGGTGGGGAACAGACGGTTGTCGCGCGAGTCCCAGGTCAGCGACAGGCGTAGCGTGCTGGTGCGGCCGCCGACGTTTTGGTTGCTGAGCGGCGACTGCTGCTGGAACGTGCGACCCACGCCGCCTGCGCCGAGGAACGCCGTGGTGGTCTCGCCGACCGTGGTGCGGTCGGCGCTGTAGCGCAGCGCCAGGCGCAGGTTGCGGTGGAAGATGGGGTGGCCGAGTGCGACGCCCGCGCCGGTCTGCTTGGTGGTGTACGCCTGGAACGAGTTGCTGGTCCGGAACGCGTCGACGGACAAGCTCCAGAACGTGCTGAACAAGTAAGGTTCGATGAACTGCGTCTGGATCAGCGTGCGGATGGCGGAGACCTGCGCCTGCAGCGACAACGACTGGCCGTGGCCCGCCAGGTTCTGCTGGTCGATCTGCGCGGTGAGGATGAACTTCTCGATGGACGAGAAACCCGCGCCCACCTGGAACGTGCCGGTCGCGCGCTCTTTGATCTCGTAGGTGATGACCAAGCCGTGGGGGGTCTCGCCATCGGCCTCGGACATGTCGACGCGTTCGAAGTAGCCGAGCGCGTTGATGCGCGCCTTGCTCGCTTCGAGCAGGGACTGGCTGTACTTGTCGCCCTCGGAGATCAAGATCTCGCGTCGGATCACGCGATCGCGGGTCTTGTCGTTGCCCTGGACGTCGATGCGCTCGATGTGGCACTCGGCACCGCGCCGGATGACGACCGCCACGTCGACCTGACGTTTCTCGACGTCGAGCTCGGTCTCGGGCGCGATCTCGGCCTTGGCAAAGCCCTCGTCGCGGTAGTGCGCGGTGATCTTCTCGATGCCCTCGGACAGCTTGGTACGGCTGAACCAGTCGCCAGGCTGGGCGGCGACGCGCGAACGCACGAGGCGGCGGCCGCCGAGCGGCTCGATCTCGTTGCCATCGGCGTCTTGCTCGATGACGCGCAGGCGCCCGATCTTGAAGCGTGGGCCCTCTTTGACGGGGATGGTGACGTCGATCTGCTGGCGATCGGGCGTGAGCTCGATGCGCGGCGTGAGCACCTGGATGTTGAGGTACCCGCGGTCGTAGTAGAGCGCCTGGATGCGCAGCACGTCTTCATCGAAGAAGTCGCGCTTGAACGTGTCGTTGGACGACACGAGCGAGATCAGCCCCGTGGGGTGCGTGCGCATGAACTCGAGCAGCTGACCGTCGGTCAGATGATCGTTGCCGATGAACTGCACCCGCCGCACCGAGACTTCGGGGCCCTCGACGATGTCGTAACGAACCTCGACCTGGTTGTTGGGCAGCGCGGTGAGCTTGTAGGTCACTTTGGCGAGGAAAAAGCCCTCTTCGGCGTACAAGTCGCGGATCTTTGCGATCTGCGCGCGCACGTCGTTCTCGGAGAGGATGGCGCCGACCTCGAGCGTGACCTTCTCGTCGATGTCTTCTTGGTCGACCTCGTCGTCGCCCTCGAACGTGATCTTGCCGATCGCGGGCCGCTCTTTGACGACCACCGAGAGCACGAGCTCTCCCGCGTCGAGCCGCGCGCTGAAGATGAGGTCGTCGAAGTAGCCGAGATCCCACAGGGCGTGCGCGTCGCGTGCGACCTCGACGTCGGTGCAGGGCAGGCCTGCGCGCAGCTTCATGCTGGCGCGCACGTCGTCGGCGGAGACACGACCGTTGCCCGACACCTCGACCGTGCGGATGCGGCGACCCTCGCAGATGGTGCGCGGGACCAGCACACTCGGCGCGGCGGCGCGCGCGGGCAACTCGCCCTCGGCGGGCGCCGCGACGCTGCTCTCCCCGGCGGGCTCAGCCTCGGTCGTCGGCTCACTCGCGGCAGGTGCCACGGCAGGCGCTACCGGCTCGGCCATGGGCTCGGGTCGCGCCTCGGGCTCTGGCTCGGGAGGGAGCACAGGCTTGGGGGGCGGCTTGGGCTTGGCCTTCGGTGCGGGCGCTTGACCCGACGGCGAACCAAACTGCGCATGCGCACGCCCCGCGGACGCGAACGATAGGATCGCAAAGAGGGCGAGGAGCGTAGCGGGGCGCTTCATTCAGGGTCGAAGCGCGCCCGAGGGCGCGCGAGCAAAAACTTGAGGACGGGAAAAGAGCAGCGGCTCGCCCCGAATCAAGCCCCGGTTTAGCCCGCATCCCCCACTGGTGCCAGTGTCTTACCGCCTCGATTCCAATCGAAAAAAAGCGGTGCGGGAGCGCTAATTCGTCAGGACGCGGCGATCTGTTCGGGCGCGCCGAGGGCGACCCGTCGCTCGTCGCGTTCGATGCGGCCGTCGCGCATGTGCACCACGCGCGGCATCCGGCCGGCGAGGTCCGCGCTGTGCGTGACGATCAAGAACGTGATGCCGTGGGTGCGATTGAGCCTGAAAAAGAGCTCGTGGATGGCCTCGCTGGTGCCGCTGTCGAGATTGCCCGTGGGCTCGTCGGCCAGCACCAACTCGGGCTCCATGACCACCGCGCGGGCGAGCGCGACCCGCTGCTGCTCGCCGCCGGACAGCTCCCCCGGCCGGTGCTCGAGCCGGTGCGTCAGTCCCACCTCGGCGAGTAAGGCGCGCGCGCGCTGTTCGAGATCTTTGCGCGGGCCGCCGCGGATGAGGCCCGGCATCATCACGTTCTCGAGCGCACTGAACTCGGGGAGCAGGTGGTGGAACTGAAAGACGAAGCCGAGGCTCCGGTTGCGGAACTCGGCCAGCGCCGCGCTCGAGTACGTGGTGAGGTCGGCGCCGGCAAACAAGATCTTGCCTTGGGTGGGCAGGTCGAGCGTGCCCAGCAGGTGCAGCAGCGTGCTCTTGCCGGCTCCCGACTGGCCGACGATGCTCAGCATCTCGCCGCGTTCGATGACCAGGTCGATGTCCTGCAGGATGGTAAGCTCGCGGCCCTCGCGGAAGAAGCGCTTGGCGACGCCGCGCAGCTCGACGAGCGGTCCTGCCGGGTGCTTTGGATCTTGGGTCATGCTCACTCGTAGCGGAGCGCGTCCACCGGCCGAAGGCGCGAGGCGAGCTGTGCCGGGTAGATGGTGACGAGCAGCGAGACCAAGATGGCAGCGATGCCCACGGTGAAAAACTCGGTCGGGTCGATGTGGACCGGCAGCTTGTCGATGTAATAGACCTCGGGGTTGAGCCGCACCCCGAAGTGTTCGGCCGCAAAACAGACCGCGTAGCCGAGGCCGAGGCCGAGCACCGAGCCAAACACGCCGATCAACGTGCCTTCGAGCACGAAGATGGAGACGATGGTGCGATCGGCGGCGCCCATGGCCTTGAGCACCGCGACCTCGCGCCCCTTCTCCTGCACCATCAGCGTCAGCGTGCCGACGATACAGAAGCTGGCCACGAGGATGGCGATGCCGAGCGCGATGAACATCGCGAACTTCTCGAGCGCGAGCGCACGGAACAGGTTTTTGTTGAGCTCCTGCCACGCGCGCACACGCAGATCGGACGCGGCGCCGGTGGGCGAAGGCACGATCTCCTGCGCGCGGGCCCTCGTCACCCGCTCGATGTCGATGGCGACCTCTTGCGCGCGGTCGGGCTCGCGCACGGTGATCTCCACGCCGGAGGCCTCGCCGGTGGCGCCCAAAAAACGCTGTGCCGAGGCCAGCGTCACGTAGGCGAACTTCATGTCGTACTCGTACATGCCGCTGTAGAAGATGCCGGCCACACGGAACGGGCGAGACTTGGGCATGGGCCCGGTCGGGCCGAGGTCGCCGAGCGGCGTCACCACGTTGACTTCGTCGCCGAGGTACAGCCGCAGGCTGCGCGCGAGCTCTTGGCCCACCACGATGCCGGGTAACGTGCTGCCCGTCATGGCGCTCTGCGCCGGCGGGACCGGATCGCGCAGGGCCTTCTTCACCTCTTCGCTCAAGCGCGAGGTCTTGCCGGCGGGCACTTCGTCGTCGTCGTCGTCGAGCTGGCTGGCGTGAGGCAGGCCGAGGCTCGTGCCGAGCTGACTCGGAGGCAGGCTCTTGAGCTTGCCTGGCTCTTTGAGGAACTCCAGGCTGCCGACGCGCATCTGACGAGGCAGCTCGCTCACCTCACCGATGTGGTCGAGGTCGATGCCGCGCAGCACCGCGCCTGCCAAATTGGACGCGCTGGAGATCATCACCTCGCCGGACAGGTACGGCGACACACCACGCACGCCCGGTACGCTGCGGACGCTGTCGGACAGCGCCTCGAAGCCGGGGACCTTGCCGTCGAGTCGATCGACCACGATGTGGGCGTTGTTGCCGAGGATCTTGCGTTTGAGGTCCTGGCGAAAGCCACCCATCACCGACAGCGTGGTGGTGAGCGCGCACGACGAGACGCTGACCGCCAAGATGGACAGGAAGCTAATCGCGGCCAAAAAGCCGCTCTTTTTGGCGCGTAGATGCCGGGTCGCGACCAGGCTCCGGAAGTTGACGCGCTCGATCAGGTCGAGCACCAGCGGCAGCGTGCGCACCGCGACGCGCGCACCGAGCAGCAGGGTCGTCACCAGCCGCAGCGATGCACCGAGCAGCGCCTCCGGCGTGAGGCGGGTGGGGTCGAACTCGTACCGGAACGTGAACAGGGCAGTCGCTGCCAGCAGCAGCACGTCGAACAGGATGAACACCAGCCGCCGCGCACGCACCGGCGCGAGAAACCAGGCGGCCGTGGCGCTGGCCAGCGCAGACAGGGCCGCGCTGCCGAGCGCGGACGACAGGCCGATCAGCAGCGCGCGGTAGAGCGTGGGCAGCATCCACACGGCGTCTTCGAGCGAGATGGGAGCGCCCGTAGGCAGGTTGCCGACGATCACGACGAACAGCACGAGCTCGAGCACGCCCGACACACCAAACACGAGCGTCGTGTAGCCGAGCAGCAGGCGCCGCAGCCGTCCCGTGGTCCCACGCGTCACACGGTGCGCGCGCACCACCAGCGTGAGCGCAAGCGCGGCGAGCAGACCGTAGCCCGCGCCGAGCAGCCCGGCGCGCAGCCGATGCGGAGCCGCGCCGAGCTCTTGGAGCAGCATCGGTTTGGCCGAAAGCCAGGTGGAGAGCGCCACGACGGCGACACTGAACAGCGCCACCCACAGCGTCAGCCAGCCGAGCTTCCGGCGCGCGTTCACCGGCTCTCCGGACGCATTGCGGGAAACAGCAACACGTCGCGGATGGAAGCTTGGTTGCAGAGCGCCATCACCAGCCGATCGAGGCCGAGCCCGAAGCCAGCCGCAGGCGGCATGCCGTACGAGAGCGCACGGATGTAGTCGGCGTCGTAGTCCATGGCCTCGTCGTCGCCGCGCGTACGATTGTCGAGCTGCTTTTGGAAGCGCTCGGCCTGGTCTTCGGGATCGTTGAGCTCGCTGAACGCGTTGGCGAGCTCGCGGCCCTCGACGAACAGCTCGAAACGATCGACGAACGCGGGATCGGTATCGTTGCGACGCGCGAGCGGAGAGACCTCGAACGGGTACTCGAGGATGAACACCGGAACGGACTGTGTGCCATCGGCGGTGCGGTAGAGCTTGGTGAGAACGGGCTCGACCAGCTGCTCGTAGAGCACGTAGATGCGCTCGCCGTGGCTGTCACACTTGTCGAGCAACACACGCAGGTCTTTGGGCAGGCTCTCGCGCCGCTCGGCGATCAGCGCGGAGAGCAGGGCGGGGTCGCGCACGACCTGCTTGGTGAGCGCGCCGTCGAAGGGCGTGCTCGGAATGTCGCCCTCCCCCGAGCGTGCGACGCGGTCGGCGATGGAGTCGCGCATGCCGACGCGCGCAAACGGACGCGCCAGCGAGAAGCTGCGCCCCTCACCGAAGTTGGGGAACGTCGCGCAGAGGGTCTGGTCGACCTCGCTCAACATGGCCTCGGTCAGCTCGAGCAGGTCGTCGCAGTTGGCGTAAGCCAGGTAGAACTCGAGGATGGTGAACTCAGGGTTGTGGCGCGCACTGACCCCTTCGTTGCGAAACACGCGGCCGAGCTCGTACACGCGCTCGAGCCCGCCCACCAACAGACGCTTGAGGTAGAGCTCGGGTGCGATGCGCAGATAAAAGTCGAGGTCGAGCGCGTTGTGGTGGGTGTTGAACGGCTTGGCCGTCGCGCCGCCGCGCACCGACTGCAGGATGGGCGTCTCGACCTCGAGGAAGTCGCGACCGTCGAGGAAGCTGCGCAAGCTGCGCGTGATCAGCGAGCGCGCACGGAACACCTGCGCGATCTCGGGCTGGGCGAACAGATCGACGTAGCGCTCGCGGTAGCGCTTCTCGACGTCGGTCAGGCCGTGCCACTTGTCAGGGGGCGGCAACATCGCCTTGCCCACGTGCTGATACCGATTGGCGCGCACGGCGGCGGCGCCGGTGCCCGTGCGGATGAGCGGGCCTTCGGTCGCGACGAAGTCGCTCAGATCGACGGCCGCCAGCTGCGCGGCATCGGCCTCGGGTAGCTTGTCCTTGCGGACGAGCGCCTGCATGTCTCCGTACGGCGTGCGCACCACCAAGAACGGACCACGCTTGGCGATCACGCGGCCAAACAGCTGGTAGCTCGGCTCGTCGCCGCTGAGCTCCGCCTCGGTGGGCAGCGACGCACGCTTCTGCTCGTCGCCGGTGGTGACCGCGAGGGCCGCCTTTCGTGACGCCTCGTCGCCCTGGAACGTGTTGGGAAACGCGCGCGTGCCGGCCTGCTCGAGCTTCTCGAACTTGGCTCGTCGGGCGCGGATCAACTCCTCTTCGGATGCCACAGCAGTCTCCTTCTTACCCGCGGTCTGCTCGAAGCGGGCGACGCGTTTCGGCGTTCGCCCGTGCCTCAGCCCGCTTTGCCCTTTTCGGCGTCTGCTTTGCGATTTGCCTTCCAGAGCAGGAAGGCTTCGATGAACTCGTCGATGTCACCATCGAGCACCGCGTCGACCTGGGACACCTTGACCTCCGTGCGCTCGTCTTTGACCAGCGTGTAGGGCGCCATGGTGTAGCTGCGGATCTGCGAGCCGAAGTTGATGCCACTCTTGTCCGAGCCGTAGGCCTTCTCGAAGGCGGCCTCCCGCTCTTCGCGCGCGCGCTCGAACAAGCGGCCGCGCAGCATCTTCATCGCGAGGGCGCGGTTTTTGTGCTGCGAGCGCTCTTGCTGGCAGGCGACCACGATGCCGGTGGGCAAGTGCGTGAAGCGCACCGCCGAGTCGGTCTTGTTGACGTGCTGGCCGCCTGCGCCGCTCGCGCGGAACGTGTCGACCTTGAGGTCCTCGGGCCGGATCTCGATCTCGCCCGTGTCGTCGTCGAGGTTGGGCACCACGTAGACGGCCGCAAACGAGGTCTGTCGACGCGCGTTGGAGTCGTACGGACTGATGCGGATCAGCCGATGTACGCCGTTCTCGGAGCGCAGAAAGCCGTACGCGTTGGGCCCCGAGACGATGAAGCTCGCGTCTTTGATGCCCGCTTCGTCACCGGCCTGGTGGTCGACGATCTCGGTCTTGTAGCCCTTCTTTTCGCACCAGCGCAGGTACATGCGCATGAGCATCTCGGCCCAGTCCTGGGCCTCGGTGCCGCCCGCACCCGGGTGGATGGAGACGATGGCGTCGGAGCCGTCTCCCTCGCCGGAGAGCATGCGCATGAGCTCGAGCCTGCGCACTCCCTCGATGAGGGCCGGGATCTGATCGCCCACCTCTTCGAGCAACGACTCGTCGTCGGCCGCGAGCTCGACCAGCTCCGACAGATCGTTCGAGTCTTTGCTCAGCTTGTCGAAACGCTCGACCGTGCCCTCGTAGCCAGAGCGCTCGCGCAACACTTTCTGCGCGTGCTCCTGGTCGTCCCAGAAGCCCGGCGCTTGGGTGTCGTGATTTAGACTCTCGATTCGGTGTCGTAGGCCGTCGACGTCAAAGGTACCTCCCCAGCACCGAGAGGCGCTGGACCAGGTCGGCCAGCGCGGCGCGCTGTTCGCTGATCGTAAGTGACATGGGCTTGTCCTGAGCGGGCTAGAAGAACGTTAGGAGAGCGCGAGCATACGCTCGATCGGCTGGAGTGCACCGAGGCGAAGCTCTTCTGACATGTGAATCTCGGGCGAGAGGTCGCGCAAGGCGACGTACAGCTTCTCGATCGAGTTGAGCCGCATGAAGGGGCACTCGTTGCACGCGCAGTTGCCGTTGGGCGGCGCCGGGATGAAGGACTTGCCGGGCGCAGCCTTCTCCATCTGGTGGATGATGCCGGGCTCGGTGACCACGATGAACTCGCGCTTGGGTGAGTCGACCGCGTACTTGAGCAGCGCGCTGGTGGAGCCGATGAACGAAGCCATCTTCAGCACGGGGGTCTCGCACTCCGGGTGCGCGATGATCTCCGCCTCGGGGTGCCGCGTCTGCAGCCCGATCAGCTTGCGCTCGCTGAACGTCTCGTGCACCAGGCAGCTGCCCTGCCAGAGCACCATCTCGCGCCCCGTCTTCTCGACCAGGTAGCGACCCAGGTTCTTGTCCGGCCCGAACAAGATCCGTTTGTCGGCCGGCACCGAGCGCACGATCTTTTCGGCGTTCGACGAGGTCACGATCAGATCGCTGAGCGCCTTCACCTCGGCCGAGCAGTTGATGTAGCTGATGGTGACAGACCCCGGGTACTTGGCTTGCCAGGCGCGAAACTTGTCGGCCGGACAGCCCGACGCGAGCGAGCAGCCTGCGTCGAGGTCGGGGATGACCACCTTGCGCGTGGGATTCAGGATCTTCGCGGTCTCAGCCATGAAGTGCACGCCGCAGAACACGATCACGTCGGCGTCGGTCTTTTTGGCGGCTTGCGCGAGCTGCAACGAGTCCCCGATGTAGTCGGCGAGATCTTGGATCTCTCCGTCCTGGTAGTAGTGCGCCAGGATGACTGCGTTGCGCTCAAGCTTGAGCCGACGAATCTCCTCCTCGAGATCGAGGTTCGGGTCGACGGTAGGCTGCTCCATATCCCCTTCTGTCTAGCTACTGCCGCCCAGCGTGTCACGCGCCAGCCAAAAATCTGTCGCCCCAGCCCACGAACGACCCCGGCCAAGTTCGTCAGCGTCGCCCGTCAGCGTCCTTCCGTTAAAACCCCAGAAGGAGCCTCATCCGCACAAACCTGCGCGTTTGGGGGGAGTGGGGGTGTCCCCCCCCGGAACCCGGAGCCGAGCGTCCTCCACGCGTAGGGTTCCGGGGGGGACACCCCCGCTCCCCCCAACGCGCCACCCGACATCAAGGATGATGGCGACGCCGCTCAGCGACTAGTTTGTTGTATAGGGCCTTGCCGAGGCTCTTCACCATTAGGCGCTCTACGATGGCCAGCACGCGCTGCCGCTCGGTCTCGGACTCGTAAACGAACCCGATGCCCATCCCTGGCTCGTGCTCGGAGTCGGCCTGCTCGGGTTTGACGGTCCACTGGACGCGGCCGTGCAGCTCGAGCGGCTCTTCGAGCTGCGGAACCTGCAGCTTGAAGACGAATTCCGTCCCGATGCCCAGGGGCTTTTGCGTCTTGATGAACATTCCATCGCGACTGATGTTGCGCGTGTAGTCCGCGAAGAACGAGTTCAGCCGCTTGTACTCGACTTGCAGCTCGATGGGCGCTCGCACATCTCGGCGCCGTTCGCTGCTTGGTGGTGTCGACACGATCTCCAACTTAGTGCTTTCGGTTAGCGGAGGTCAAAGGGAGTACGGGGTACCGAGACGCCCATCGGCCTTGTGTGGTGGAGTAAGATAGCCGACCGTTGGGCTAGCTTCCATGCCGCCTCGCTTGGAGATGTGCGCGCCTCGTGCGTAGTCTAGCCTGGTGAAGCGACGTTTGAGGTCGGTCGAGCGAACTGTCGAAGCGTGCCCTCGGGCGCGCGAGCGAAAAATGGATACGTGCGAGCCGGCCACACTGTCGAGCGTCCGGGGGTTACCGTGACGGATTTCCGAGGGACTGAGCAAGAGCTTTGGGACGAAGAC
>JBEGTL010000154.1:0-15010 GCA_041179425.1 Pseudomonadota bacterium | reverse complement strand
AGGTTGTGCAGCGCGCGTGCGACCAGCTCTTTGCCGGTGCCGCTCTCGCCCTGGATCAACACACTCAGGTCGGTGTCGACCACCCGGTCCAGCACCGCCAACACGCGCCGCATGGGCTCGCTGCGGCCGACGATGGCCTCGTAGTCGTAGCGGGTGGCAAGGCTTTCCTTCTGCGCGGTCAGCTCGTCGGACAGGCGCTCGATCTGCAACGCCTGCCCACGCGCGAGTGCCTCGACCTTCCGTTTCTCTACGGCGAGCTCGGCCGCCTTGTGGGTGAGCTCGAGGACGAGGTCCGCATGCGTGAGTGCGATCGCCACCTGGTCGGCAAACGTGAGCAGCAGCTCGGCGTCTTCTTGCGCGAAGCGGGCGCGCGCCAAACGGTTGTCGAGGTACAGCGCACCACGCACGGCACTCTGCCCGCGAATGGGCGCGCACAGCACCGACTTGAGCTGCATCGCGTGCACCGACGCCTGACGTGCAAAGCGTGGGTCGCTGCCCGCATCGACGGTGAGCACGGGCTCGCCCTGGCGGATCACACGTTCGGCGATGGAGCGACTCCACTTCCACTCGCTCTTGCGCACACGCGCGCCTTCCATGTTCTGCGCGGCGGCCACTTCGAACCCGCGCTGGTCCGCCGCGGGCAGCAGCACGAAGCCGCGCTCGGCCCCGGTGAGCTCGATGGCCGCGTCGAGGGCGAAGGCCAGCACCGCTTCGCGCTCGTGCAGCGAGCCGATGCGTCGGTTGAGCTCACGGACGCGCGACAGACTCAAGGTCGCGCGCCCAGCGCGGGTGGGAGCGTGCGTCTCCGCTGCCGCCTCTTGGTGCAGCTTCTTGCGGCGTGGGTGCGCCCAGAACGCCTCGCGCAACGTCTTGGGCAGGTTGATCGCGATGCGCTCCCAGCGCCCGCGCGCACGCGCCGCGCACTCGGCGGCGAGCGTATCGGCGGACAGGCCGCGGTACAGCTCCCAGAGCGCAGTCTCGAGGCGCGCCAGCAGCGCTTGATCGCCGCTTGGTCGCACGCTGGCGAGCGCTTGCTCGAGCCGCTCGGCGCCGCTCTGCGCGCGTCCACAAGCATGGAGTGTGTACGCCTCGACCTCGGCCAGACGCGCGCGCAAATCGAGCGGCAGCGTGTCGTCGCCGGACACGTCGACGGCGACCTGCTCGATGCGCGTTAGGGCACGCCGCGGCTCGCCGAGCAAGAGCAGCGCAAAGGCCGCGTAGACCGCCGTCTCCAGACGCTCGCGAGGTGGCAGCGTCGACTGCTCGTGTTCGATCAGCGCGAGCGCGCCACTCGGGTCGCCCGTCAGCAGCAAGAGCTCGGCTCGATAGTTGGTGAGCGACACCGAGAGCGCTGCGCTCTCGCGACTGCCCGCCGCGCTGTCGACCAGCGCGGACAGCTCGCTGCGCGCGCGCTCGAAGCTCCCGATCTCGAGTGCGAGGTTGGCCAGATTGGCGCGCAGCGAGCGCACGCTCGCACGCCGACCGAGCGCGCGGGCCAGGCGCAGCGCGCGCTCGTAGCTCTCCAGCGCCGCACCCCACTGGCCGAGAGACTGCCGCGCGCTGCCCAGGTTGCCGAGCGTGTTGACCACCAGGTCGACGAGCCCGAGCGGCTCGGCGAGCGTGAACGCGTCGGCGTACGCGACGGCCGCCTCGGCATGGGCTCCGGCGCGCAGCGAGACGAAGCCGCGCAGCGCGAGACAGCGTGCGCGCGCGCGGACCTCCGCGTGCGGATGAAGTGCGAGTGCTTCATCCACCTTGGCCCGCGCCTCCGTCCGCTGATCGAGGTACGACAGCGCCAGCGCCAGCGCCTCGAGCGAGCGGGCACGCTGCGCAGGCTCGGTCGCGTCCTCGAGTGCCTGCTGCGCCATCGACCGCGCACGCTCGTACGCGCCGCGACGTACCAGCACGCGCGCAAAGAGCTCGGCGTGTGGCCGCGACTCGGGCAAGCGCTCGAGCATACGATCCGCGCGCTCTGGGCGACCGAGCGCGAGGTACACCTCGGCCGCCTCCACGAACAGTGCGGCCGATGCCATCTGACGTCGCACGCGCGCAAGCACGGTGAGCGCGCGCGACGACTCTCCGGACAGACGCAGCAGCTGCGCGGTGAACACACGCGAACGCGGAGCGAGCTGCTCGACACACGTAGACAGGCGCAACGCAAAGGGACGGGGCGTGCGCAACGCGTCGGACGAGAGCCGCGCGAGCAGCGCATCGGCACGCTCTGCTTGTCCCGAGCGAACGTACGACTCGATGGCAGCAGCCTGCTGCTCGGGCTGCTCGCTAGCCTCGAGCCGTTGCGCCGCCTCGCTGTGCAGCACGCGCACCAGCTCGGTGGGCAGTCGACTCAGCACGGCGTGGGTATCGGCCTCGCGCGCCAACATCAGCCGATCGCCCTGCGCCGTGATCAAGTCGCGCGCAAACAAACGAGGCGACGGTGCAGACGTGCTGTGTCCGAGCAGCGCGATCTCACCGAGTGTACGTTGCTCGGCCGCTGACAGCCCCAGCACCGCCAGGGACAGCGAGCGCGCGCTCTCGCCGTCGAGCTCGGCTTCGGAGGCGCGCGATGGGTCGACCAGCTCGGCCTCGCGCAGTCGGCCGTCGAGCAACGCCGCCAACGTGCGCTCGACGTAGCGTGGATAGCCGCCGGTGAAGCGCAACAGCGCGGGCACGCGCGTCGGGGCCAGCACACCCTCGCTCCACACGCGCAGTGCAGACAGCTCGAGCGGAGCGAGCACGATGTGCAGGACACGGCCCGACTCGAGCGACGGCGGCGGCAACGTGGATGCGACCAGGGCCATCGTGCGTCCCGTCTCGGGTAGCGCCGCGAGCGCAAAACGAAGCTCCAGCTGCGCGTCCGGAGTCAGCTGCTGCGCGTCGTCGAGCACCCAGGCGCACGGCGTGCGCGCGGTGGTCGCGTCTGACAGCGCGTCGAGCAGCGCCTCGTAGCCGGGCGCAAGCTCTGGGTCTTTGCGCGCGAGCGCGGCCCGCAGCGGTCGGTCGCCCTGGGCGCGCGCCTCGAGCAGCTCGACCTCCGACGAGGCGAGCCCAAAACAGATCTCGCGCAGCACGCGAGAACGCCCGACACCTGGCCGCCCCTCGATCCACACACAGCGTGGGCCCGGCTCTCCGCGCGCCGCCTGCGCGAGAGCGGCGTGCGCCTGCTCGAGCTCGGCCTCGCGCCCGATGCAGCGCGGCGCGCGACCTCGCGTAGAGCTCGCCACATCGCGCGTGTCGCCCAGCATCGCGAGCACGTCGCGTGCGGAGCTTGGACGTTCACCTGCGCGCTCTTGCGTCAGCTGTTGGAGCACGGGCTCGAGCTCTTCGCGAAGACTCGGCGGGCACAGCTCGCGCAGCGTCACGCCGAACGCGAACAGGTCCGCGCGCTCGTCGGCAGCTCGTCCTTCACGCAGCTCGGGCGAGAGATAGCCTGGTGTCCCCGACACGGTCGGCACCGCTCGTCCTAGCGCCGCCGCACAGCCCAGGTCGATCAACACCGCGCGCCCCTGCTCGTCGACCAACACGTTCTCGGGCTTGAGGTCTCCGTGCCGCAGGCCGAGCCCGTGCAGCAGGTGCAGCGCGTCGAGCACGTCGCACAGGGCGAGCATCAGCTGCGCGGGCAATGCGCGCGCCGCAAACGCACGAAGGTCACCACCGCGCAGCAGCTCTGCCGTGTAGAACGCGCGCCGCTGTCGCTCGTGAACCGAGATCCCGAACTCGTGCACGCGCGTGAGGTGCGGGTGCACCAGGCCACGCAGCAGCTCGAACTCGCGGCGCAGCTCGTCGATGGGACGAGACGACTGCAGCAGCTTGAGCGCGACGGCCCGCTGCTCGACCAAGTCGTCCGCGACGTAGGCCTGGGCGGAGCCACCCTGACCCAGCCGTGCGCCCAGTCGATAACGATGCGCGAGCACGGTGCCGCTGGAGAGTGCCACGTCCGAAGCGTTTCACACGGCACACGATGGAACAAGATGGAACAGTCTACCCAGCGTGTCGAATCACCCCATCTATCGGGAATAACTCGTCATCATCGATTTTGTTCGCGCTGGCATGTGCGCTGCATAGGGCTCCCCACGTGAACTTCAGCCTGGAGGGCGAATCATGCGCAACCTTACTTCCCTGAGCTGTGTCCTGGCCGTCGGCCTGGCCGCCGCGTGCTCGAGCGACAACAACGGGAGCGACGACACGGAGTCGCTCAAACAAGCAGCTCGCAAGAGCTACCAAAACGCCAGCAGCAGCCCCGACAGGCCCGTGTCGAGCAAGCCGACCAAGCCCGCCAAGGACCTGTGCGCCGTCCACGGTTGGTACGGCGACGGCGACTGCGACAGCTGGTGCCCGGCCGGCGACAGGGAAGACTGCACGTGCAGTCCGGGCAGCACCGACGTGGTGTGCGCCGAGTTCTGGAGTCCAGCCGACGGCTTCTGTGACTGGAAGGACCCGTGCGGCCCGACCCAGGACGAAGACTGTAAGAAGGGCGCTTCGGTCGACGCAGGCACCGGTACGGTGTGCACGCTGATCTGGAAGCTTGCAGACGGCAAGTGCGACCTCAGCGACCCGTGCAGCAAGGTCCAGGACGAAGACTGTCAGAAGCCCACGCCCACAGACGCTGGCGCCGGGACGGTGTGCACGCTGATCTGGCGACTGCCCGACGGCAAGTGCGACCTCAGCGACCCGTGCAGCAAGGCCCAGGACGCAGACTGTCAAGATGCGGGCGTCGCGTGCGACCTGAGCCTCCGGTTGGCCGACGGCAAGTGCGACCCCAAAGATCCGTGCGGACCCGTCAACGACGAAGACTGTTCGGGTGGCGGCAGCAACGGCAACCCAGGGACCATCTGCCCGGCCATCGCGTACGAGACCAACGGCAAGTGTGAAGCGCCCAAGGGCTGCGAGCAGAACGACCCCGTCGACTGCAAGGTCGACACCGGCATCGCTTGCATCGCCATCCGCTACGCAGACAACGGCAAGTGCGAAGCCGGCAAGGGCTGCGAGCAGAACGACCCGATCGACTGCAAGACCACACAGCCCCCCGTCGCCTGCACCAAGATCCTCTACCCCACCGACGGCAAGTGCCAGGCTCCCACGGGCTGCGAGCTGCAGGACCCGGTCGACTGCGCGCCGGACACGGGCGTGGTGTGCATCGACATCGCGTACGAGACCAACGGCAAGTGCGAGGCCGCCAAGGGCTGCGAGCGCAACGACCCAGTCGACTGCAAGCTCGGCGGCGGCGGCGTCGCGTGCGTGCTGATCGCGTACCAGACCAACGGCAAGTGCGAGGCCGCCAAGGGCTGCGAAGCGAGCGACCCGGTCGACTGCAAGGTTGGTGGTGTCGGCTGCATCGAGATCGCGTACGCGCAGAACGGTAAGTGCGAAGCAGCGGTGGGATGCGAGTACACCGACCCCGTCGACTGCAGCAAGCGCCCCGACTGCCCCGCGATCCGCTACGCGGACAATGGGAAGTGTGAGGCCCCCATCGGTTGCGACACCAGCGACCCGATCGACTGTCGCCCCTGAGCTCCGCTGCGCGATCTACATTGCGACGCGAGGTCTGCCCACCGCCCCGGCGGGCGACCTGACTCTCTGAAGACGACGACTGGCATGCTCCACGGCATGCGCTTGGCTTTTGCCCTGCCGGAGTGACTCGATGCCCACGCACGCTCTCAAGTGCTTCTGTACGCGCCGATGGCTGCTCCTGGCGGTCTGGGCCGGCGCGTGCGTGGGAACCCCGACACCCGAGCCGCCCGACAACCTGCCCTCGCCCGACGCGGGTCGCATCTTCGGTACCTCGGTCATCGACGTGCTCGCCAACCCGGAGATCGCGAGCACCGCCGTTCCACTCGCAGGCGGTGCCGGCGCCGTCGCACCTGGTGCAGACCTCTGGATCGTGAACCTCGACGATCCCAGCGCCGCACCCATCACGCTGCGCCCGCGCGCCGACGGCGGCTTCAGCACCAAGCTCACCGCCAACATGGGCGACCGGTTGCGGCTCATCTCGCGCAGCGCGCGTCGACACTCGCTGCCGCTCGACGCTGTGTTTGCAAACGGCGCCGACAGCTCCGACGTCAATCCGATGGTCAGCATCGTCGCGCTGCCTCCGCAGGAGCTCAGCTGTGTCGAGCTCGCTCCACGCGACGAGATCACGCGCGTGGTAGCGACGGGCAAGACGCAAGAACAAAGCTTCGTGCTCACCAACCGCTGCAACGGCACCGTGCAGATCACCAACGCGAGCCTTCGTTTCGGCGACACGGGCTTCTCGCTGGCGACGCCCCCCCAGAGTGTGCCGCAGAACCGCAGCGCGTCGCTCACCATCACGTTCGAAGGTCACGACGACGAGCGCGAGCGCGCGGACATCCTGCTGCTCGATGTGTCGCTCTCGGGCCAGAATGCCCAGGCTGGCGGCCGCTACGCGCTGGGCGTGTGGTCGGTGTCCTCGAGCGGCAGCGGGAACGACTGAGCCGGGCCGAGCAGCCCCGGGTCGACGAAGCGCGGCCCCTCGAGGTCGATGCCCAGCCCAGCGTAGAAAGCATCCATCGCAAGCGAGAACGAGGGTGCCAACATATCGACAGCCTGGAGCTTGAGGCGGGCCTTGTTCCAGGTCCGGATGGCCGCTCGACCGCGCCCCAAAGTGAGCTGATGATGCGCTGCAGCAATCTGCGCGAGCCCGTGGAACAAGAAACGACCGTCCCCGGTGCAGGCCCTAAACAGCTCCTCGAGCAGCTCGTGGGCCTCGAAGAAATGACCGGATTTCATGGAAATCATTGCTCTTGAGAGCACCTCCCGCTGAACGTCGGAGCAGAGGTATGTCTTGTATTTCCGCATGACTATATCTTCTACCGCTCCACTCAAAATCGAGATCGATGTGCTAAGAGCACCCACATGGGTGACACACCGGCACAAGAAGAAGTCCGCACGGTCAAGAAGGGCGACCAGTACCACCACCCAGATCTGCGCGAGGCGATGATTCGGGTCGCCCAAGAGCTGCTGGAGAGCGAGGGTCCCAATAGCTGGACGGTTCGCGCAGCGGCACGCATCGCAGGGGTCTCATCTGGTGCGCCCTATCGACACTTCGCGGACAAAGACACGCTCTTGGCGGCGGTAGCGGCGCGCGGGTTCGAAGACCTGCGCACCGAGATCGAAGCGCACCTCGAGCAGGCGGCTCACAACCCTTACGGGCGCTTTCAGGCGCTGGGTGAGGCGTACGTCAACTTCGCGGCCTCTCGACCTGGTCGCTACCAGATCATGTTTGGTCGCGACATCCTCAACCGAGACCTCCATCCCGAGCTGTGTGCAGCCGCGGACCGTGCGTTTGCCTCGCTGCAAGACGAGGTCGAGCGTGCGCAGAGCGCGAAGCTGTTGCGCAGCGACGGCTCCGCCCCGGCACTTGCCGCCGGCGCCTGGGCCGTCGTGCACGGCCTTGCCGACTTACTCTTGAGTGGTCGCCTCAACGACATCGCAGACGGCGATACCGCAGGCCTCACGACCCAGCTCGGTCGCATGATGTTCGAGGGCCTCCTCGCACGCGAACCCAGCATCCCTCCCGCTTAATAGTTCTCGCTGTGTCGGCGGCGCGGCCTCGCGGCGCGATCGCACGACACGTTTACCGCGCTCAGACGACGCGTAGTTATTTCGCGGCGCCGACGCGCAGGGCCACGGTCATGTCATAGCCCGGGTCACGCCGGGAACCTGTCAGCGCATCCCAGATGGCCGCTGGCGTGAAGAGCTCCCACTTCCACGGCACCTTGCCCTGCAGCGTGTCGTCGAGTGTGTCTCCGTGCGCCTTGAGCATGCGCATCAGAAAGCGGCCGTTGAGCCCCGGAAAACGACTGTTGCCGGGGAAGCCGTGCTGCACGTCGTGAACCGTCAGGTCCATCGACTGGGCCAGCGTGACCAGCGCTGCGTTGGACAGGATGTGTCGATGGTAGGGCTGGTGCAGCATGTGCACGAACGGCTGTGGCGCGCGCAGATCGATCAGCCCCGCGTCGGGCGTGCCGATGACGAGCAGCGCGCCGGGCACCACGAGCTGGGTCAGCGTCGACAAGAATGCGCGCGGATCGGCGACGTGCTCGATGACGTCTTGCGAGTGCACGAAGTGGTAGCCGGTGCCGGGGGGCTCTGCGTACGGGCCGCTGCTCGCGTAGGCGTCGTAGCCGCGCGCGTGCACGTAGCCCTGCTCGACGAGGTACTGCACGAACAACCCCGAGCCGCAGCCGTAGTCGAGCACGCGGTGTTCGCGCGACAAGCCGAGCGCCACGAGCCCCTTGAGCTTGTTGCGGAACGCCAGCCGCGTGGGCAGGTTCATGCTCTGCCCGTGAAAGGGGTACTGCGCGTAGTAGTGGTCGAGGTCGACCTCGTCGCGCGCGTGGATGGACGAGCACGCCTCGCACTGCCACACCGAGAACGTCTCGCTGGCAAACGGCTTGACGTTGGAGTGCACCACGGCCGTGCGCACGCTCGACAGCGCGCTCTGTGCGCCACACACCACGCACGGGCGAACATCGCTCGACGGCTCGTGCGTGGAGAGCGCACGCCCTTGGGCGGGAGGCGGCGTCATCCGCTCTTCAGCCAGCGCGCGGCGTCGATGGCGGCGTAGGTGAGCACGCCGTCGGCGCCCGCGCGTTTGAACGCCAGCAGCGACTCGAGCACCACGGCGCGGTAGTCGAGACGTCCGAGCTCGGCGGCACTCTTCAACATCGCGTACTCGCCACTGACTTGATACGCGTAGGTCGGCACGCCGAACGCGTCTTTGACACGCCGCACGATGTCGAGGTAGGGCATGCCGGGCTTGACCATCACCATGTCCGCGCCCTCGTCGAGGTCGAGCGCGACTTCGCGCAGCGCCTCGTCGCCGTTGCCGGGGTCCATCTGGTAGGTGCGCTTGTCGCCCGTGCCGAGCTGCTTGGCCGAGCCCACCGCATCACGAAACGGCCCATAAAAAGCCGACGCGTACTTGGCGGCGTACGAAAGCAGGCGCGTCTCGACGAACCCTGCGCGGTCGAGTGCATCGCGCACCGCACCGATGCGGCCGTCCATCATGTCGCTCGGCGCGACCACGTCGCAGCCTGCCTGCGCCTGCACCACGGCTTGTTGTGCGAGCACGCTCACCGTCTCGTCGTTGACGACGTAGCCGCTCTTCACCAAGCCGTCTTGGCCGTGCGTGGTGAACGGGTCGAGCGCGACGTCGCAGATGATGCCGATGCCCTTCACCTGCTCTTTGAGCGCTCGTACGGCCCGACAGACGAGGTTGTCCGGGTTGATCGCCTCGCGACCGTCGTCACTCTTCTTGCTCGGGTCGATGACGGGAAACACGGCGATGGCCGGGATGCCCAGCTGCAGAGCCTCGTGCGCTCGCTCGCAGAGCAAGTCGATGGAGAGCCGCTCGACGCCGGGCATCGAGCCGATGGCAGTACGGAGCTGCTCGCCCTCGTGGACGAACATGGGCAAGATCAGATCGTTCGCGGTGAGGGTGTGCTCGCGAACCAAGCGACGAGACCAGTCGTCGCGTCGGTTTCTGCGCAAGCGAGTGCGGGGGAAAGCGCCTACGTGCATGGCCCGCATCTTACACGGAACGGTGCCGCCTGCAGCGCGATCCACGCCTGATTGCGTGGGGGATGAGAGCAGGTAAGACAGGGGCCAAGGAGTTTTGCAATGAAGCGCGTGGGTCTCGTCGGTTGGCGTGGAATGGTGGGTTCGGTGCTCATGGAGCGCATGCGCGCAGAGGGTGACTTTGCCCTCATTGAGCCCGTCTTCTTTTCGACGTCGCAGGCAGGGGGCAAGGCGCCCAACGTTGGCAAAGACGTCGCGGCGCTGGCGGATGCCTACGATATCGAGGCCCTCAAGACGCTCGACATCATCATCTCCTGCCAGGGTGGCGACTATACGAGCGAGGTCCACCCCAAGCTGCGCAAGGCCGGCTTCAAGGGCTACTGGATCGACGCGGCCTCCACGCTGCGCATGCAGGACCAGGCCGTCATCGTGCTCGACCCGGTCAACCGCGAGGTGATCGACGCCGGCCTCAAGAGTGGCCTCACCGACTACGCGGGCGGCAACTGTACCGTGAGCCTCATGCTGATGGGCCTGGTCGGCCTGTTCCGGCAGGGCTGGGTCGAGTGGGTGAGCTCGATGACCTACCAGGCGGCCTCAGGCGCAGGCGCCAAAAACATGCGCGAGCTCCTGCTGCAGATGCGTGGCCTCGCAGGGGCGGCAGGCGCGAGCCTCGATCAGCCCGACACCGACATCCTCGACATCGAGCGCGCGGTCAGTGCCTACATGCGTGGCGCCGAGATCCCGACACGTGAGTTCGGCGCGCCGCTGGCGGGCAGCCTGCTCGCATGGATCGACAAGGCCGTCGACGGCGGCGCCACCAAAGAAGAGTGGAAGGGCTTCGCCGAAGCCAACAAGCTCCTCGCGACCAAGCAGCCCATCCCCATCGATGGGCTGTGCGTACGCGTGGGCGCCCTGCGCTGTCACTCGCAAGCGCTCACCATCAAGCTCACCAAAGACGTGCCGGTCGACGAGATCGAGGCCGTCATCCGCGAGTCCAACGCCTGGGCACGCGTCGTCGAAAACACCAAAGAAGCCACGGTCAAAGAGCTCACGCCCACCGCGGTCACGGGGCAGCTCCACGTCCCGGTCGGGCGCATCCACAAGCTGCGCATGGGGCCCGAGTACGTCGGCGCCTTCACGGTGGGCGACCAGCTGCTCTGGGGTGCCGCCGAGCCACTTCGCCGCGTTTTGCGCATCATTCTGGAGCGCTGAGACGCTCGTGCGACAAAACGCTGTCACCATCAATTTTGCGTGAACCCGTTTGTCGTCCCGGCTCTACTTACCTGGAGCGAGACGGCGCCGGTGTTCGCGCGCCGTCTCTCCAGAGGTAAAGCTGATGTCCGGTTGGAAGCGTTGTTTGTTGATGGGTGTGTTGGCGGGTTCCGTCGGATGCGGCTCGAGCGAGGATGACGGCACCGGCGACGACGTGAGCCAGGCCGACGGCGGCGGCTCGGCCACGACGAGCGATGCAGCCATCAGCGTCGACGCCGGCGTCGACGCAAGCACACGCAAAGACGGCTCGGTGCGCAACGACTCCGGTACCGGCACGGGCACCGGCGGTGGCGACGCGGGTGACGAAGAGAACGCGGACTGCAACGGCCTGATCGCCAAGGTCCGCGACTTCAGCTCCGTGAGCCACCCCGACTTCGAGAAGTACAACGGCCAAGGCACCAAGGGCTTGCTTGAAACCGCGCTCGGCACCGATGGCAAACCGGTCTTCAAGACGACCGGTTCGCCCGTCCAGATCACGAGCGCGGACTCGTTCAAGCAATGGTACAACGACACCGATGGCGTAAACATCGCAGTGGCCGTGCCGCTCCCGCTGACGCCCATGCCCAACAACCCGGACTCGTACGAGTTCGTGTCGGACGCGTTCTTCCCCATCGACAACAAGGGCTTCGCGGCGGCTCCCACCAGCGAGCCCATGCGCACGGCCGAAGACGGCAAGCTGCACAACTTCAGCTTCACGACCGAGGTGCACACGTCGTTCACCTATCGTGGCAGCGAGGTGTTCAGCTTCAACGGCGACGACGACCTCTGGATCTTCGTCAACGGCAAGCTCGCGCTCGACCTCGGGGGTCTGCACTCGTCGCAAGACGGCAGCATCAACTTCGACGCGATGGCGACCCAGCTCGGCATCGAGAAGGGCAAGACGTACAAGATGGACATCTTCCACGCCGAGCGTCACACCGCCGCGTCGCACTTCAAGATCCGCACGAACATCGAGTGCTTCAAGACGCCGCCGATCGTGATCTGACGCGCGCGCGATGGTTGCTCGCGCTCCCGAGGGAGCGTTTCGGCCTCGCGTCACACGAGCACGGCAGAGCGGCGTTCAGAGCGGTTCGCACACGTACCGTTTGCTGCGGTCGCAGTCGTCGTCGTTCCACAGGCCATCGGCGCCGCGGATCATTCCGCAGTCTTCGTCGCTACGTCGGCCCAGGCAGGTGACGAAGATGTCGACGCCGTCGCAGCGCTGGGTGTTGCTGGGCTCGCCCGCAGACCAGCGTGTGAAGGTCAGGGCAGGTCCGTTGTTGCTGCCTGCGTTGCCGAGCGTCGGCGCGACCCAGCTGCCCTCTCGGTCGAGGTCGTCTGCCGCGAACCACGAGTCGCCATTGCCCTTGATGAACTCGCCCTCGGCGTTGGAGGTGACGAGCGCCAGGTCCATCTTGGCGTCGATGCACGAGCGCCGCGCGTCTCGCCAGTTGCGCGTGTTGGTGCAAAACGCGTAGGTGCGGTTCTCGAACACCTTGGCCGTGCAGCCGCTCGGCACGGTGACGGGTGTCGTGCACTTGCTGTCGACGCAGGTCGAGCCGTTGTTGCAGACCGTGCCACACGCGCCGCAGTTCTGGCTGCTGGTCTTGGTGTCGGCGCACTGACTGCCACACATGGTGGTGCCGCCTGTACAGCCTGGCGCGCCGGCATCGACGACGGGCGGGCCCGCGTCGGGTGCACCGGTGTCGGGCTTGGGCGGTTGCCCAGCGTCCGTCGGAGGCTTGCCGGCATCGCGCACGCCGCTGTCGAGGCGCCCGCTGCCATCGCCTGCGCTGCTGCCCGGACCGCCGTCGCCTGCGTCGGCCGCGGAGCCGTCCGCCAGCCCCGGGCCCCCACTGTCCCTGCGCAGACCGCCATCGATCTGACCCGTCGGAGCGTCGCCCGGCAGGGCTGGGGCGCTTGCGTCGAGGTCCCCTGGGGTGGAGTCGGCTTCGCTATCGCGCTCGGGATCCTGTTGCACAGCGCTCTCGGCACAGCCGGAAAGGGCGCTGGTCAAGCCAGCCAAGGCAGCGACAAGGAAGAGGTTTCGCATTGATGGCCTTCACGAGCACGAGGTTCCAAGACGTAGGCAAGCAGTGTGAACCGCCCCGTACGCCCTTTTGTACTCCTAACGGCTCATGTGCCAGCCAGATTGCACCCCTTATCTTGGTCAGCGACGGCTGGCTTGCTGGCTTGTGCGCCGTGGCACACAGCGCAGTGGGGTGCAGGGCAGATTGCACATGCCGATTGCTCTATTTCTCGGCGTGAGTACCCTCGCGCGAAACACATCCGGACAGGGAGACTCCAATGCTTAGGACAACGAAGGCGGCACTGCTTGCCGTGGCGATGACGGCGGCAGCGGCAACCACCGCGGCGGCTCAGGACCAGGAAGCCGGTGACGTTCGGGTGGACCTACCGCCGCGCAAAGCCGAGCGGCGGCACGACGAGCCAGAGATCCCGAGCCGCGAGAAGATCGGCACGCCCGGTCCGCTGCGCGTCTACGGGGGTGTGAGCATTGCGGTCGGCGGCGAGCGCAGCGAGCAGATCGACGGCTTCCCGGCGGTCGGCCTCGACCTCGACCCGACCCTCGGCTTTCAGGGCGGCGTCGACTACGTGATCATGGACTACTTCTCCATCGGCGGAGAGATGCGCTTTTTGTGGAGCAAGGCCGACAACGCGGGCGACCGCGACTTCTTGTGGGACCTCGACGTCAAGCCACGCGGTCGCTACCCCTTCAAGAAGCTGCCGCTCGAGGTCTACGGCGCGCTGCCGATCGGTCTCACCATTCCGCGCATCCCTAACGCGCCCGAAGGCACCGCAGGCTTCAACGTGGGTCTCGTGGGCGGTGCGACCTGGTGGTTTACCACCAAGCTGGGCATCAACTCCGAGATGGGCTGGACGTTCCACAAGTACGGCCGCGAGTTCGCAGGCCGTCTCGACACGGACATCACGACCAACCAGTTTCTGCTCTTGTGCCCGAACTTCGTCTACGCGCTCTGACTGTCTGACGAGAGCCTCGAGATCAGCGTGGGGCTGCGGGAGAAGACACTCAGGTCTAGGGTGTCTCGCTCGCCTCTGATCAGACGCTGGGCGCCCGCGTAGGCGATCATCGCCGCGTTGTCGGTGCACGACTTGATCGGCGGCACGAACAGCTGGACGCCGACAGCCTGGCAGCGCTCGGCAGCGAGCGTGCGCAGGCCGCGATTGGCCGCGACGCCGCCGCCCAGCACCAAACGCGACACGCCCTCGCTCGCGCAGGCCGCCAGGCTCTTGTCGACGAGCGAACGCACCACCGCATGCTGAAACGACGCGCAGAGGTCTGCCTGCTCACGCTCGGTCTGGGGCACGCCGTGCTTGTGGACGTGCTGTGCGACCGCCGTCTTGAGGCCTGAGAAGCTGAACTCGAGGCCATGCTTGTTGCGCATGGGCAAGGGCAGCTTGACCGCCTTGGGGTCGCCGAGGGCCGCCAGCTTATCGACGATGGGACCGCCCGGATAGCCGAGCCCGATCAGCTTGGCCACCTTGTCGAACGCCTCGCCCGCGGCGTCGTCGCGCGTCTCGCCTAGCTGCTTGATGTCACCAGGGCTGTCGACTCGATAGAGCGCTGTGTGGCCGCCACTCGCGAGCAACGCCACGTAGGGCATGGGCAGATCGACAGCGGGCGACTCGGCGGTGCGCCGCAGGTACACGGCGAGCAGGTGGCCCACCAGGTGGTTGACGCCGACAATGGGTAGACCGCGCGACCAGGCGATGGCCTTGGCCGCGGAGAGCCCCACCAGCAGCGCGCCCACCAGCCCCGGCCCGTTGGTGACCGCAATGGCGTCGACGTCGGCGAAGCCGCGCGGCAGCACGGACACCGCCTGCTCGATGACGGGAACCACGTTGCTGAGGTGCGCACGCGACGCGAGCTCGGGCACCACGCCGCCGTACGGCGTGTGCACCTCGAACTGGCTTGCGACTATGTCGGACAGCACGACGCCGTCCTCGCGCACCACGGCCGCGGCCGTCTCGTCGCACGAAGATTCGATCCCTAGAACGTTCATGACTTCTTTCGCTGCCGACCGTGCCGGCTCACTTCTTCTTCAACTTCCACAGACCGAAGTACTCGCGCCTCGTGACGGGCACGGGGGTGGTGCCGTCAACGATGCCCGCGTCGGCCCCCTCGAGGTCGCTCGGACAGGTGGTGACTCCGTCGGCCGAGCGCGCGATCACGCGCACCTCG